>CASEGV010000014.1:0-36776 GCA_949287595.1 uncultured Mycoplasmatota bacterium
GATTTTACTACCTGTTATAATGAAGAAAAAGAGACATCATTTTGATGCCTCGTGCGGAAGGTAAAAATTACCATTTACACAACTTTTTCGAAAGTCTCATAAAAAAGTTTTACTAACAAAAAATCACTAACGATGATTTAGTGATTTTTCTTTTACTCTAGCTTTTGATATCATCGTAACAATATGTCCTTTCGTTTCAGAAAAAACAGTATCATAGTTACAACTATCTAATAATTGCCACATACTATCTTCATCATAGGAATATCTCCACATTTTTAACTCTCCTGTATCATCTAAAGGTTCATCCTGAATACCAGGTGCTAAATTGGCAGAAAATTGAACAAATAAAGATGCTTCTGGATTCATAAGTGTATGTAGCTTATTTAATATTTGGATATTTTCTTCTTCACTAAAATGAACTAAAAAATGTGCAAGTACAATACCATCAAATTTATCATCTAATTCTAAATTAGCAATATCAGAAACAATAAAATTAGCATTAGGTACTAACTCTCTAGCAATAGAAATCATTTGTTCTGCAAAATCAACACCGGTAACATCATAACCTAAATCAGATAAGTATTTTGATAAAACACCAGGTCCACAAACTAAATCTAATATTTTGTTTCCAAAAATTGTTTCTAGAAAAGAATCGATATAACTCTTATCTTCATGATCTAAAGTTGCTTCTTCTACGTATATATCCGCAATAGCGTTATATGTCTTCTTATTAATAGCATCTTTCTGTAACATAGGCTCATCTCCTTAAACTAATATATGTTTTTAATAACTGTTTAGCATCACCACCACAACCACCAAAAGGGTAGGAAGATAAATTTTTCTCTATCTTTAATACTTGCGAAAACTTTTCTTGGCGATATGTTAAAATATTCTGTACAATTTCGTCATAGGACTTTTCTCTAATATCTCCTAATTCTCTTAGCTTTGGTTCTCCTAACCAAAACCAAGGACAAGAAAGACCTGTAGTATCGTCAACAATTACTTTATTTTGATTCGTAATATGTACAGCAGAAATAGTTGCTGGACAAATAGGCATTTGATAATCCAGACCATATTCTTTACTAATATAATCTTTGAGCGATAATAAAATATCATTCTTAACTTCTAATTGACTAAAAATATTAGCACCTTTACCAGCATCTTCCAACTGACCAATCAAAGGAAAAATATTATTTTCCATACAAAAATCTATCAAATCTCTTAATTCATCTTGATTAACAGATGTAGGTACAATAGAAGCTCCTAAGCTAGATTTGTTATCAGCTACAGGATTAATAGCAGTTAAAATATGTAAATTTTCATACATTTTATTAACTTTCGAATCTGTTGCTCCATATAAATATTTAGCTTTCTCCTTTTCAAAAGTATCCATTTTAAACAATATATGTAACGTTCCATTCTCAACATAACTAAATAACTCTTCATCAAAGTTTAAAATATTACTAAACATAGATAAACCAATCTTTTGCTCTTTACATAATTTTAATATTTGCTTTAAATGATAAAGATTCCTAGAAGCAGTAGGTTCTCCCAATCCACAGACATAAATCCAAGAAATATCACCATCATAATTCATTTTTCTAATGGACTCTAAATCTACATCACATGGAGAATGATATTTAGGAGTATCACAATAAATACATCCCAAATTACAAGCACCGCCCAACTGAATATCTAAAATAGGAAGTTTTTTATTCGATTCCTGAATAATAGGATTTAAAACATCAGAAGACCAAGGTCTATATTCCATCATAAGTATAACCTCATTTCTTTTTTTTATTATATAACAAATTATATGATTTTCAACAACAATTCTAGATTGCATTCTCCAAAAAATATGATAATATAAGCATATATAAAATCTTTCCTTAAAAAGAAGAAAGAGTAGGTAATATAATATGATGGACTTTTATGAGTTATTAGGTATAAAACGAGATGCAACCAAAGAAGAAATAAAAAAATCCTATCGTGAGATGGCAAAAAAATATCATCCAGATGTAAATAAATCTAAAGATGCAAATCAAATAATTATAAGTTTAAACGAAGCAAAATCAACATTACTAAATGACGAAAAAAGAAAAGAGTATGACAGATTACTAAATGATATTGATCATTCGAAGCAATACTCAAAAAATCCAAACGAAACCTATTATACAAAAACTGAGAATTATAAAGAAGAATATAAAGAAAGTTACATCACTAGATGGCAATTTTTCATGAATTATCTAAAAAATGGAATAGATAAAAAACTAGTTAAAATAATAAAATCAATATTAGTAATAATAAATAGTATTATATTTTTCTTCTTAAAAGCAATTGTCTTTGTCATTCTTGTCATAATTAACGCATTTGATGGACTTCTAGACTGTATCATAGGCCTTACGCTTCTCTGGGCAATTCTAACACTTTTTATATATGCTGGAAAAACTACTCCAGACTATATTCCTTTAATTCCAACAAATGTAGAACAATTCTTATACTTTCTTTTTATAGGAACAATATTAGAAATCATCAAAATAGTAGTAATAAAAGAATCAGTTAATATACTAGTTCTAATTCAAAATATAGAAGATAAAATTTTCGTTAAGATTTTAATGAAATAAATAAAAATAATGACAAATGCACTTTCGGAAGAAAAAAGTTGTGCTATAATACTATTGATGAAACCTTATAAAGAGTAGTGGAGGGACTGGCCCGATGATACTACAGCAACCTATTAGATTAGGTGCTAAAGCCGTATGATAAGGATCAAATGGCAGGTTTCAAACCTGTCTTTTTCTTTATATCGTTTCATGATAAAGAAAGGAGTAGAAAATGAAATTATATTCAAACGAAATTGTATTTCGTGGACATCCAGACAAAGTCTGTGATCAAATTAGTGATGCTCTATTAGATGCATATCTAAAGGAGGATAAAAAGGCCAGATGTGGAATTGAAGTACTAGGTGGAAAAGGAAAAATATTTATTACTGGAGAAATAACATCATCTGCTACAGTTGATATAGAAAAAGTAGTAAATAGAGTATTAAAAGACATTGGCTATCACAATAAATATGAGATTGTAAACAACATAGGACAACAAAGTAAAGATATCGCTTTAGGAACCAATGATGAAGTAGGAGGAGCAGGAGACCAAGGTATGATGTTTGGATTTGCTTGTAGCGATACGGAAGAACTACTTCCAACTGCTCAAGTCATATTACAAAAGCTAAGTAAATGGTATGATGAAGAAAGAAAAAAATGTTCTTATCTTTATCCCGATGGTAAAGCTCAAATCACAGGATATTATGATGACAACATGAAATTACAAAAGATAAAATACTTTACTATTTCCTATCAAAATGATGAACAACATCGAAAAGAAATGGATGATAAAATCAAAGAAAAATGTCGTGAAATCTGCAATAGTTACAATATAGAAGTAGAGGAATTTCTAATTAACCCTACAGGAAAATTCTTAATAGGAGGATTTGATGGAGATGCTGGACTTACAGGTAGAAAAATAGTAGTAGATAGCTACCATTCCTTCGCCAAAGTTGGAGGGGGAGCCTTTAGTGGAAAAGATCCATCAAAAGTAGATAGAAGTGCTGCTTATAAAGCAAGAGAATTAGCAAAACGATACTTAAAAAAATACAATCTAGAATGGTGCACAGTTCAATTAAGTTACGCAATAGGAGTAACACATCCACTAGCAATCTATATCGACAGCAATAAAGGAAATATCAAAGTGGAACCATCACTATACGAAGAATGTACTCCAAAAAATATCATCAAAGACCTAGATTTGTACCATACTTGCTACGAAGAAAAAGCAAAATTCGGTCATTTTACCAATTAACAGTTCTAAGAACTGTTTTTTCTATAGAATGTTTGTTATAATATCGATAGAAAAGAGGAAGTTAAATGACTAAATACTACAATATAAAAACCGCAATCGACAGCAAAGAAATAGCTAACAAAATAACAAAATCGTTATTAGAAAAAAGACTAGTAAGTAGTGTTCAACAAAAAGAAATATCATCATCTTACTGGTGGAATAACCAAATAGAAACATCACATGAATATTTATTAGAAATGAAAACAAAAGAATCTTTATATAAAGAAGTAGAACAAGAAATAAGAAAACTTCATTCCTATGAAGTACCAGAAATTTTTGCAGAAGAAATAAAAGAAGGTCTAAATGAGTATTTACAATGGATAGAAAAGGAAACAAAGTAAAACAAGATAGAATGAAATAAGGAGAAAACAATGGAATATCAACAAATGGCAAAGTATTATGATTTGTTTTATAAAAAGAAAAACTATGATAAAGAATCAACTTTTTTAGAAAATTTAATAAATAAAAGAAAAACCATATTAGATATAGGTTGTGGTACTGGACTTCATATGCATTACTTAGAAGAAAAAAATTACCAAGTAGAAGGCATTGATTTAAATCAAGGAATGTTAGATGTTGCTAAAACAAGAGTAAAGGGTACTCTCTATCAAGGAAATTTATTAGATTTTAAACCTCATAAAAAATATGATGCCATTATTTCTATGTTTGCTGTTTTTAATCATTTAACTAACGAACAAGAATTAGAAGAAGCGCTACTTCACTGGTACGAATATTTAAATACAAATGGAGTACTAATTATCGATTTACATAATGGCAGGAAAAGCGGAGAAAAAGAAACAACAGTAAACAATTACAAACGAATCATGAAGTGGACATTTGATAGTACAACTTTTAAAGAAAAAACAGAAATTACATATATGATTGACGGTAAAATATATCAGGATACACATGAGTTTCAAATATATAAACTAAGGCAACTAGAAAATATACTAAAAAAGCATAATTTCAAATACCAGTTATATGAAAATTATTCTTTTACAAAAGCAAGTGATAATAGTAAGAATATAGAAATTATAATTGAAAAATAATAAAAGAAAGATGAATGGAAAGATAGGAAAAATATATGGAAAAAGTAAAAATATTATGGAGTGGAATTACGGGAAGAACAGGAAGAGAGGCACTAGAACTAGCAAAAAATAGTGATACTGTAGAAATCACTGCTGGACTATCTAGAAGCAACACCAATTATTATAATTATGATGAATTAGAGTATATAAAAGAAGATTTCGATGTGATTGTCGATTTTTCTCATAAAGATAGTTTTGATAAAGTCTTAGACTTTGCACTAAAAGTAAAAAAGCCTATCGTAATAGGAACGGCAGGACTTACCGAGGAACAAATGAAACGTTTTGAAGAAGCATCAAACATCATCCCTGTCTTTAGAGGTGGTAATTTTAGATTTGATGTAAAAAAGTTTATCGATGAAGTAGTAGAATATGCAAAGAAAAGTGAAAAAGAATCATTCGAATTAATTGAAACTCATTATAAAACGAAAAAAGTTCCAAGCGAAACTGCAAAAGTAGTCGCAAAACGTGTATTAGATGAAACAGGGAAAAAGGTAAATATCAATTCTTATTTAGAGTATGATGAATTAATTAATGATTGGAAAGTAGATAATTTAGAATGCCGAGTAGTAGGATTTAAAGAACTTGCAGAAAATGTATTAGAAATAGCAAAGATGATGAAAGATAAAACGCCATCAGGAGTATATGACTTAGATAGATTATTGAAAGAACAAGAGTTAATAGATTTACATAACTTCTTAATAGAAGCTAAAAAAGAAACTTACGCAAATGAAACGGCACCAAAAGTAAATTCTACTAGAAGAGGTTCCCGTGACTATGAATACATAAAAGACAAGTGGGCTTATCACGATACTTACTTTGGTGGAACAGACTTTCAGGGACAAGAAGTAGTATATCAACAAGAAGACACTCCCATCTGGGGAATGGTATATTATGGAAGAACATTAGATGAAAGCTTAAGTGAAGAAGCAATGGATAATGCACTAAGACCAGCATTAATGCAAGTAGGACAAGATGATACTATTCCAGTAAGAGGACCTAAAGAATTTGAAAATCAAGGTTACAAATATACATTTGAAGTAACAGGAGACCTAACAAACTTTGAGGGAGAAGAAACAATCGAAAAAGAAAACAAAAAAATATATACTTTAAAATGTCATGGTGGAATGATAAGACGATAATTAAAAGAGGTGAAATAAGGATGGAAGTAACAATAGAAATGGCAGCATCTATCAATGGATTAATCGCAACAAAAGAAGGTAGTGAAGACTTTTTATCAGAAAGAAATTACCAAATTATGCTAGATTTTTTAAAGGAATATGATTGCCTAGTCTGGGGAAATAAAACATTTCAAAATGTGATATCCTGGGGAGAAGACTATATAAATGATTTAAAAGATATAATAGTAATTATCTTTTCTAAGACACAAAATTACTCAACTTATAAAAATGTAATTTATGTAAACTCCTTAGAAGAATTTAAAAAAGTATGTAAAGAAAAAAATCTAAATAAAATATTCGTATCAGGAGGAGCACATACCAACACCTTATTTTTAGAAAATAATCTAGCAAATAGAATTATTATTAACTATAATCCCTATCTTTTAACAAAAGGAATCAATCTTTTTGAAGGAAAGTATCTAGAAAAAGAATTACAATTAGAAAAAGTAGTAAAAGAAGAAGAGGATATTGTTCAAATATGGTATCAAGTAAAACAATAAAGGAGTGAAAAACTCATGATTATTACTAAAGATATTTTAGATGAAAAAGTACCAAAAGAAATTCTTCCTACTAGATTAGATAGCGCTATAAATCTTTATACAAATGTAAATATAAATGGAAAATCAGGGATTCTTGTTTATAATACCAATCCAGATACTTGGAACACACTATACCCTTTTTATGAACAAAAACATAAATTTACAATGGATAATTATAGATTTGAAAAAGAAAATATAACTTACAGAGAACTAATAGAAGAATACCAAAAGATATATCATAAAATATATGAAATAGAGAAGAAAAACGCTAAATCCGTAAGAATAAAAACTTTATTAGATGAGTATAAAAGAACATTTAATTTAAAGAGTGTTCATATAGGAGATGAATTATTACCAATCTTTGAACTAAAATATTCCAAAAGAAAAAATGTTTGGACTCTATATTATTTTGAAAACTATGTAGCAGATAAAATAGATGATTTAGACACACTACTAAATCAAAAAATATATGACCAAAAAATATTGCCATTAGACCCTAACATAAAAGAATTAGACGGAGTAGAATTAACAAGTAATATTCCTTATCTTTTATCACTACGACAAAATATAGAAAAATTAAAAAGCAATGTAATAGAAAGGTAAAATGAAAATGAAAAGAAATAATTACTTAATTATCCATGGAAGCTTTGCTAGTCCATTCTCAAACTGGATTCCATATTTAAGAGGAGAACTAGAAAAAAAGAATCTAGAAGTATATACTCCAGACTTTCCATCAGGAGTTGGATTTCAAACTTATGAAAACTGGTCTAAATTATTGAAAACCTATATGGATGCTAAAATATTAACAGAAGAAACAACAATATTTGCCCATTCTATTGCACCAGTATTTATTACAAAATTCTTAATTGAAAATAATTTAAAAGTAAAAAAATTAGTTTTTGTCTGTGGTTTCAATAACTATCTTGGAATCGATAAAGACTATGATACGGTAAATAAAAGTATGTATTTAGATAATTTAGAAGAGGTAAAAAACTATTGCGGTGATATCGTCTGCTATTACACAGATAACGATCCGTATGTAAAATACGAAGTAGAAAAAGCCTTTGCAGATGCTGTTGCTACAAAACAGAAACTTATACCAAATGGTGGACATTTAAATAAAGAAAGTGGCTATCAAGAATTTCCTGAATTATTAACAGAAATATAAATGTTGGAGGAACAATGAAAGTAAATGTAAATAATGAGTATGAAAAATTACAAAAAGTCATTGTCGCAAGTGCAAACTATTATGATCCAGCAAGTTTAGCAATGAATAATGAAACGATCAAACACTATGCAGCAATAGAAAATATACCTAAAAAAGAAATTATGTTAGAAGAGCAAAATAGGTTTTGGGATACTTTAAAAGAAAATAATATTGATATTTTAATAGCAAATCAAGTAGAAGACGCAAAAGGTCAGATGTTTACTAGAGATTTAGCTTTTGTAATAGGAAATAAATTCTTTATTTCAAATATGAGAAAAGAAAACAGAAAAGCTGCCATCAAAGGTTGGAACCATATTATAAATACAATTGATAAAGAAAATATAATTAAAGTACCAGAAGATATCTATCTAGAAGGTGGAGACGTTTTAGTAGATAACAAAACAATCTATGTTGGAATCAGTGAAAGAACAACCATGGATGGAGTTGATTTTTTAAAAAGTGTACTAGATGAGAGTTACACAATCATCCCATTAAAATTAAAAGAAAAATTTCTTCACCTAGATGTTGTATTTACAATAATTAATCCTAATATAGCAATCATCTATAAAGAAGGATTAGAAGAAGACTCTTACAAATTACTAGATAAATTTGATAAAATTACACTTACAGAACAAGAACAATTTGAACTAGGAACCAATGTTTTTGTAATTAATCCGAAAACGATAATAATAAATTCTAATCATAAACGCATCAAAAAAGAAATAGAAAAAAGACATATTAAAACAATACCATTAGAGATGGAAGAAACCGCAAAACTTGGCGGAGCTTTTCGATGTACCACCTGTCCAATAGAAAGAAATGAATAAAAAACTAAAATTTTAAAGGAAATTACCAACTTTTTTCTAATAATAAATATAGAAAAGTGGTAAAGATATGAATAACAAAATAGAAACAATCTCTAATCTATTCGAAGGAAATGAAATAAGAAGCATCTGGGATAGAAAAAAGAAGAGTACTATTTTCGTGTTGTGGATGTAGTCGCTGCTCTAACGGATAGTAATAATCCAAGAAACTATTGGAATATGTTAAAAAAAAGAATGAGTGAAGAAGAACAAAGTGAACTGTCCACAAAATGTGTACAGTTGAAACTTAAAGTACAAGATAGAAAATTACGAGAAACTGATACACTAGATACCAAAGGAATATTAAGATTAATTGAATCAATTCCAAGCCCTAAAGCAAAACCTTTTAAAATGTGGCTTGCTAGTCTCGGTAGTGAAAGAATTGATGAAGTCTTTGATTCTGAAATCACTATCAAAAGAGCAATAAAAAATAAATGAAATTATTAAAATATAGATAATATAAAACAATTAGAAAGTGAGAACAAAAATGATTGATATCCATACGCATACAACATATTCAGATGGTACTTCTACACCAAAAGAATTACTAGAAAAAGCACAGCAGAAAAAGTTAACGATAATCTCTATTACAGATCACAATACGGTAGGTGCTTATGAAAAATTAAAAAATCCAAATATAAGAGGCAAATTTGAAGGAATGATTATTCCAGGAATAGAGATAACAACAACATATCATGGTGAAACAATAGAAGTATTAGGATATAATTTCAATTTAGATATGATGAAAGAATTACTAAAGGAAAGTGTCTTAACTTTTGAAGAAAAACAGATACAAGAGTATAATTTAATAAAGAAACAATATCAAAAGATTGGTGTTATTTTTGATGAAGAAAATATTGAGTTTAATCCCCAAAAAGAATCTTGCAGAGTATCATTCTGGAAAGAAATAAAAAGTCATTCAGAAAATAATCGCCTATTTTTAGAAGAAAAGTCGAAAGAGGAAGCTAGCAGCTTTACTCGAAATGAAATCTATAATCCAAAGAGTCGTTTATATGTAGATGAGTCATCACTATTTCCTAGTTTAGAAAAAGCAATTGCGATGATTCATGAATCTGGAGGACTTGCTTTCCTTGCCCATACTTTTGCCTATTCACCTAATATAGCAAATAGCCTTTTAGATATACTTGATAACTATAAATTAGATGGATTAGAATGTTTTTATACAACATTTACTAAAGAGCAGTCAAATTATCTTGTGAGTTTATGTAAAGAAAAAGGATTATATATGAGTGGAGGAAGCGATTTTCACGGTGCAAGGAAAATAAATCATAACCTAGGAACAGGACGAGGAAATTTGCAAATAGAAGAAAAAACAATAGAACCCTGGGTGAAACAATATACAAAACATAAAAAATAGTATTCAAAATAAAATATCAAAGGAGTAAATAATATGCAAATAAACTATTCAGACCAACCTGTAATTACAGGAAAAAAATCAATCTTTTTAGCAGGACCAACGCCAAGAGGAGAAAACCAAATTTCGTGGAGAAAGAAAGCGTGTGAAATTTTAGAAAAATTAAATTTTGATGGTATAGTATATGTACCAGAATATTCTACTTGGCATCCTAAAGAAGATTATACAGATCAAGCACTCTGGGAAAGAATGGCCTTAACAGAAGCAACCGTAATCACATTCTGGGTACCAAGAAGTCTGCCAGATATGGCAGGATTTACTACAAATGTAGAATTTGGCTACTGGCTACCTACCAAAAAAGTAATTTATGGTAGACCAGACCATGCACCAAAAAACAAAATATCTAGACTGGTTATACGAACTAGATTACAATAAAAAACCAATAAATGATTTGGAAAAATTATTACAAGAATCAATAAAAATGGTAGATGACAGGATAGAAAATGAAAATAAAAAATAAAGTATATGGAATATTATAATAACAAAAAGACTTCATCTTTTATCAACACATACGTTATTTTGAAAAAAATTTTCTTAATCATAATTGACAAAACTAGTTGACAACTAAAAAAAGACATGGTAATATGATAGCACTTAGAAAAAGAAAGGAGAAAAAACATGAGATATTTAATTACAGACAAAATAACACAATTTAACAAAAAAACATTCTGCAGTAAAACTAGGAAAATATCTTCATGTTTTCCTATCTTTTAATACGAGAAAAAAGTATTCAAAGAAAACTACTGCAAAGTAGTTTTTTTGTGCTAGAAAGGAGTAAAATATGAAAAAGTTAAAACATTTTAAAATATTTTGGAACTACATCAAAGATGATAAATTAAAGTTATTTCTATACATACTACTAGTTGCCTTATCATACGTACCTGCCTTAGTAGCAGTATATTTCTGGGGCATAGCTGTAGAAGCATTAACAGCAAAAGATATAAACACTTTTGTCTTTTACTTAGTATTATATGAAGGAATATACATACTGTTTTACACTTTTTTACAAATACCAAGAGACTATCTTTACACATACTTTGAAATAAAGTTTACAAAAAATGTAAGTAAAGATTTATACCAAAAAATAGATAAACTACCTGCAATAGCATTTGAAGAAATTGGCGTAGGAGAGTTTATCAATAGACTATACACAGATCCAGATAGAGTCATGGAATTACTTTCTAAAATAGTAAGATTAATATGTAAAGCAATTGCAGTCATTATTGTTATCATATTGGCTTTACAAATATCTTGGATATTATTTGCAGAAGTCATGGTATTAGCAGTAATCATGGGATTTATTTCTACGAAGTTCTTCCCTAGAATAAAAAAGAGCCAAGAAAAAATCAAAAAAGAAAGCGATGCTTATGTAAAAATAGCAACTGAAAATATCACTGGTATCAGAGAAATAAAATCTCTAGGTATTACTAAAATAATAGAAAATAACATTAGCAAAGTAATTGATAAATTATTTGGTCATACAGCAAAAGTTAGAAAATATGAAAGATGGTATTATGCTTTTAATAATCTAGCTTATTTCTTAATTCAATTCTTAATACTTTTTACGACAGGAAAATACTATCTAGATGGAGCAATCACATTAAGCATTTTCTTAATGATGGAGTCTTACATTTGGAGAATAGATGAAGTAGTAGAAAGTATCAGTGACTTCGGAGTAAGCTTTAATAAAGTAACAGTGTCATTAAAAAGAATAGGGGAAATATTAAATAATGAATTATACCAAGATGAGCAATACGGAAACAAAGTATTAGAAAACACCAAAGGAATTATCAAATTTGATAATGTCAAATTCAGGTATACAGAAAAAGAAGACTATACATTAAAAGGATTAAATTTAACCATCGAACCTAACAAAAAAATAGCAGTCGTAGGACGTAGTGGAAATGGAAAAAGTACCATATTTAATTTATTACTACGTTACTTTGACTCAACAACAGGAAAAATTACCATTGATAATATAGATATTAAAGATTTATCACAAGAATCATTAAGAAGTAATATATCTATCATTAGACAAAGTCCCTTCTTATTTAATTTAACAATTCTAGAAAACTTCAAATTGGTGAGGGAAGAGGTAACAGTAGAAGAAGTAAGAGAATGTTGCAAAAGAGCATACATTGATGATTACATTATGAGCTTACCTAATGGCTATGATACAATTATCGGTGAAGGTGGAGTAAACTTATCTGGAGGACAAAAGCAACGTATTGCGATTGCTAGAACCTTGCTATTAAATACTAAAATAATACTATTTGATGAAGCAACTTCAGCTTTAGACAATGAATCACAAGAGTATATCAAAAAGACAATTGATGACTTAGTAAAAGATCATACCGTAATTATTGTTGCTCATAGACTATCAACTATTATAGATGCTGACACAATTCATGTAATTGAAAAAGGTAAATTAGCAGGTAGTGGAACACATAAAAAATTATTAAAAGAATGTCCAGCTTATCAGAATTTATATACAGCAGAATCTAAAAATTAACAGGAACGGAGGTAATAATATGCCATATCATATGAAAGTATAAAAAGAATAATAAAAAAGATAAATAAATTCATAAAAGTAGACATAAAAAGTGTGAAGTTGTAAAATAAAGATAAACACCAAAAATGTTTACTTTTATTTTACTATTTTAATAAAAATTATATTGTATGTTACAATAAAAAAGAGGTGAAAAAATGTCACAAAGTATCATAAACAGTCTTTCGGTGAAAGAATTAAAAGAATTAAAAAAATTAATAACTTCTGCAAATAACATAGAAGAATTAAAAAATATAATAGAGCAAGAATTAAACAAAAGAGAAAAGCCAGAACTAAACGAAAGGTATTTATTATCGACAATTCCTTTTGATATAGAAGAAAGAAAAATATTAGAGGAAAACGGATTAAAAACAGTTTCTGATTTAAGAGATTGTAATATAAATCATTTAAAAGGAATAACAAAGCGTACACAAGAGTCTCTTACCTGGGCACAAGATTTTTATAACCTAGATTATATGGATAACGTGTCTAGTCAAAATAAAACTCAAAATCAGGAAGTAAGAAAAAATCATAATACAAAATAAATTTAAAGAGGTTTTTATGAAAATAGAAGAAAAACTAGAAAATTTAAAAATAAAATATGATATGGTAGAACATCCAGCAGTCTACACAGTAGAAGAAGCCAAACAAAAAGTTCCTAACATAGATGGAATTGGTTGTAAAAACTTATTTTTAAAAACCAAGAAGAAAGAATATTTCTTATATACACTTCCAGATGATAAACAAATAGATTTAAAAGAACTATCAGAAAAATTATCTGTAACAAGATTTCATTTTGCATCAAGAGAAGATCTAGAAGATATTCTAAATATAACACCAGGTTCTGTAACACCCTTAGCGATTATCAATGATAATGAAAACAAAGTTACGGTCGTATTAGACAAAGAATTAAAAAACAAAAAAATATTAGTGCACCCTAATAGAAATACCGCAACAATATCTATATTTTATCAAGATTTAATAAAATTAATAGAAAGTGAGAATCATAAAATAATAGAAATATAAAGGAGAAAATATGAGATTAGAAAGAAAAACAATTGAAAATGATGAGGAGTATTTAAGGCAAATATCAAAACCAGTTGATTTTAAAAAAGATGACTGGACAAAAGCCATAAAAGAGTTAGATTATTTTTGTAAGAATGATGATAATATTATGGCACTAGCATCAATTCAATTAGGAATTCCGCTAAGAGTAATTTATCTAAAGAAAACAAACCTCGAAAGACTAGACGAAGACTATAATGAAGAAAGAGTATTAATTAATCCTAAAATTATCAAAGAAGAAGGACTAACTAGATACTGGGAAGCTTGTGCAAGCTGCCTAAACTATACAGGATTAGTAGAAAGACCCTACAAAATAGAAGTAGAATATTATGATATAGAAGGAAAAAAGCATCACGAATTTTTTGAAGGATTTGAATCCACTGTCTTATCACATGAAATAGATCATCTAAATGGAATACTTCATATAGATATTGCTTTAAAAATTAAAAATTTAACCAAAGAGGAAAGAAAAGAATTAAGAAAAAAAGAACCATATCAAATTATGAGGAAAGAAAAAGAATACACACCTACTAACCAGAAAATAAACTCAAAGCTAATGACGAAATTTATAAAATTCTTCCCAATTTATCAGGGAAAAAAAGAACATCCCTATATTATTTTATTAGATGGCTATACAGGTATGGGAAAAACTACAGTAGCGAAAGCTATCGCAAAACAAGATAATTCAATTATATTAAATAATGACGAAGTGAGAATGTTCTTAAATGATTATCAAGATACAACAAATTTAAAAAACAGACTACAAAAGTATCGTCTAGAACGATTGCTATTAAATAAAAATAGTTGTATTTGTGATAGTTGTTTAGCACATAATTATCAAGAAAAAATAAAGTATTATAAAAAATTAGGATATCCTTATTATATTATTAGGTTAGAATGCACAGAAGAAATAGTAAAAGAAAGATTAGAAAAAAGAACAGTAACAAAAGATAATGCCAGTATTGCTACTTTCGATGATTATCTGTGGATGAAAGAAAACATGAAAAGAGTACCGGTAGAACTAATCGATTTTACTATCAATACAGCAGAAGATATTGATTCTCAAATAACAGAAATTGTAAACAAACTAAAAAATAAACAGTCATAATTTTTCTATGACTGTTTTTGCGTCATGATTTCCACTAATTTTAATGCACTGTAATTAGGAATAGACCTATCTAATAAAACAATACCAACTTCTCTTGTAGGAATGCTAGGAGTAACTTTAATCTCGTATAGTTTCTTTTTCTTTAAATCATCTAAGATAAACTCCTTAGTAGCATATCCTATTCCAAAACCAGCTTTCACAAAATCAATCACTAAACTAGAACTAACAATCTCATTAGAAATCTTAGTAGATACCTGATTTTCTTCTAAATAATGATTTAAAAACTGACGAGTATTACTAGGCTCCTTTTGAGTAACCAAAGGAAAATTAGCTAAATCAGAAGCCGTAATCTTTCCTTTTGTTTTTTCATAATAATGTTTATTACCAACAAAAATATCATGAACTTTACAGAGTGGTATAATTTTTACATCTTTTTGTTTTTGCATAGGAAGATTCACAACCAGTAAATCTAAATCACCTTTACGAAGCATAGTAATAAGTTCGGAGGTTAACTGATTAGTAATTTTAATATCAACATTAGGATGCAATTTATGAAACTGCTCAATATAAGGCATCACAATATTTCTAGTAATAGTAGTACTAGCACCAATACGGATTGACCCGCTATCTAAGTTCATATAATTTAAAAATGCATTTTCGCCATTTTGAAATGCTTCAATTCCAGTTTTTATATATTTGAAGAAAACATTCCCTTCTTCAGTCAGCAAAATTCCATGCTTAGTCCGAATAAACAATTTTCCACCTAGAGCATTTTCTAGATTTTTAATAGCCTGAGATACAGCAGGTTGGGAAATGAACAAGGCATTAGCAGCTTTAGAAATACTTCCATGAATTACAACATAATAGAAAATCTTATAAAGTTCATAATTAATATTCATATAATTACTCCTTATATTAAGTATAAATAATATATATTATACTTATAACATAAAAGGTAATATAATGCAATTAAGGAGGGATTTGCATGATTAAAAGAACATTCGAAGATCCAAATACACTAGTATGTTTTACTTGCTCACCAGGGTCACTACTAAAAATAAACTTTATAAGAGAAAAGAAGGCGGGAATTATGAATAAAAAAAATATTATCATTACATCTGGACCAACCAATGAAAGAATTGATTCAGTTATGAAAATCACTAATATGTCAACTGGAAAACTAGGAGCAACTGTAGCAGATGAACTATTACAAGAAGAAGAGTTAGGAACACTATTTTATCTATCACCAAAACTTGCATATAAACCAAAAACACAAAGTGATAAATTACAACTTGTATCGATAGAATCAACACTAGACTTATTAAAAGCGCTAAGAAAAATTATTACAGAAACAAAAATATATGGCATGGTACACGCTTCTGCCGTAGGTGATTACTATGGAGAGTATACAGTTACTGGTGAGAATCTAGCAGCAGAAATTGCTAAAAAACTATCTTCACAACAATTGACCGAAGAAGAAATAAAAAATAAAGTATTATCTATTATTGAGAATCCAGAAATACTAACCGATAATACTCATAAAATTTCATCCTATGAAAAAAACTTAATGGTAAAACTGGGACTAACTCCAAAAGTAATAGGAGAAATCAAGAAATTAGATCCCAATATACTATTAATTGGTTTTAAATTATTAGACGGTGTAAAAAAAGAAGAACTTCTAGAGGTTGCTGATAAATTAAGACAAAAAAATGATGCAGACTATATTGTTGCAAATAACCTAAGTGAAATTCATAATGGAATGCATAAAGCAACAATTTTAAATAAAGAGGGAATATATACTGAATGTAAAACAAAACAAGAAATAGCCAAGAGCCTAAGAAAAATTTTATTTCCCCCAAAGATGAATTAACATTTTTTTAACCTAAGTATCATAGTCTAGAATAGGTGATAAAATGAATCAAGATTTTTTTCATACTATGAATGATTATGGACTAAAAGCAATAAATCAGGATGGTATCGGTTGGAAATGTACAGATTTTCAAGTACGTTTTCCACCACAACATCAAAATGTACAACCAGGAATGGAGTATTTAATGATGCCAAAACCAGTTTTTGATAATCAAAATTATAAGGCAAGCGGAAAATTACTTGGTAAAGTAGCAATCATTACCGGGGGAGATTCAGGAATTGGTAGAGCGGTAGCTGTATTATTTGCTAAAGAAGGAGCAAATCTAGTGATTGCTTATTTTAATGAAGACCAAGATGCTAATTATACAAAACAATATGTAGAGCGTCTTGGAGCAAAGTGCTTACTATTAAAAGGTGATATTAAGGATAGAAGTTTTTCTAAACAAATCATAAAAGAGACACTAAATACTTTTGGTAAAATTGATATTTTAATCAATAATGCTGGAGTACAATTCCAACAAAAAGAACTTACTAATATTACTGATGAACAATTTGACTATACGATAAAAACTAATGTCTACGGAATGTTTTATTTAACCAAAGAAGCACTGCCATATCTACAACCAGGAGCATCTATTATCAATGTAACATCAATTACTACGTTTAAAGGAGAGCCAGAATTAATTGATTATGTAACAAGTAAAGGAGCAATCGTTGGTTTTACAAGGTCACTCGCAACGAATCTAGCCAGTAAAAATATCAGAGTAAATGCAGTATCCCCTGGAGTCTTTTGGACACCCCTACAACCAGCTTGCTGGGAAGCATCAAAAATACCAACACTAGGTTCGGATTCTCCAATGAAAAGAGCAGGAGAAACAGTAGAAATTGCTCCTATTTTCTTATATCTAGCAAGTAATGACTCTACATACACAACAGGACAAGTATTTCATATTAATGGTGGAGAATACAAAGGTTAAGGACGACAAGTCCTTATTTTTGTGCTAAAATGAATTAAAAGAAGTACCAAAATGCCGAATACATAAAGAAGGGAAGTAAATATGAAAGTACTAAGTCTAACAGAACCATATGCTACTTTAATCAAAGAAAAAACAAAAAGAATAGAAACAAGAAGTTGGAAAACCTCTTATAGAGGAGAATTATATATTCATGCAAGTAATACTAAAATCCCTAAAGAATATAAAGAGAATAAAGAATTAATGAATCTAGTAAAAAATAAAGATTATCCTTATGGTCAAATTATTTGCAAAGCAAACCTAATCGACTGTATCAAAATGACAAAAGACTGGATAGAAAAAATAAAAGCGGAAAATAATGAAGAATATCTATGTGGTATCTATGAAGAAGGCCGTTATGCCTGGATATTAAAGGATATAGAAGTTCTATCTCATCCAATCTATACAAATGGAAATTTAAGTGTTTGGACATTGGATGAAGAATATATGAAAAAGCACCTAGAAAAAATTTTAAACAAGAATAAGACATTAATGGAACTATTAAAAAGACTAGAACAATATCAAAAAGATAATCCTGATTTTAAAGATTATTATGTCGGCGCAGGAGCAATCAATCAAACAGTCTTTAACTACTTTCATAAATATCCCGTAGAGCAAAATATATCGGACTATGATATTGTCTATTATGATATAGATACATCATACGAACAAGAAGATAAAATAATCAAAAAAATAGAAAGTAGTCTAAAAGATTTAAATATAAAAACAGATATTAAAAACGAGTGTCGTGTTCCCATCTGGAAAAAAGAAAAATACAATCAAGAAATCAAACCATATCTTTCAGTAGAAGATGCTATCTCTAGATGGACAACTACAATAACTTGTATTGGTGTAAGATTAGAAGAAGGTAAATTAAAGATTTATGCTCCCTATGGACTAGAAGACTTATTCAGTTTAATAATTAGACCAGTAAAAAAAGAGGCAACCCTGAAAGTTTATGAAGAAAAAGTAAAAAAATGGAAACAAAAATGGCCAAAATTAACAGTAATTTCCTGGGATGAAGTAACTAATAATGAAAAGTGTGATAAAATAGTCCCTAGAAAGGAGATAAACGATGAAAAATAATATAATAGAATTTAGAGGCAATCCAATAGAGGAAATGAATGGTTGCTTTGAACTAACAAGAAAAATATTCTACTTAAATGAAACAGGTATGGAGGATATAAAAGAAAATTCTAAAATAATGACAGAAAATGAAGTTCCTCCGTTATTAAAAGAACAAATTGTAGTACCAAGAAAAGACCAAGTATTTTACATGTTAACAAGAGAAAAACAAACAACAGAAAATAGAAAAATACCAGCAACCTTTTTAGCAATAGAAAATATAGATAATAATGATTATCCATATAAAATTTTAGGTACCTATTCCTACGAGGGTTTATATTTAGCACCAGAAGATGGAGAAGAAGTATTTTTAAAAATGAAGCAAAGCAGGTTATTAAGAAAAAGTAATAGTCATAAATAATATAAGATATAGAAAGGAAGGATTAAATGCTAACAATCAACTGTCAAAGTAGTATAAAATTAACAGAAGAGAAGATAATCTATTTTGATCCCTTAAATGTAGAAGAAATACATGATGCTGACTATATTTTTATTACTCATACTCACAGGGATCATTTCTCCAAAGAAGATATTTTAAAAATAAAGAAAGAAACTACCAAAATAATTGGACCAAATGATATAGAAGAAGAATCATTAAATATGGGATTTCTAAAACAAGATATTTATTTAGTAGAGCCCTATCAAGAACTACTAATGGAAGGAATAAAAATAAAAACAGTACCAGCATACAACAAAGAAAAACAATTTCATCCAAAAGAAAACTCCTGGGTAGGCTACGTAATAGCAATCAATAATACGACATATTACATCGCGGGAGATACAGATGCCCTAGAGGAAAATGAGACAATTGACTGTGATGTTTTATGTATTCCAATTGGTGGAACTTATACGATGGATAAAAAAGAAGCCGTAGAGTTTACCAACAAACTACATCCTAAAACAGTAATACCAATTCATTACGGACTAGTAGTAGGGACGAAAGAAGATGCTGACTGGTTTAAGTCCAATGTAAATAAAGAAATAGAAGTAAAAGAATTAATTACGTTATAAATAGTAGGCAGATAGTACTGCCTTTTTTGCTGCAATAAACTCACAAATAATTGCTTTTTTTAAGAAGTTATGGTATAATCAGTGCCAATGAAGGGGACATACTTATGGAAATAATAGATAAAAGTAAAGCAAAAAAATTAGAAACACTGATAGACGAAATGATGTTATCGCCAACACCAAATGGAAAAGAATTAGTAAAAGTATATATAGAAATACAAGAAAAATTAGAAAGAAAAGAATCGCTATCAGCAATGGAATCTATCAAATTATTAGAACTAGTAAAACTTACGATAGGAGAATATAAAGAAAAAATTTCAGGTCTTAAAAAGAACTTATTAATTCTAACAATTACAAATAATATATTGAAAGTACTTGGCCTTCTTCAAGGGAATAAGGGAGCTATAGATAGAAATTATGCAACTGCTAGCCAGACCAGTATACAAAACATTTTTCCTAATTTAGAAAAAGTAGAACAAGCAGTAGAAGATACAAAAGATAATTTAGACACCGAAAAAGTAGTAAATACAATATTAGCATATAAAGAATTAGTAAAATATAGTCACCTAATGGATTCAGCAAACAGTAAACCAGAGCAATTATCAAGTGAAAGTGCAGAAGATATAGAACAAATATCTCAAGAATTAGAAAAAACGCAGGTCAAAATAAATCAACTAACCAGTAAAGCAAGTAGAGGAGGTCAATATGGAATTAGAAAAAAATAAAAAAACAATTATGCAATTAATACTATTTACTATAATAGTAATCTTTGCCTTTATAAATATTTCATATCTTTGGACATTTATAAAATATATAATCGCCATATTTATGCCATTTATTATAGGAGCAATGATGGCTTTTGTATTAAATGTATTACTAAATGTAGTAGAAAATAAATTATTTAAAAAACTAAATAAGAAAAATACCAAAACATGGAAAAAATTAAAAAGACCAGTCTCATTAGTAACAACATTTATTATCATTATAGCGATAATTGCTTTGATATTAGGACTAATCATTCCACAATTAAAAAATACAGTAGAATTATTTACAGAAAACTTTGATTCATATAAAACACAAAGTGTAGAACTCTTAGAAAAAGTAGGGATAGAGAAAAAAACAATTAATAAGTTAAATAATAACATAGAAAACATTCAAGAAGAAGCAACGAAATATATCAGTAAAAATAGTGATAAAATCATGCAAACAACAGTAGGTGTTGCAACGACAGTAGCTGGTACTGTAACAACCATAGTATTAGGAATGGTCTTTGCTATCTATATCTTATTAAAAAAAGAAGACTTAACCAGACAATTTAAAAAATTAGCTAGAGCGTATCTTCCAGAAAAAAGACAAAGAACTTTAAAAGAAATAAGTACACTATCAAATAAAACATTCGGCAATTTTGTCTCTGGCCAATGTATAGAAGCCCTAATTATTGGTCTACTTTGTTTCATTGGAATGTTAATATTACAAATTCCATATGCTCCAACGATTGCGGTATTAGTAGGATTCACAGCCTTAATTCCTGTATTTGGAGCTTTCATTGGAACAGCAATAGGCACTTTCTTAATATTGATGGTAGATCCTACCAAAGCCCTAGTATTTGTCATCTTTATCATTATACTGCAGCAACTAGAAGGAAATCTAATTTATCCAAAAGTAGTAGGAAACTCTGTTGGTCTTCCAGGCATCTGGGTCATGGTAGCTGTAACAGTAGGAGCAAGCATCGGTGGAATATTAGGAATGCTATTAAGTGTACCAGTATGTTCTATTTTATATAGTATATTAAGAACAGATGTAAATAACCGCATAGACCAAAAAAATAAAACGCAAATTGTACTAAATCAAAAATCAAAGAAAAAAATATAAATCAAAAAGAGAAGTGAAAATAAAAAGTAACTTCTCTTTTATAGTTTCTTATTTTGAATGATATAGTCTAAAAACATCTGACATCCCAAAGTAATTTCTTGATAGGTAAGAGAAAAATTTCCTGTATACCAAGGATCAGCAATGTCTTTTTTATTATCACTAAAGTCAAGAATACGAAAAACTTTATGCCTGGTATCACTGCCAAAAATACGCATCATAGAAGAAATATTATAACTATCCATTCCAATAAAATAATCAAACCTTTGATAATCATCTTTCTCTAGCTTACTAGCAAAATGATCATTATAGGGAATGTGATGACGATTCAATTCTAAAACAGTACCAGGATGCATAGGATTTCCTAACTCCTCACTACTAGTACCTTTAGAAGAGATAAAAAAATAATCACCAAGACCTCTTTCATAAACCATATTTTTAAAGATAAACTCAGCCATAGGACTCCTACAAATATTACCTAAGCAAACAAAACATACCCGAATCATACACTTCATCCTTTCTATATTAGAATATCATAAAACAAAATATTTCCCAAGAAGTTGTGCTATAATATCAGTATAATAATAAAGAGAGGGATAATATGACACAAAAAGAGCAAAATGAATATTTAGAATTCGCCAAAAAGTTAAGTAAAGATGCTGGAAAAATCATGAAGGAATATTTTAATAAAGACAAAGCATATAGCTATAAAACTGACAAAACTATTGTTACGGAAGTTGACAAAAAAATAAATACATTTATCATTAATGAAATAAAGAAAAAATATCCGACTCATGCTATTGATGGAGAAGAAGAAAAATATGGAAAAAGCGCATATACTTGGATTTGTGATCCTATCGATGGAACAGCTATGTATGCTAGAAAAATTCCCATCTCTGTTTTCTCTTTAGCACTAGCAGAAGAAGGTGTTCCAATACTAGGGGTAGTTTATGATCCGTTCACAGATAATTTATATAGTGCATTTAAAGGAAATGGAGCATATGAAAATAACACGCCAATAAAAGTAAATAATTACGAATTGGAAAATGAAAATTCTATAATTAATTTTGATATCTGGCCAGCTGCAGAATATAATCTATACCCTATATTAGAAATATTAGGTAAAAAAACTTATACAGTAAGTATAGGAAGTATTATAAGAGCCGGAATAGAAATTGCCAAAGGGAATTTTACATTAGCATTATTTCCTGGAACTAAAGATAAAAACTGTGATATTGCGGCCCTAAAAGTAATTGTAGAGGAAGCAGGTGGAAAAGTAACGAATCTTGCTGGAGAAGAAGAACGCTATGACCAATCTATTCATGGAGCAATTATTAGTAATAAATTAATACATGAGGAAATAGTTAAATTAATAAAAGAAAAAGTAAAGCTAGACTAAAAGAATTCTAAACTAACATACTAGAATAAAAATAACCCTCATTAAATAGCAAAAAATCTTTCTGATAAACACCATTGCGTGTTATAATTAAAATAATAAGTATAGAAGGTAGTGATAATATGCAAGAGCAAGACAATGATTTATTAAAAATAGAGTATGCGAAAGGAGTTCTAATGGAACCTAATGGTACTCTACATTTCTTTGGAGAACAAAGATATGAATCTGGATTTGAAATAACAGATGAAAATGACCATGAAACTAGTTTTAATACATCGATAGCTGATGAAGAATGGTTTCAAAATTTTACAGAACAAGCAGGAATTCCCTATGAAAAAAAGAATAATGGAAGTTCTGTAAATATTTATCAAGAAACAGCCTTCTGGGCAGGAAATGGACTGGTTGTAATAATGAATGATTCCCACCTAACGGCAAGAGGAGCTGAATATAATCGTTTTCTTTTTCTGTTTCCACTTCATTTATCACAAGAACAACAAGAAGTATTAGAAGCAAGTTACACAGGCCTAAAAGAAATGATAGAAAGAAAGCACCCTTATATTGATGGTATGGCGTATGACCGAGAAGGAAATGAAGCTTGGGAAGTGGAGAGGTTTAATGTAGATAACTTAGACGAAATTTATGATAGACTAAATTTAAATAAAACACAGGGTAAGAAAAGGTAGAATATTATGAATGTAGTAGTAGGATGTATAGTAAAAAAAGATGATAAGTTTTTAATGGTGAAAGAAGGCCATGGTAGATGCCAAGGAATGTGGAATTTTCCAATCGGGCACCTAGAAGAAAATGAAACTATCATAGAAGGTGCTAAAAGAGAAACATTAGAAGAAACAGGTTATGAAGTAGATATTCATAAAATGTTACCAATTACAGAACTATATCAAAATAATAAAAAATATATTTTAATTCGTTTTCTAGCAACACCAAAAGAAAAAATAAAAGACTATGAAAGTACAATTGCAGAAATTAAATGGATGAGGCAAGAAGAAATTCTAAATATACCAAAACAAGATTTTAGAGGCTATGAATCGAATATTCAAGTATTAGAGTATCTAAATAAAAATAATTTATTTTCTACAGACATCTTACAAATTATGGAGTAGGAGGGTACAATGATTTTAATAATTCCCTTAATAATTTTATTAATAATTTTTGCAGTAAGAATAAATACTTTATCAAATGAATTAATCAAATTAAAAGAAGAAAATGATATGTTGCATAATAATATCTATAATATGGCAACGAAGTTAAACGAAAAGTCAAAGAAAAAAGAAAAATTAGAAGAGAAAAAAGTAACACAAAATGAAAGAAAGCAAGAAGAAGTCATAAAAGAAGAAAAAGTAGTAGCACCAAAACAAGAACTCAATAAAAATAATTTAATATTAGTAACAGGTTCTATCTTTATCATCCTAGCATCCTTACTATTTTTAACATCAACTTGGAATATTCTACCAAACATGATAAAAACTACTACATTATTTTTATTAATCTTCGTTTTTCTTGGTACAAGTTATTTTGCCAAAGAAAAAATAAAAGTAGAAAAAACAGCCAAAACTTTTTTCTATATCGCTATGATCTATATTCCTATATGCCTATATTCGATTGGATATCTAGGTCTACTAGGAGATTATTTTTCAAAAGACAGTATAGGATTTTTTCTGTATCTAACTCTAGCATTTTCAATAACTAGTGGAATCTACATTCTAGCATCAAAAAAAGAGCAAAACCTATTATATGGAAATTATATATGCCAAGTACTAGCAGTATTCTGCTTAGGAATATTTCTAAATCAAGGATATGAAACAATATATTTATTACTAACATTCTACAATCTAGCAATTTTAATAAAAAATGTCTATTGCAAAAAGTCTAAATATTCTCATATTACAGAACTAGTATTAGAAATTATCTTATCTATAATACTAATCATAAACACAACAGGACACATATTCTTAGTACAAATGCCACTGGAATTTCAAATACCAATAAGTAGTATTTTATCTTTATTCATATTATTAGGAATAACTATTTATAAAGGAAAAGAAAATAACTATTTCACTGCACTTAGCGAATTATTATTAATAATATTAACGGCAAGTATAATAACCAAACTAACTTTTTCACAAACACTAAATGAAATAATAATACTTCTTACATTAACATTAATATTTATAAAAACAGAACTATCGCAACACAAAAATAAACAATTAAACTGGATAGTTTTAATTACATCTTTTGTATGTTTATTTTTAATATCCGGACAAAACTCTTTAGTAATTTCTATACTAATAGTAGCAGTAGCAATCATAATGAATATCTATCATTATGTAAAAACAAAGAATATAATAAATGCTGCTTTAAATGTCTGGTTAGTAACACTACTATATATCTTAGTAGTAGATATATTAAACCTTGCATATCAAGACTTTATCTTCTTATTAGTAGCAACACAACTATTAAAAATAGTACTAGATAAAAACATAAAAGATAAAAACACAAAAAAAGTAATAGAAATAAACAACAATATCATTCTATTACCAAACTTATTTTACTTTGCACTAATAGAAATATTCAATAATGGAAACACTTTATTTATAATACCATTACTAGTAATCATAACAAGTTATGTAAGTTATAAAAACGAAAAAGAGTCGTACCAATTAGCCATTACTAATATCGCACTAGCAGCCTTATTAACGTCTATTAATAATATTCTACTAATAACAAAAGAATCTTACTTATCACTGGTAATAGTTACATTGATAACTATATTATATAAACTGATAACAAAACAAAAACTAAAAGAAGAAAAAGTATTTATAACACTTTACTTAGTAACACTGTTAGGAGTATCTTACCTAACAAATGATATTCCTAAGACAATAGCCCTAATAACTATTATTTTAACATTACAATATAATGATAAATATCTCCATAATAAAGTAATAGAGTACTTATCTTATATTTTCTTAACATTAGGATTATTCATAACCGATATTTATATCTTAAATATACATATAAATCCTATTTTAAATTTAATATTAATTATTACCTGGTTAGTAAAAAGTTATCTAAATACAAAAATTACTATAACAGACTATATGACAGTATTATATATTGTACTAGGATTCTTCGAATACACCTGGATAAGAGATTTATTACTAATCGTATGGTATTTTGCAAATGAAAATAGAAGAAAAGAAAATCCCTATATTACAAAAAGTATTCTCTATATAACTTGCTGGGATATATATAATAATATTCTTCATGAGCTAGAATTATTAGATATTGTAGTATTACCAATGATAGGACATATTTCCTTATTATTCTTAATAACAAGAACAATGATAAAAAATAAAAATCCAAATATAGCTAATAAAGTAGAATGGATAATAAGTTGTATACTTTATGTACTTGCAATAGGAATTTATAAAGATGAAGTGGATGGAATTTTATTTGTGACACTTTTAATTCTGATTATGATAATAGGGTATAAGAAAAAAATAGCCTCTGCATTTTTTACAAGTTTGATATTTATAATAATTAATGTCTTCTTATTAACAAGAGAATTCTGGTTTAGCCTACCTTGGTGGCTATATTTATTAGTAATAGGCTTTGTACTAATTATATTTGCAACAAATAATGAACTGCAAAAAGGTATGAAAGAAAAAAAGATAGTAAAATTATGGAAAAAATATTTTAATAATGATGTATAATAAAAGAAGATAGAAAGGGAGGCTTTATGCAAGATAATTACCAAAAACAATTAGAAGAAGTAATAAAAGAATTAAATACCAATACAAAAACCGGTCTAACAACGAAAGAAGTCAAAAAAAGACAAGCAGAATATGGATCAAATGAACTACAACAAAAAAAGAAAAAAACTATAGGAAAAATGATTCTAGAGCAACTAACGGATAAGATGATAATTATTTTATTAATAGCATCAGCACTATCGTTCATACTAGGAGAAAAAATAGAAGGTTTTGTTATTTTGTTTATTATCAGTATTAATATTGTAATCAGTGTAATTCAAGAGAAAAAAGCAAGTAACGCTCTAGAAGCCCTAAAAAATATGAATGCACCACATTCCTTGGTATTAAGAAATGGTAAATTAGAAAAAATACTAGCAAGTGAATTGGTACCTGGAGATATTGTTCATCTAGAAGCAGGAAATATTATACCTGCTGATATTCGTTGGATAGAAGAACATAATATTCTTGTAGATGAGTCTGCTCTAACAGGCGAAAGCGTACCTGTAGAAAAAGATAAAGATTATATTGGCAGTGCCAAAGAGCCTTTAGGCGAAAGAAAAAATATGGGATATTCATCAACCATCATTAGTAATGGTACAGGGACTGGTGTCGTTACAGCAATTGGAATGTCAACAGAAATAGGTACCATAGCCAAATTATTAGATACGGATAGCACTCTAGAGACACCATTGAAACAAAAACTAAATAAAATTGGAAAAGTACTAAGTATTTTAGGAATTATTATAAGTATCTTAATCTTTATTATTGGATTACTTCATGGACAAAACTTAATTGATATTTTAATGATTGCGATATCTTTAGCAATCTCAGTAATACCAGAAGGTCTTCCTGCAACAGTAACGGTAGTCATGGCAATTGGTGTACAAAGAATGGCAAAAAAACGAGCACTAGTAAAACAACTACCTGCAGTAGAAACCCTAGGAAGTGCAACAGTTATTTGTACAGATAAAACTGGAACACTAACAGAAAATAAAATGACAGTAACAGAATACTTTACAGCCGATAACTTACTAGAAAATAAGGAAAACACCGTAACAGAAAAACTAGTAACATGTGGAGTATTATGCAATAATGCTAACATCATCAATGGAGAAATACAAGGAGATCCAACCGAAGGAGCATTGTTGTTGTTTGCTAAAAAACATAACTACAATGTAGAGCAAATCAAAAAAGAAAATGTAAAAGAACATGAAAAGCCCTTTGATTCCGATCGAAAACTAATGACTGTAGTATGCAAAACAGCCGATAAAAAACACATTTCCTACACGAAAGGTGCTCCAGAAGAATTAGTAGAAAAATGTAACTATGCTTATATAGATGGTAAAAAGAAAAAATTAACCAAAGAGGACAAACAAAAAATTCTAAACAAGAGTGAAAAACTAGCAACAGAAGCCCTAAGAAGTCTAGCCTTTGCTTACAAAACAGAAAAACTAAAAGAAAACGAAGTAGAAGAAGATTTAATATTTTTAGGAATTGTTGGAATGATCGATCCACCAAGACGAGAAGTAATGTCATCCATTAAAAGTTGTCATACAGCTGGTATTAGAGTAATTATGATTACGGGAGACCATAAAGCAACAGCAGTAGCGATTGCTAAAAAATTAGGAATCTATCAAGAAGGAGATTTAGCTGTTAATGTAGAAGAATTCCATGAAATGACAAGAGAGGAGCTACATAAAAAATTACCAAGAATTAGCGTCTTTTCAAGAGTTAGTCCAAAAGATAAACTAGATATTGTAAATGCTCTACAAGAACAACATGAAATCGTAGGAATGACTGGTGATGGAGTAAATGATGCTCCTGCCTTAAATACTGCAGATATCGGTATTGCCATGGGAAAAAATGGAACGGATGTTGCTAAAGATGCTGCAGATATGCTGCTATTAGATGATAATTTCTCAACCATTGAAGTAGCTATCAAAGAAGGAAGAAGAATATATAGAAACATTCAAAAAGTAATTCAATTCTTATTAACAGGAAATATTGCCGAAGTATTAACCATCTTTTTAGCAATGGTCTTTAATTTAGAATCGCCAATTCTAGCAGTTCATATCTTGTTTGTAAACTTAATTACAGATACTCTTCCAGCACTAGCGTTAGGAGTAGATCCAGCAAATAAAAACACCATGAAGCATCCTCCAACCAAAAAAGGAACATTATTTGAAAAAAGTATGGTCTATAGTATAGCTTACTATGGAGCACTATTAACATTATTATCATTTAGTGCCTACTTTACAGGATTAAAAACAAGTTATGAAACAGCAATTACTATGACCTTTGCAACATTATGTCTATCGCAAATAGTTCACGCAATGAATCAGCATTCTAACACATTATCTTTCTTTTCCAAAGACCAACCAAAAAACAAAATGCTATTCATAGCCATGATTGCATCCGTTTTAATGTTAATGATTATTGTCTTGGTACCAGTATTAAGAGATTTCTTCTCAATTGTTCCATTAACACTAAAACAATGGTTAGTAGTAATTGGTCTATCATTAATGCCATTAGTAGTATCAGAAATTTTAAAATTATTTGCCCCAAAAGAAGAAAAATAAAAGGAGTAGTAGTATGAAAAAGTTAACAAATACAGCGCTTGTCTACGCAATAGTAGCCATGCTTTGTGGAATTATTTATAGGGAAGGCAGTAGATTCCTAGAACTAACAGAACCAAATACTTGGAGTTTTACTCATACCCATTTCTTTGTATTAGGAATGTTCTTTTTCCTAATTGTTCTATTACTTGAAAAAGAATTTCACATAACTAAAGATAGGAAGTTTAAAGCATTTTATATTATTTACAATATAGGATTAATTCTAACAGGAATCATGTTATGGATAAGAGGAATTGCCGATATTGTAGATGATTTCTATGTAAACTATGACAAAATGATTAGCGGAATCAGTGGAATAGGACATATCCTATTAGGAATAGGAATTATTTTGTTTTTTATCATATTAAAAAGCAGAATAAAAATACAAACGGATAAATGAGCAAATTAGAAAATAAAGAGCTGGATGTAAAAAGGTGTTTTTAGAAGCAAAGCCAGATTTAAAAGAAGAAATATATCAAAAAATAGTAGCCATTAATCAAAATATAGGTAACTATGATAATGGACATAAATATTTTGATGAGTTAAAGACTCTAACAAGTCAAATGTTATCGCTAAGTTATCAGGATAAGCGCATAATTTCTCATGCGTTTATCCTGGAATAGTAACTGTCAAGCGTTGACATTTTTTTTGTTATTATGATATAATATGCAATACATTAAGGGAGAGGTTGTGTTATATGTATACTGATATTATGCCAAATTCATTTGTTGCTGTCAGTGACTTTCATGCAATAGAGTGGCCATTACAAAAGGTAAAAGATCATTATTTAAAAGAATACGATAAAATATTTATTTTAGGAGACGTTACAGATCGTGGAGAAAATGGTTATGGTACGAACGGTATTAAATTATTACAAGAAATAAAAAAATTATCAGAACAATATCCAGATAGAGTAATCTATGTACCAGGAAATCATGATAGTTTTGTATATAATTATGGTGTAAGCCAAGATTATCAAGCTGAAGAGTGTATGAGAATCAATCATGGAAAAGATACCATTAGAGATATTGACAGAATGCGTTATAATAATCCAGAAGAATTAGCAGACTTATTAAATTGGTTAGGAAATCTTCCATTACAAGTAAAACATGAATTTAATGGACAAAGTTATGCGCTAACTCATGCCTTTTTCAATGATTTTATATATTCTCTTAATCCTGATTTCAATTTAAAAATATTATCATCAATGAAAAATAAGTTAGCTCGTAATTTAGGAAATCAAATTATGTGGTTTAGAAAACAAGATGATAGCTATAACAAAGAATATGTACCAAGTAATGTAATAGAAGTAATAGGACATACACCAGAAATTTATAGAAGTGGAGCAAATTTAGATTTAAAGAATAATAATGGAGAAACTATAAAAGTAATATGCGTAGATGGTGGAATTGCTTACAATGGAGATATGTTAAAATATGATGGTGGTGACAAACAAATTAGAACTGTCTTTGGATATCATCAGGATACCTCTCCTCAGATGATAGGAGATGTCAATTTAAATAATATAATTAATGCAACATCGCAAAAAGCGTATAATATAGTTTCAAATGCCATAAAAGAGTCAACAAGAAAATATGGAATAGACCAACCAAGAGCACTTTTAGAAGCAGTAGCTATAGATGATAAAGAATGGTATTACTTTGTATCTCGTGGAAACCGCAATCAAATGGCAGAACTTGGCTCTGTTTCTATAAGGAAGATGCTAAATAGTATCACACAACCAAAAGATGAATTAAGTGATACAATTAATCGCTTTTTAGTAACTGTATATAATAATGATGCCGAGTTTGAAAGCATCGTTAATTACCAAGCAATGATAGAAAATGTATCAATTGAAGAATTATTAGTACCAAAAAAGACATATGGATTACAAGATACACCAGAGGCGCCAAAAGTATTTACAAAAAGAGAACCTCAAACATACGAATTAAAAAAGCAAAATATTATTCAAGATGACCTAAGACCATAATAGGTCGTTTTCTTTTTTTAAATAATTAGCACTCTTACTTGACAAGTGCTAAAAATAGAGTATAATATACAATGAAGGGGTGATAATATGTATAATAACTATCAACAAGAACAAGAAGAAAATGTTCTTGAAAAATATGGACGAGATATTACTGCCGATGCGAAAGCTGGGAAAATTGATCCAGTAATCGGTCGTGATGAAGAAATTCGTAGTATCACCAGAGTATTATCAAGAAAAACAAAAAATAATCCAGTTCTAATTGGTGAACCTGGTGTAGGAAAAACAGCCATCGTAGAAGGACTTGCATTAAGAATTATCAAAGGAGATGTACCATCTAGCTTAAAAGATAAAACTATCTGGGAGCTAGATATGGCATCTTTAATTGCTGGTGCCAAATATCGTGGCGAGTTTGAGGAAAGACTTAAAAAGGTCTTAAATGAAATTAAGAAAAGTGAAGGCGACATCATCATGTTTATCGATGAGATTCACATGATAGTTGGTACTGGTAGAACCGACGGGGCTATGGACACTTCAAATATCTTAAAACCAATGCTTGCTCGTGGTGAAATTCATGTAATAGGTGCAACAACACTAAATGAATATAGACAATATATAGAAAAAGATGGAGCACTAGAAAGACGTTTCCAAAAAATCAAAGTAGAAGAACCAAATGTTGAAGATACTATCACAATTCTACGTGGATTAAAAGAACGTTTTGAAATTCATCATGGTGTAACGATTCAAGATAAAGCACTAATCGCTGCTGCGACATTATCAAATAGATATATTACAGATCGTTATTTACCAGATAAAGCTATTGACTTAGTAGATGAAGCTTGTGCAACTATTCGTGTACAAATGGACTCTGTTCCATTCGAACTAGACAACTTAACTCATCGAATTATGAGACTAGAAATTGAACGCCAAGCAATCAAAAAAGAAAAAGACGAAATTTCTAAAAAACGTCGTGAAGATATTGACAAAAATCTAGTAACAATGAAACAAAAAGAACAAGAGTTAACCGAAGCTTGGAATAAAGAAAAGAATCTAAACGAAAATATTAAGAAGAAGAAAAAAGAAATTGAAGAAGCAAAATTTAAACTAGACCAAGCAGAAAATAAATATGATCTAGAACAAGCTGCTATTCTAAGACATGGTACGATTCCAAAATTAGAAAAAGAACTAGAAGAATTAAACAACACAGAAAAAAATAAAATATTAAGCGATACTGTAACCGATAATGATATTGCAAAAATTATTGCTAAATGGACTAATATTCCAGTAACCAAACTAATTAGCAGTGAAAAAGAAAAATTATTATCTCTAGAAGATAATATGAAAAAACGTGTCATGGGACAAGATGAAGCACTAGAATTAGTAAGTGATGCAGTAATCAAATCAAGAAGTGGTATCAAAGATCCAAATAGACCAATCGCATCCTTCTTATTCTTAGGACCAACTGGTGTAGGTAAAACAGAAGTTGCTAGAACACTAGCATATGAACTATTTGATGATGAACGTCATATGATAAGAATTGATATGAGTGAATATATGGAAAAATTCTCAGTTTCTAGATTAATTGGTTCTCCTCCAGGATATGTAGGATATGAAGAAGGTGGACAATTAACAGAAGCAGTAAGACGTAATCCATATAGTATTGTCCTATTCGATGAAGTGGAAAAAGCTCATCCAGAAGTACTAAACTTATTACTACAAATTCTAGATGATGGACGAGTAACAGACTCTAATGGTAGAACAGTAGACTTTAAAAATACAATTATTATTATGACGTCTAACTTAGGTAGTGAACATATTCTAGATGGTAATACAGATTTGGTAATGCAAGAAGTAAGAGAACATTTTCGTCCAGAATTTATTAACCGTATCGATGAAATTATTGTATTTAATCCATTATCAAAAGAAGCAATTGCTAAAATATTAGATAAGATTATTCATGATATTGAAAAACGTTTAGCTGATGTTAACTTAAAAATCAATCTAACAGACAAAGCAAAAGACGAATTAATTAATACTGGATATGACATCAACTATGGAGCTAGACCTCTAAAACGTTTAGTATCAAGAACACTAGAGACAATGCTTGCTAAAATGATAATAGAAGGTAAGATTAAACCAAACGATACAATAACCATCGATTACGAAAATAATAACTACATAATTAAAAATTAAGAGGAAAAATCCTCTTTTTTTGGTATAATAGTAAAAAATTATATAAAAAAGAAAGTTAAGAGGAAAGAAAAATGAAAAAACCAGAAGCACAAGAAATAGCAATCGAAAAATCTAGAGTAATGATTGAATATTTAGAACAATTTTTATCTGATGAAAATATAGCAGGAAAAATGATGTTTGGTACGGCCAAAGTAGAAAAAGAAGACTTATGTACTGTTGACATTATGTTAAATAATGGATTTGAAAGACACTTCAACTTAGGTATTCCAAGCGTACATTGTAATGTGTTTACAAGACAATTTACAAGCGACCTAGCAGATACTTTTGCAAAAGAAAAGACAAAAGGAGTCAGTCAATATCGTAGAGTAAATAGTATGCCACCGTTAAATAGAAAGGGAATATATGCAATAAGTGTAGATGAAGAAACGGGAAAACTAAATAATTACATAAACATAGATTTTTGCTATGGTGGACAAGATTTTTATGATATCATGCAGGAATATAATCAAAAACTAAAACTTGCCCAAGAAGAAATGTTGCAAGAACAAAAAGAAGAAAATCTTCACAAATAGATAGTATTAAAAGTACTATCTTTTTTTGCTTTATTAAGAAAATTGCACCCTATAAGACAATGTGATATAATGCAGATAGAGTAAGAGTAGTGAGGTATATATGAAAAAAGTAGGGATAATAATATGTATGCTAGTATTGTTAATACCATTAAAAGTTCAAGCAGCTGCAATAACTAGTGCTACTATGAGTTTAGTAGGAGAACAAACAGAAGGAACTTATTTTAATGCAAATTTTAATATTTCTTTTTCTGGACTAAATAAAAATAGTGAGAATAGTGATGGTATCTATTTAGTAGCTTTCGAGCTATCTTTCGATGATACTGTGTTAGATATAACGGGAATTACTTCAACATACTGGGATAGTATTGTCTATAAAGAAGGAAGTAATTATTATGTGTTAAGTATGGCCGATGAAACATTAGATAATAAATGTGTAGATAATTTTCTTGCCTGCAGCAATTATTCTGCAACTCTAGAATTCTTTGTAAAAGAAACAGACAAAGCAGAGACGAATATCACGCTAACGCAAGTAGGAGCAGGCGTATTTAAAGTTGATATGGAGTCGTTAGAATATTGGATGGAAAACATGCAAGAAATAGAATATAACCCTAACCAAACACAGAAAGTAAAAATAAATAAATCACAAGCACCAGTCGCAAGAAATAGTAAAACATCCATCATAGAAACACAAAAACCAGCCATAAATAACGCAACCATTCAAGAAAAAGTAGAAAATACGAATAAAAATACACCATCAGATATCCCGGAAGAAACACAACCAGTAGAACAATCATCCAATAACTACTTAAAAGACTTAAGTATAAAAAACTATAAAATAAAATTTACCAAAGAAAAACAAAATTATACGATTACCATCCCTAAAAAAATAAAATCTTTAGAAGTAACCGCAACACCAGAAGATGAAAAAGCAACTTATGAAATTACTGGTGCAGATAACTTAAAGGAAAATGATACAATTAAAATTATCGTAACTGCTGAAAATAAAGAAAAAAGAACATATGTAATCAATGTAAAAAAAGAAACTGGAAAAGAGGATAATACAACAGGAATAGTATACAAGCTAAACCAAGTAGCTCTGATAATAGGAGAAGCAGTAATTGTAATCATAATACTAGCAATGATTATCTCTCGTTATCAAAAAAGACAACTCACAAAATGGATAGAAAACCAGAAAAGATAGTAAGGTGATAATATGGAGTATGAAAACTTTAAAGAAAAGGTAGAACTAACAATAACCTATGAAGAATATAAAAAATTAAGAAAGACTTGTAATTATCAATTTTGGAAAATATTCTTAATTGCATCTCTAATAATTATATTGTTTTTCTCAATTGCACTAATACCACCAGATCCCTTACCAATAGAAGAGGTAGTAATATCGGATATCTTTGTAATTATGGTAATGTTTTTTCTTCTAAAAATAAGATACGTGTTATTTAGTAAATTAGATTATAAAAGATTTGCTAAAAATAAAAATCAAGTAGAATATAAAGTCTATTTTTATGACAAATACATAAAACTAGAAAATGAAAAAATGAATTTAAAAATAAACTATGAAGAAATAAAGAAAATAAAAATAACCAGCACTGATATCTATATCATAGTAAATACTAAAAACATAATTCCTATACCAAAGCACAAAATAAATATGAACTTAATTGACTATCTTTATGACCGAATCCCTAAAACTAAGATTAAGAAAAAAATAGCCATCGAAGAACAGCAAGAAAACTTAGAAAAATATGAAAGAGTAAAGATAGGACTAATCGTTTTATTTATATTAACTATTATCTCCATCTGGGCAAGCATGCTTTTGATACTACTAACAACGCAAAAAGAAAATGCGCCGCTTCCTTTAACTTTTAACTATACATATGTAGCATACTATCTATTACCAATTCCCGTGCTATCCATAATATTAGGAATTATCTATCGTATCAAAGGACTAAAATGCACCAAAAATATTATTGCAGGTATCATAGTAACAGGAATCATCCTACTAGAAGGTTCTGTATCTTTCTTAATAAATGATGAAATAGACTATAAAAACATCACTACTTATCGAGATGTAATAGGAATAACCCTACCATCTCAAGGAAAATACTATAAAATAAACTGGGATGAAAGCTATTTACTAAATCATAAATCAAACTATATCATATTCACAAATCCAAAAGAGGAAAAAGCCTTTTTTGTATATTAGGAATTTGCTCCTCAAAATGCAAATTTGAAAACTTGATAAAAAATAGTTGACATACGAACAAATGTATTATATAGTGTTCTCATCAGGAGGGGATATTATGTATAGAGCTTATCGGTTTCGTTTGTATCCTACAACTAATCAAATAGAGTTAATTCACAAAACATTTGGTTGTACTAGAGTAGTATATAATCATTATTTAGAAAA
>CASEGV010000015.1:0-34892 GCA_949287595.1 uncultured Mycoplasmatota bacterium
TAATTGACTAACAGTATCTTTATCTATTCAAAATAAAGTGTAACATTTTCCCTGATAATTGGCATACTATTTTTGTAACATTTTCCCTGAAAAATCACACATAAGTTATTTTTTTTATATTTTTCTTTTCCACACAATCCACAGGCCTGTGGTTTATTTTACTCGCAGGTGTGTATTTAAATTTGTGGAAAATGTGGAAAAGCTTATTTTCCTTTAGTATACTTATAATCTGATTGTGGATTTTATTGTGTATTGTGTGTGAATTATTTTTTTTTTAATTTTTCTATTTCTTTTTTACACATTTTGAGCTAAACTATTGGTATCAATTTTGCTTGTGGGGAGATGGTCGAATGAATGTAGATATTTTATGGTCAAAATTTCTAACTGAAGTTAAAGAAGACTTAACCTCACTTTCTTTTGAAACCTGGTTTAAAGATACTAAATTATATAAATTAGATAATGGAAAAGCTTATATTATTGTTCCTATGCCAATCCATAAAAAACATTTAGCAGATAATTATTCAGAATTAATCTTAAACCATTTAAATGATATTACTGGTACTAATTTTGAACTTGTTTTTTTATTAAAAGAAGAGATTGAAGAAGAGGAAAAAGTAGGGGATGTAGAAGACTTTCAAGTACAAAGTAATGAAACTGGCGTTCCTAATCATCAAATTCAATCTAATTTAAAGAGCAAATATACCTTTGATAATTTTATTGTTGGAAATAGTAACAAGTTTGCTCATGCTGCGGCGTTATCTGTTGCTGAAAATCCTGGTAATATGTATAATCCTTTGTTTATTTATGGTAATAGCGGGTTAGGTAAGACACACTTAATGCATGCTATTGGTAACTACATTACCGAAAACAGTAATAGAAGAGTGCTGTATGTCACATCGGATCAATTTATTCAAGATTTTATTGGTATTAATAAGAAAGATGATAAGGGAACAAACTTTAATTATGTAGATTTCTTTAAAAATAAATATAGAAATATAGATGTACTTATTATTGATGACATTCAGTTTTTAGGTGGTGCTACACAAACACAACAAGAATTTTTTCATACTTTTAATACCTTATATAATGATAGTAAGCAAATTATTATTTCGTCAGACCGTTCCCCAGACGATTTGAAATTACTAGAAGATCGTTTAAGAACAAGGTTTTGCTGGGGATTAACAGTCAATATTTTTCCGCCAGACTTTGCACTTAGGACAGAAATATTAAAGAAAAAAATAATTGCTGGTAATTTCGAAAAAGAAATTCCTGATGATGTAGTAGAGTATATAGCGTCTAATATTGGTACTGACGTTAGACAATTAGAGGGTTCTATTACTAGATTAATTGCTTATTCTACTATCATGGGCGGTGCTGAAATAACTTTAGATTTGGCAATCGAAGCTTTAAAAGACTTTATCAGTAAAGGAATGGGAGAAAAGAACGATATTCAACGAATACAAAAAATTGTATCCGAATATTTCCAAATTTCTGTTGAAGATATACGCAGTAAAAAGAGAAGTTCTAACATTTCTTTTCCTAGGCAGATTGCCATGTATCTCTGTAGAACTATGACTAATGAGTCCTTTCCTAAAATTGGCACAGAATTTGGTGGAAAAGACCATACTACAGTTATGCACTCTGTAGAAAAGATTGAGAAAGAAATAAAAGTTAATAAAGATTTAGCAAATATTATAGAAAAATTAAAAAAAGATATTGGAGTTGTGTAAAAAATTGGAAAAACTTGACTTTTTCCACAAGAAAAAATATGATAAAATCATTGATGTGATTGTATAGATTAAGTTTTACACTTTTTTCCACAGTAATAATAAAAATAATAAAAAAGAAAGAAGGAATATATATGAAATTAACAATTAAAAAAGATTTATTATTGAATGCATTAAATAAGGTATCTAAAGCTATTTCTACTAAGAACTTAATTCCTGTATTAGCTGGTATTAAGTTTGAATTAAAAAAGAAGAGATTAACTTTAACTGCTAGTGATAATGATATTACTATTCAAACAATGATTGAAGCTACGAATGATGAAGATTTTAAAGTAGAGCAAGAGGGTAGTATTATTATTCAGGGGAAATATATTTTAGATATTGTTCGTAAATTACCTGATAAATATATTAATATAGAGGTTATTGATGAATTAAAGATTTTAATTTATACAGAAAATAGTGAATTTAATTTAAATGGTATTAGTGAAAGTGAATATCCTAATATAGGTTTAGAAGAAAGTAAGAAAAAAGTTAGTATTAATGCTTCTGTATTTAAAGATATTGTTAATCAAACTGCATTTGCTTCTTCTAATGAAGAGAGTAAACCTGTACTTACTGGTATTAACTTTAATATAGTAGGGGATGTATTAGAGTGTAACTCTACAGATTCTTATCGTTTAGCTAGAAAAGTTGTTAAATTAACTGGAGCTAGTGAAGAAAATTATAATATTGTTATACCTAGTCATAATATTTTAGAGTTTTCTAGAATTATTGATGAAGAAGATGGGGATATAGAATTACATATCTTTAATAATAAGATATTGTTTAAGACAGGAAATTTAAAATTTGAATCTCGTTTAATTAATGGTACTTATCCAAATACTTCTAATTTATTACCTGATAGTTCTTATTTAGTTGTTAGTACTAATTTAAATGCCTTCTACGACGTAATTGATCGTGTTAGTATATTAACTAGCGATAAAGAGAAAAACATCGTTACATTGGAAACTAGAGGGGATATATTAGTACTTAAGAGTTCTTCTGTTGAAATAGGTAGAGTAGAAGAGAAGATGCCTATTACTAAGAATAATGATGAGGATATTAAAATCTCATTTAGTGCCAAATATATGATGGAAGCTTTAAAAAGCTTTTCCACAGAAACTGTTGATATTCATTTTGTTGGAGAAATTAAACCAATTTTAATAAAATCTAGTGAGGATGATACTTTAACACAACTAGTTTTACCAATTCGTACTTATTAAAATAAAAAAAATTCCAAATTTTTGGAGTTTTTTTTAAATTTCTCTAATAATATATATGAGATGTTACAGAAAGTGACAAATCTCTACAATTTCTTTTGTTATTCTAGTGACAATTTCATGTTTAGGAGGGGGAAATTTTATGGAATATGAAATTAATAAGGGAACATTAGCTATTATGCCTAATGAAAATGAAAGTAGTTTGGTTTATGAAGATGAGGATCGTTTTTTGATAGAACAGTCTCCATTTCAAATTATGGAAGAAAGTTGTAGGTATTTTGGTAGTACATATGAGGGTAGAAAAGATAGTGCTAGATCTATTTTAGGTGCTGAATATAAAGTTCCTGTTATTGTTGAAGATACTGATAATTTAATTGTTTTTCCAACGACATCACCCAAATCAGATGATTGTATTTGGATTTCTTTGAAGAGAGTTAAGAATTTTGAAAGAATTGATAATAGTAATACAAAGGTTATTTTTGATAATAATAAGGAAATTATTGTTCCTGTTTCTTATCGTACTTTAGAAAATCAAATATCTAGGGCATCTAGATTAGACTTTATGATGAGAAAGAGAAAATCAAATTTATAAAAATGATTCATAAAATCACTTTTTACTACCTTATTTGGTCATTTTATGCTATAATATTACTGTATGTATAGGAATACCGAAATAGGGGATAGGTGATTATATGGGTCTTTTTTTTAAGTCTGATTGAAAATCACTAAAATTAATTTAGTAAATTTTAGAAATTATTCATCTGCATCTATTAAACTTGGAGATGGTATGAATATTTTTGTTGGAGATAATGCACAAGGAAAGACTAATATCTTGGAAGCTATTACTTTTTTAGCTCTTACTAAGTCACATAGATTAGGCGTTCATCCTAATGTTATTATGTTTAATAAAACGAAAGCTAAAATAAAGGGAGTTGTGAAAAAAGATCGAATTATTTCTAAATTAGAGATTGATATGTTAGAAAACGAAAAAAAGTTGTTTGTTAATCAGACTGAAATAAAGAAAGTTGCTGATTATATCTCTAATTTAAATGTAATCGTTTTTTCTCCTGATGATTTGGAAATTATTAAAGGTTCTCCAAATATTAGAAGAAACCTATTAAACATACAGCTTTCACAAATTTCTAAAATTTATTTGAATATTTATAATGAGTATAATAAGTTACTGCGTACACGTAATGAATATTTGAAAGTTTTATTTCAAAATTCTATTGCGGATTCTTCTTATTTAGATATTATTACTGATAAACTCATAGAAAAAGCGGTGTTTATTTATCAAAAAAGGAAAGAATACATTGATTTGATTAATGATAGTATTGATACTTATTATAAAGATATTAATGGTGATCAGGGTTTAGTTGTGGAATATCATCCTAATATTGAATTTAAGTCTTATGAAAGTGAAGATATTAGGAAAGCTTTAAAACATTATTATAAGAAGAATTATAAAAAAGAATTAAATTATGGTATGACTTTGGTAGGACCGCATCGAGATGATTTTTCTTTTTTATTCTGTGGAAAAGATTTAAAGTTTTTCGGGTCGCAAGGTCAACAAAAAACAGCTGTTCTTGCTTATAAATTGTCTGAAATTCCAATATTTGAAGATGTTTTGAAAACTTCTCCTGTATTACTTTTAGATGATATTTTTAGTGAGTTAGATTTAAAAAAAAGAAATCGACTTTTAAAGTTGATTCATCATGGTATTCAGAGTGTAATTACAACTACTGATTTAAAAAATATTAATAAGAAATATTTAGAGGATGCTTATATATACAGCGTAAAGAATGGAAATGTTGAAAGAAAGTAGGTATAAATATGAATGAGGAAAAAGTAGAAAGAGAATATGATTCTTCGGCCATACAGGTTTTGGAAGGATTAGAAGCTGTTCGAAAAAGACCTGGAATGTATATTGGTACTACTAGTTCTAGAGGTCTTCATCATTTAGTATGGGAAATTGTGGATAATGCTATTGATGAAGCTTTAGCTGGATATTGTACCCATATTGAAGTAGAAGTTGGAAAAGAAAATACTATTACAGTTAAAGATAATGGTCGTGGTGTACCAGTAGAAGTTCATCCTAAAACTGGTAAAAGTACTGTTGAGACAGTGTATACTGTATTGCATGCTGGTGGTAAGTTTGGTGGAGGAGGATACAAAGTATCTGGTGGACTTCATGGAGTAGGTGCTAGTGTTGTTAATGCATTGTCTGAGTGGATGGAAGTACGTGTTTATAAAAATGGTAATGTTTATTATCAACGTTATTCTAATGGCGGACATCCTGAGGAAGACCTTAAAGTTATTGGTTCTTGTGATGATGATAGAACTGGTACTACTGTTACTTTTAAGCCTGATCCTGATATTTTTCAAGAAACTACGGTTTTTGATTATGATATTTTAAAAACTAGACTTCGTGAGCTTGCTTTTTTAAATAGGGGTCTTAGAATTTCTCTTTATGATTTAAGAGAAGATAATGTTTCTGATACTTTCTGTTATGAGGGAGGTATTAGTGAATATGTAGAGATGTTAAATAAAGATAAGAAGCCAATTCATGATACTATTATTGATTGTACTGGAATTGAAAATGATATTTCTTTAGAGGTTGCACTTCAATATAATGAAACTTATAATTCTAGTATTTATTCTTTTGTTAATAACATTAATACGCCAGAAGGTGGAACCCATGAAGATGGTGTAAGGCGTGCTTTAACTCGTATTTTGAATAAGTATGCTACTTCTAATGGTATGTTAAAGAATAATGATGATTCTTTGACTGGTGATGATGTTAAAGAAGGACTTACTATGATTGTTTCTATTAAACATCCTAATCCTCAATTTGAAGGACAAACAAAGACGAAACTTGGAAATAGTGAGTGTCGTGGTATTGCAGATCGTATATTTTCTGAAGCTTTTGAGAGATTTTTAATGGAGAATCCTGATCAAGCAAAGATTATTGTTGAAAAAAGTATGACTGCATCTCGTGCTAGAGTTGCTGCTAAAAGGGCTAGAGAGTTAACTCGTAGAAAAGGTGATTTGGATATTACTAATTTCTATGGAAAACTATCTGATTGTAAGAGTAAGGATCCTTCAGAGTGTGAAATTTTCTTAGTCGAGGGAGATTCTGCTGGTGGTTCTGCAATTAAAGGTAGAAATAGTATGACTCAGGCAATTTTGCCTTTACGTGGTAAGATTTTAAATGTTGAAAAAGCTAGACTTGATAGGGCACTTGCTAATGAGGAAATTCGTACTATTATTACTGCATTTGGTACTGGAATTGGTGATGATTTTGATTTAAGCAAATTAAGATATGACAAAATTATTATCATGACGGATGCTGATGTTGATGGTAGTCATATTCGTGTTTTGTTACTAACTTTATTTTATCGCTTCTTTAGGCCTATTGTTGAAGCTGGACATGTATATGCTGCTCAACCTCCATTATTTGTTATTAAACATGGTAAAAATATTAAATATGTGCTTAATGAACAAGAAAGAGATGAATATTTAGCAACACTTTCTCCTAATACAAAATACGATATTATGCGTATGAAAGGTTTAGGAGAGATGGATGCAGAGGAATTGAATGAAACTACTATGGATATTGAAAAACGTGTGTTACGTCAGATTACAGTAGAAGATACTATGGCTGCTGATGAGACTTTTGCTCAGTTAATGGGTGAAGAAGTAGGTCCTAGAAGAGAATTTATTGAAGAAAATGCTGTTTATGTACAGAATTTGGATATTTAGGGAGGTAGGATAGAATGGATAAGTTAGAAAAAAATAATATAGTTAATGAAGTAAGGGATTCTTTCCTTGAATATTCTATGAGTGTTATTGTTTCTCGTGCCTTACCTGACTTGAGAGATGGTTTAAAGCCTGTTCATAGACGTATTTTATATTCTATGTATGAGTCTGGTTATACACCTGATAAACCTCATAAGAAGAGTGCTAGAATTGTTGGAGATGTCATGGGTAAATATCATCCACATGGTGATTCCAGTATTTATGAGGCTATGGTTAGAATGGCTCAGGATTTTTCATATCGTTATATGTTGGTTGATGGTCATGGTAATTTTGGTAATATTGAGGGATATGGTGCTGCAGCAATGCGATATACTGAGTCTCGATTATCTAAGATTTCGTTGGAATTATTAAGAAATATTAATAAAGATACAGTTAATTTTATTCCAAACTTTGATGAATCTGAAAAAGAGCCTGAAATTTTACCTTCAAGATTCCCTAATATTTTAGTTAATGGTACTATGGGAATTGCTGTTGGTATGGCTACTAACATTCCTCCACATAACTTAAAAGAGGTCATTGATGGATGTATTGCTTATATTGATAATCCTGATATTGATGTGGATGGATTGATGCAATATATTAAAGGTCCTGATTTTCCAACAGGTGCTACTATTTTAGGTAATAGTGGTATTCGAAAGGCTTATGAAACGGGTAGAGGAAGTATTACTATTCGTAGTAAAGCACGAATTGAAGAGAAAAATGGAAGACATTATATTATTGTGGATGAGGTTCCTTATGGTATTAATACATTAGAATTAAAGAATAAGGTTGCTGAACTTGTTCATAATAAAGTAATTGATGGAATTACTGATTATCATACGGATTTGAAAGATGGCATTAAGATTACAATTACTCTTAAGAAAGATGCTAATCCTCAGGTTGTTCTTAATAATTTATATAAGCATACTGCTTTTCAGACAAATTATGGAATTATTTTCTTAATGCTAGATCAAGGTGTTCCAAAAACATTAGGATTAAAGGATATTATTTCTAAATATATTGATTATCAAAAGGAGATTATTATTCGCCGTACTAAGTTTGATTTAGCTAGAGACGAAGCAAGAGCGCATATTTTGGAAGGATTAAAAATTGCACTAGATCATATTGATGAGATTATTCAGTTAATTAAATCTGCTAAAAATGATGAAGAAGCTATGATTGGTCTTAGAAACAATTATAAATTATCAGAAGCTCAAGCTCAGGCTATCTTGGAAATGAAGTTAAGACGTTTAACTGGTTTGGAAAGAGATAAAATTGAGAATGAATTACAAGAATTACTTGCTGAAATTGAAGAATTAAAATCAATATTAGCCAGTGAAGCTAAAGTATTACAAATTATTAAAGACGAAATGACAGAAATTAAGAATAAATATGGAGATGAACGTCGTACAAATATTGATATGACTGCAATTGAATATATTGAAGATGAGTCATTAATTCCTGTTGAAGATATTATTGTTACTTTAACTAACAAAGGATATATTAAGAGATTAAAATCTGATACTTATAAGACTCAAAATCGTGGTGGAGTAGGTATTAAAGGTATGTCTACTAATGAGGAGGACTTTGTAGAGCAATTGGTTTCAATGAAAACACATGATTATATTTTATTCTTCTCTAATAAAGGTAGAATTTATCGTATGAAAGGTTATGAAGTTCCTGAATTTAGTAGACAATCTAAAGGATTACCAATTATTAATTTATTACCATTAGAAAAGGATGAAAACATTAGTTCGATAATATCGCTATCTGCTGACAATGAAGAACATAAGTATTTAGTATTTGTTACTCGTCAAGGTTTAGTAAAACGTACAGAGCTTTCTGAGTTTGATAATATACGTAAGAGTGGTAAGATTGCTATTGGCTTAAAAGAAGATGATGAATTAATCTATGTTGGTGTTACTACTGGTAATGATGAGATAGCCATTGGTGCTAATAACGGTCGTATGGTTCGTTTTAATGAAGATGAGGTTCGTGTCATGGGACGTAGTGCTTCTGGCGTTAAAGGAATTGAACTTGAGGAAAGTAAAGTTATTGGAGCAGAAGTAATTAAACCTGGTCAATTAATTCTTATTGTTACAGAAAATGGATATGGTAAGAAATCTGAGATTGAAGAATATCGTTTAACACATCGTGGAAGTAAAGGTGTTAAAGCATTAAATATCACTGAGAAGAATGGTATGATGGTTGCTTTGGATTGTGTTGATGCTGATGGTGAGTACGATTTAATGATTATTACTGATAGTGGTACGATTATTAAATTACCATTAGAGCAAGTTTCTACGTTAAAGAGAGCAACGCAAGGTGTTAGATTGATTAATTTGAAAGATGATCAAAAAGTATCTACGGTTGCGGTTGTGGAAAAAGAAGAGGCGAGCGAGAATGAAAAAAATAGTGAAGAAAACCAAACTGTGGAAAACACAAATTCAGAACTAGAAAATACGCAAACAGAAATTTCAGAGATTGTGGAAAAATCAGATAATGATGAAAATAATTAAAATTACTTTTAATAAAAAAACGGGATGATTTGCTTCTCGTTTTTTATTTGCGTTAATAAACTGTTGATTTATCTATGTTCCTATTTATTATAATTTTGTTATTTGCGTTTTAATTGTGGAAAAATATATTTCTAAATTATTTGGGAAATTATTTCCCGGGAAATAATTAAACGCAAACTATAGATAAACATATCTTGTTATTATTGTTTTTGTTTGTATTCTCATTGTGGAATAAACTAATTTATTTTTTTGCTGATTTATATGCTTTACATATAACTTAAGTTTTTTTAGAGTGATATATTCTTAATGTTCATAGGTAATGTTTTATCTTTCATATTGTTTCTTTTTTTGATATTTTTTATTATTTAGAGTAGATTATTTTTATTTAAAAATTAGAGTAGTATTTTTTATTCTATTTATTGCTTATTTTATATAAAAATATAATGTTTCACGTTATTATATTTCATTTTAATTTTAATATTATTTTGTTAATTGTATATTTTAAAAAATTATATTCTTTGATAGAATAATTAAATGGTTTATTTTAATTTTTATTATGATTGTAATTTCTTGATTATATCTTTTATATGTTGATTTTATGTTCCACGTGAAACATAGTTAGTTAATATGCATATTTCTTTTAAACTATAGCATTTTTTATTTAGTTAAAATTATTTGTAATGTTTCACGTGGAACATCATAATATAGTTGCTGAAGTTTATTTTTTATAAAATTTTGTGACTTTTTATATGTAATAGAGAATACCTATTTATTATTTCTAAGTGTTGTTAATGATTTATAAATTTTTATGTTCCACGTGAAACATATTTGATTTGTTAGATTTTTTTGCTAAATTGTTGATAATCTTTTGTATAAATTTTTGTTTATGTAATTAGTATCTTTATTTGAATTTTTGCTTTTTTTTATTTAAAGTTGAACCTTATGAGATACGACTGATGTTTCACGTGGAACATATCTTTTTCTTTATAGGATGTTTGTGTATTAATTATTTGTTTTCTATTAAATTTTATTCTTTGCATATTACTAACTTATATGTAATGTTCCACGTGAAACATATTAATGAAATTAAAAAAATGTTTACAAATAACATCGTTTATATTAAAATATCTATAGTGCAATAAAAGTACTAGAACCAGGTCAGGACCGGGAGGTAGCAGCCTTAATAGTCAACTTTTATGTGCACTTTTATTTTAGGTGATTTTATGAATGATAAATTTATGAATTTAGCAATAGAAGAAGCACAAAAAGCTTTTTTAATTGATGAAGTTCCCGTGGGATGTGTTATTGTGCGTGATGATAGGGTTGTTTCAAAAGCATATAATAAGAAAGAAAAAATGTGTTGTGCTAGTAAACATGCAGAAGTTTTAGCTGTGGAAAAAGCTTCTAAAAAATTAAATAATTGGAGATTAGAAGGCTGCGATGTTTATGTGACTCTAGAACCTTGTCCTATGTGTGCTAGTTTATTAAAACAGGCAAGAGTTAATCACATTTATTGTGGATTATCAAATTCTGATACTACTAATTATGAAATTGTTAAACAAATATTAAATAAAGATAAAAATAATTCCCGTGTTTTAATTTCTAATGATTTAGCTGTGGAAAAAGTGTCTGAATTAATGAAAAAATTTTTTGCAAAGAAGAGAAATAAGTAGGTTTGTTCTCTTTTTTTTATGGTATAATATTTTTGTTTATTTGGAGGTGTGTTATGTATCAAGCTTTATATAGAAAATATAGGCCTCAAACTTTTGATGATGTGGTAGGTCAAACTACAGTAGTTAAGGTTTTAAAAAACTCTATTTTGCAGCATAAATTTTGTCATGCGTATATGTTTTTTGGATCCAGAGGAACAGGAAAAACCTCTTTGTCTAAAATTTTTGCTAAGGCAGTTAATTGTTTAGAACCAGTTGATGGTAATCCTTGTGGAAAATGTAAAAACTGTTTGATTGCAAGTGAAAAAGAGTGCGTTGATATTTTAGAAATTGATGCAGCTTCTAATAATGGTGTGGATGAGATTCGTGAATTGCGTAATAAGATTAATCTTGTCCCAGGAGAGTTGAAATATAAAGTTTATATTATTGATGAAGTTCATATGTTATCCATTGGTGCTTTTAATGCTTTATTAAAAACTTTGGAAGAACCACCTGAACATGCAATCTTTATTTTAGCAACTACAGATCCTCAGAAAGTTCCTGAAACTATTATTTCTCGTTGCCAATGTTTTTCTTTTGAACGTATTTCTACAGATATGATTGTGGAAAGACTTAAATATGTTTGTAGCCAAGAAAATATTTTAGTTGAAGAGGATGTTTTAAAGGAAATTGCTATTTCCTCTGATGGAGGAATGCGTGATTCTTTAGGAATTTTGGATAAGCTTAGTTCTTATACTAGTGATTTAATTACTATGGATATCTACACTGAATTAAATGGCTTGATTACGAAAAAGGATTTAAAAATATTATGTGATTTTGTATTCAATGGTGATTATAAAGAGGTATTAAATCAAATTAATTCTTTTAATAATAGTGGAAAAAATCTTATTCAAATTCTATCGCAATTTATGTATTATTTACGTGATTTATTGATTGATTATTATGTAAATCAAAATAGTATTAACTATTCTGTTTTACTTGTGGAAAAATTAATTACTAGTATAAACGAAAAAATGTTCGATATCAAAAAGAGCGGTAACCCTAAAATTTATATCGAAATATTATTATTGAATTTTATGTCTGATATTTCTGGCTCTGTTTCAACAAATTCTGTGGATAATAAGGTAAACTCGATTAAAAGTATACCTGTTGAAAAACATAATAATCATATTAGTTATAATAGTATTGCTTCCGATGATAAACGTGAAGATGTTGAGTCTGCTGAAGTTGCGATGGAACACGACAATAGTCCTATTAATTCTAATAGTGATTCTATCTCTCAAGATGATGTATCTACTGTGAATAAAAGTACTGTAGATAATGTTAATACTGGTGATATTTTGAATTTAGATGATATTATGCAAGTTCGAATTAATAACGCTTTTGCTTTGGCTAATAAACAAGTTTTAAATCATGAAATTGATAATTTAAAATTATTAAATGATTATACTTTTGATCAAAAAATAGGTTATCTAGTTTGTGAACTATTAAATTCTAAATTTCGTGTTGCTAGCGATGATATAATTGTTCTAAGTTACGAATATGAATCTATAGTACAGCAGAATTTATTACATTTAGAACAAATGGAAGAGGTGTATTCGGATATTACTCACTCTTCTAAGAAGTTTGCTATTATATCTGACTTAGAATGGGATAAATTAAAGAAAGAATATATTCAACATTTAAAAGAAGGTAATCATTATGAAGTTTTAGCGGAACCAGAAAAAGTGTTTAAAAAAGAAGAAACAAATGATATAATATCTAATGATGCCAGTATGTTATTTGGCGATATTGTAGAAATTGATTAGGAGGAATGTTTATATGAATATGCAAGCTATGCTAAAACAAGCTCAAAAGCTACAAAAAGATATGATGAGTGCTAAAGAAGAAATCGATTCTATGGAATTCGTTGGAGAAAGCTCTCTTGTTAAAGTAACTGTTAAAGGTAATAAAGAAGTTGTAAAGGTAGAAATTGATAAGTCTAATTCTTTAGATGCTGACGATTTGGAAATGTTAGAGGATATGTTTTTAGTAGCAATTAATGAAGCATTTAAAAAAGTTGACGAAGCCACAGAAAAAAAGATGGGAAAATTTGGTAATATTCCTGGATTATTTTAGTAGGTAATATGTATCCAGATAGTATTAGAAATTTAATTGAATCGTTTAAGTTTTTACCTGGAATCGGTGAAAAAACTGCTGAACGTTTAGCTTTTTCTGTTTTAGGACTTGAAGATGAACAAGTATCTTTTTTCTCGGATAGTATTGTTTCTGTAAAAGAAAAAATTCATCCTTGTCCTATTTGTAATACCTTTACTGATTCTGATAAATGTATTGTTTGTTCTGATTCAACTAGAGATAGAGAAACTTTATGTGTAGTTGAAGATACTAAGAATGTATTCTTGTTTGAACGGTTGGGTATGTTTCATGGAATGTATCATGTTTTGGATGGATTAATTTCTCCTTTAGATGGTATTAATCCTGAAGATATTGGATTAGATAAATTAATAGATAGAATTAAAAATGAAAATTTTAAAGAAGTTATTTTTGCTTTTCGTCCTAGTATTGAAGGGGAAACAACTGCACTTTATATTAAGCGAGTGTTGGAAGGTATGGGTGTCATAGTTACTAGACTTGCTAGTGGTGTTCCCATGGGGGCTGATATGGAATATGTTGACGGTTTAACTTTAGAAAGAGCTTTAAATGATAGAAAAGAAATAGAATAAATCGTAGTTTTTTTCATATTTTTTATCAAGGTGATACAATATGAAAAAATTAGTTGAATGTTTTAAAAGAATTGTTATTAGTGGTTTTATTTTATATTGTTATAATTTGATTGCGGTTAATTTTAATATGATATTACCTATCAATATTATTACACTATTATCTATTACTTTTCTTGGAACTCCTGCTTTATTTGCTTTAGTATTATTTCGAATTTTATTTTTATAAGTGGTGATGATATGAATGATTTAACTTATATACAACAGAAGTTTGTTAATTATATTGAGACGATTATAAAAACGGATAAGTTATCTCATTCTTATCTAATTGAATTAGGGGATGCTTCTTTAGATTATCCCTTTGTTTTGTTGTTTGTAAAAATGGTATTATGTCCTTATTCTGTTTCTAATATTGATGGTTTGAACTGTAATATATGTAATACTTGTCAATTAATTGATGAGGGGAATTTTCCAGATTTAGAGATTATAGAAGCAGATGGTATGCAGATTAAGAAAAAACAACTTTTAAGTTTGAAAGAAGAGTATCAAAATTATTCTTTGATTGGTCACAGAAGAGTATATATTATTCGTGAAGCAGAAAAACTTAATCCATCTTCTGCCAATACTATTTTAAAGTTTTTAGAGGAGCCAGAAGAAGGAATTATTGCTATTTTGCTAACTAAAAATAGGTATCAAGTCTTAGATACTATTTTATCTAGATGTCAGGTTTTATCTTTAGTTGATTCTACCGAAATTTCTTCTGTTGATGCTACCGTTATTCAATTTATTCGTTATTTAATTTCGGGTGATGATTTATATGTTCACTATAAGGAAATTTTAGATATTATGCCTGAAAAAACTGTTGCAAAAGAGATTTTTGATATTGTTGAGAAAATATTTATTCAATTTTTGTCAGGACAGAAAAATGCTCAAATTTCTTTTTTAAATGATACTCATAAAGATAAAATCTTGTCTTGTATTACAATAATTGAGGAGGAAATTCCTAAATTGGTGTATAATATTAATTATAAATTATGGTTAGATTCTATCTTTTCCCGTTTTGTGGAGGTGAAATAGATGAAAAATGTAATTGGAATTATGTTGCCTATTAGTAAATCTTTTTTATATGCTGAGGTAAATAATATCAATTGTAAATTAGGTGATGTTGTTATTATTAAGGGAGAATCAGGAATAGATTCTGCAGTTGTGAAAAAAGCTCCTTATTTTGAATCCGAAGATAATTTGCCAACCGATTTATATTCTGTTATTAGAATAGCAACACCCGAAGATTTGAAACAAATTAATGATAATAATGAAAAATCTAATAAGGCTTTGGATATAGCTAAAAAGTATAGTAAAGAATTAGGGTTAGATATGAATTTTGTAGATTGTTTTTATACTTTTGATAAAAGCCAATTGATTTTTTCTTTTGTTGCTGATAATCGTGTTGATTTTAGAGAATTAGCTAAAAAGCTTGCACAAAAATATAAAACTAGAATTGAATTAAGACAGATAGGAGTTCGCGATAAAGCTAAAAAAATTGGTGGTCTTGGTCCTTGTGGATTGTTTTTATGTTGTCATACTTTTTTGACAGATTTTAATAGTGTATCTATTAATATGGCGAAAAATCAATTTCTTGCCTTAAATCCATCAAAGATTAATGGAATTTGTGGCCGTCTTTTATGTTGTTTAGGCTATGAGAATGATCTTTATACGGAACTAAAAAAGGGTTATCCTAAGATTGGAACTATGGTCGAAACTAATGCTGGTACGGGTAAAGTTTCTTCTATAGATGTCTTTAAGGGTTCCTTTCAAGTGGATTTAAAAGAAAAAGGTTTTGTAGATATAGAGAAGGAAGAATACCATGGAAGTTCTGAATGATATTTTAGGTTATCCTAATCGAAAAATTTATCAAAATACTGATTTTTTTTCTTTTTCTTTAGATAGTGTTATGCTTGCTAATTTTGTAACTCTTCGTTTACGTGATAAGGAAATATTAGATCTTGGTACTGGTAATGGAGTTATCCCTTTAATTTTATCACTTCGTACAAATAAAAAAATTACTGGAGTAGAGATTCAACCTAAATTATCAGAATTGGCTTCTAAATCAGTTTTACATAATCAATTAAGCAATCAAATATCTATTATTTGTTCTGATATGAAAGATTATGTTTCTACTTATACAATCGAAAAATATGATGTGATTACTTGTAATCCTCCATATTTTAAAGTTAATGATAAGAATTATTTTAATGAAAGTGTTGAAAAGACAATTGCTAGGCATGAAGTTAAAATATCTTTAGAAGAAGTAGTGATGATTGCAAGCAAGTTACTTAAAAATAATGGAACGTTTGCTATGGTACATCGGACAGAAAGGTTACTTGAAATTTTTGATTTGCTTCGAAAGTATCATATTGAACCTAAGAGAGTTCGTTTTGTTTATGAGTTTGTACATAAACCATCCACTTTAGTTTTAATTGAAGGAATTAAACATGGTAAGCTTGGATTAAAAGTTGAGTCTCCTTTTATTATGAAAAAAGATGATGGTAGTTATTCTTTAGAGTATGAGCAATTTTTAGTAGAGGTGAAGTCTAGTGAGACAGAGTAGTTATGATGGTAGTGCTAGTTTATATTTAATTCCTACTCCTATTGGAAATTTGGACGATATTACAGTAAGGGCATTAAAAACATTAGAAATGGTTGATTTAATTTTATGTGAAGATACGAGAGAAAGCAGTAAGCTACTTAACCATTTTCATATTAAGAAAAAACTTGTTAGTTGTCATGAATATAATGAAAATAAGATAAAGGAATATGTTATTTCCGAATTAGCTAGTGGAAAAAATATAGGTCTAATTACTGATCAGGGTTCTCCTATTGTGAGTGATCCTGGATATGTTGTTTCTAAGGCAGTTATTGAACATGATTTTAATGTTATTGCTCTTCCAGGCGCTACAGCATTCGTTCCAGCTTTAACTTCTTCTGGAATTTCTCCATCACCATTCTTATTTTATGGCTTTTTGCAAACAAAAGAATCTAAGATTAAAGAAGAACTCACGAGCTTAAGTAAGTTACCTTATACATTAATTTTTTATGAAGCACCACATCGTATTGAAAAAACTTTAGAGTATATGTTAGAAATTTTTGGTAATCGTAATATTAGTATTCATAGGGAAATTTCAAAGTTGCATGAAGAGATTTGTCGTGGTACAATACAGGAATTGATTCTAGTTGTTTCTGAATTAAGAGGTGAATTTGTTTTAATTGTGGATGGTAATCATGAGAAAATAGATTATTCTAGTATGCCAGTTTTGGAACATGTACAACTTTATTTAGATGATGGAATGTCTGAAAAAGATGCAATTAAGATGGTTGCTAGGGAAAGAGAAGTTGCTAAATCTATCATTTATAAAGAATATCATGAAAATAAGAAATAAATATTTCCCGGGAAATATTTAGGCTTCAAGCGGTTTATTTAGAAAAAATGGAGTCATTTTTCATTAAAATGATATTAGAGGTGATTGTGTGAAATTAATCGTTGGTCTTGGTAATCCTGGTAAAGAATACTCAGGTACGAGACATAATATTGGTTTTTCGTTTATTGATTTTTATTTATCTAAAAAGAATATTATTCCAAGTTGGAAAAGTAAGTTTCAAGGACTTTATTTTGAGATTAATATCCAAGGTGAGAAAGTTTTGTTTTTAAAGCCACAATCGTATATGAATTTATCAGGAACGGTTGTTAGTCAGTTTGTTCAATTTTTTAAGTTAGATACGTCAGATATATTGGTTATTTCTGATGATTTAGATTTGAATGTTGGTAATTTTAAATTAAAAGATAAAGGTTCTTGTGGAGGGCATAATGGTCTTAGAAATATTGAAGCTTGTATTCATACTCAAGAATATAAGAGGTTAAAGATAGGAATCTCTAATGATAAAAATCGGGAAACTAAAGATTATGTATTAGGAAGATTTTCTAGAGAAGAAAATGTTATTTTAAAAGAATTATTTTCGGACTTAGTAAATGTTATAGATGATTATTTTTCTATGGACTTTTTGTCTTTAATGAATCGCTATAATCGTAAGAATAGGTGATCTTATGAATATTTTTCAGAAAATAGGAAATATTGAATTAAAAAAAGACTCAGGTATTACAGGTCTTACCGATGAGTTTTTTTGCGTTTTATTATATTCTACTTTTATAAATCAAAATAAAAATATATTGGTTGTTGTAAATTCTTTATATGAAGCAAATCAATTATATTCATCTTTATCTAATTATACAGATGATGTTTATTTGTTTCCTATGGATGATTTTTTAACTAGTGAGGCTTTGGCTGTTAGTCCTGAACTTCAATATAATCGTTTAGAAACAATGCATACTATATTAGAAAAAAAGGGTATTGTTATTACTAATTTAATGGGATATTTAAGATTTTTGCCTTCTAAGGACAAATATACACAGTTTTTTGTGGAACTTACTGTAGGAAATCAATTTAATCCACAGAATTTGGTGGAAAAACTAGTACAGTCAGGATATATTCGAGATACTATTGTTAATAAAACAGGTGAGTTTGCTGTTCGAGGTTTTATTATTGATGTTTTTCCTGTGGAAAGTGATAATCCAGTTCGTATAGAGTTTTTTGATGATGAGATTGAGTCTATTCGTTATTTTGATCCTGATACTCAAAAGTCATTATCTAATATTTCTTCTGTATTAATTTTACCCTGTACAGAGTTTTTAACTGATAAGATCGTTTTAGAGGAAGAATTATTTAAACAAAAATATTTACCGAAGTATGAAGAGGTATCTTCTATTTCTGATTATTTAAAACCAGCTATTACTTTTTTTAAAGACTATGATCAGTTGAAGGTAAGTTTTCAGCAAATTATGGAAGAAGTATTTACTTATCAAAGTACTAAAGATATATCTTTTCGGGGAAATTATATGTTTGATTTTTTACAAATTGCAGTGGATTACCCTGTTTATTATATGAATATTGATCATTTTCTTTCTGACAAGATTATAGATTTTAATGTTCATACGATTAATAATTTTAATGAGAATGCTGATAGTATTAATCAATTTATTCGTAAGGCTATTGATGATGGTAAGACTGTTGTTTTATGTTTACAGAAATATCAAGTATTTAGTGCTATGAAATTTCTTAATATGAGAGTAGTTGAAACTGATTTTGATCATATAGAATGTAATCAAGTAAATTTAGTTTCAAAACCTATACGTTCTGGTTTTATTTATCAAGATTATGTTTTTTTAACTGCTAATGAATTATTTATCATTAAAGAAAAACAGAAAAAGTATCGTACAAAGTTTAAATATTCTTCTACTATTTCTGATATTAACAAATTGGAAGTAGGGGATTATGTTGTTCATAATGTTCATGGTATTGGTGTTTATAACGGAATAAAGACTCTTTCTTCTTCTGGCGTAGTTAAAGATTATATAGAAGTTTTATATCAGGGAGAGGATAAGTTATATATACCTGTTGAAAAAATTGATTTACTTAGTAAATATACAGGTAAAGAAGGATATGCTCCTAAAATTAATAAACTTGGTGGTACAGAATGGCAAAAAACTAAGAATCGTGTTAAGAAAAAAGTTCAAGATATGGCTGATGATTTATTGCAGTTATATGCAGAACGAGAAGCTAGACGTGGTTTTGCTTTTTCTCCGGACAATGATTTGATGATTGATTTTGAATCAAGGTTTCCTTATGAATTAACTTCTGATCAAAAACGGGCTATTGTACAAATTAAGGAAGATATGGAAAAACCAGTTCCTATGGATCGTTTATTATGTGGTGATGTTGGATTTGGAAAGACGGAAGTCGCTTTTGTTGCCGCTTTTAAAGCCATTTTAGATTCTAAACAAGTACTTTTCTTATGTCCTACTACTATTTTATCTAATCAGCATTATGAGAATGCTATAGCTAGATTTAAAGACTTTCCTGTTTCTATTGGTCTTTTAAATAGATTTACTTCTCCTAAAGAAACAAAGCGAATTATCGAAGGACTTTCTAATGGTACGATTGATTTGGTTTTTGGTACGCATCGTTTATTAAGTGATGATATTAAACCTAAGAATCTTGGTCTTTTGGTTATTGATGAAGAGCAAAGATTTGGTGTTACTCATAAAGAAAAAATAAAAAAGTATAAAACAAATGTGGATGTTTTGACATTAACTGCTACACCTATTCCTAGAACGTTACAAATGTCTTTAGTAGGTATTCGAAGTTTATCATTAATTGAGACTCCTCCTATTAACCGGTATCCTGTACAAACTTATGTTATTGAAGAGAATAAGCAGATTTTAAAAGATGCTATTTATAAAGAGTTATCTCGTGAAGGACAAGTGTTTATTCTTTATAATAAAGTAGAGTCTATCGAGGAAGAAAAATATCGTGTTCAAAGTCTAGTTCCTGATGCTAGAATTATTACTGCTCATGGACAGATGAATAAAAATGACTTGGAAAATAGAATTTTAGATTTTGTTAATCATGAATATGATATTTTAATATGTACTACTATTATTGAAACTGGCATTGATATACCAAATGTTAATACCTTAATTATTATGGATGCTGATCGATTTGGTCTTAGTCAGTTATATCAAATTCGTGGTAGGGTTGGCCGTAGCGATAAATTTGCTTATGCTTATTTGATGTATCATCCAGCTAAGGTTTTGACAGAGTCAGCTATTAAGCGACTTAATGTTATTAAAGAATTTACAGCACTTGGTAGTGGTTTTAGTATTGCAACACGAGATTTATCTATTCGTGGTGCTGGTGATATTTTAGGTAGTGAGCAAGCGGGATTTATTCATTCAGTTGGAATTGATTTGTATTTGCGATTGTTAAATGAAGAAGTTTTACGTAAGAAGAATCTAACTTTACCAGAGGAAGAAGAAGTAGAAGACACTAAGCCGTTATTAAGTGTTAGTACACATATTGCGGATAATTATGTTCACGAAGATGATTTAAAGATTGAAATTCATCGTAAGATTAATGAAATAGATTCTAAAGAAAAATTGGAAGAGGTAAAACAAGAATTAGAAGACCGTTTTGGACGTATTAATGAAGATATGCTTGTTTATATGTATGAGGAATGGTTTGAAAAGCTTGCTAATTATGTTCACGTTAAGCGAGTTACACAAACGAAAAACTCTATTGAATTAGTATTTCCTGCAGAGGTTGTTTCTAATATTAAAGTGGACGAACTATTTATGGACTCTTATGATATTAGTCCATCTTTTAGATTCTTGAGTAGAGGATCTAATTTAGTTATTATTTTAGATATTATAAAATTAGAGAAACATCCTATCTATTATCTAACGTCATTATTAGATTTAATCTATCGTAAATTTTTGTCTTAACCTTGACTAATGGAAGAATGTTTTGTTACACTTACAATGCTAGGATGTGGTAGTATGAATGAAGAAACAGTAGAAGAATTTAGGAAAAAACATTTTGAAAATTATCAAAATGCTGTAATGGAGACCTTGAAAAATAATACTACTGTGTTATTTGAAGATGATATTTATTCTTTGCTACAAAAACCTCCTCTTGATTCTATGGATATTATTAAATGTAAGTTTTTAGATTTAGCAAAACGTCATAAAATTATTATACAATCTGATATTTTAGATAAAGTTTTAGAAGATTATCGTTCTAGTATTATTTCTTTTATTCCTTCTTGGAAAAAAATTAGAATTGATGAATTAAGTAAAATTATTACTTCGTTTTCCCCTAAAAAAGAGTCAGATGTTATAAAGTTTAATAAGAAAGATTTTACTCCTTTAAATCGTAAGTTAAAAAAGAAGATGAAAGAAGATATTACAAAATCAGTTGATAAAAAAATTGTAAAATATGTAAATCGATTGTTTACTTCTGATGTGGATGAAAATATTAAAAATGATATTGTTTCCGAAATGGTTAAATTTGTTCAAACTAAGTATATTAAACAGCTTTTAGAAAGTATAGATTTTAAAATAATTGTGAAAGATACTACATTAATTAACGGTGTTAGGGAACATGGAGAACGTTTTTTGTTTACAAAAATGAATTCTTATTTGCTAAATGAAGATAAAATTTCAGAATAAAGTGAGACAATATAGGTCTCTTTTTTTTTGTAAAAAATTATATGGAAATATTTTCCAAGGTAAATCTTGGGAATATTTATTATAATAAAGTATGAAAAGTGGTATAAATTGAAAAAATTTAGAAACAATAGTAGTATGGGAAAGTGAGGAATAATTATATGAAATCAACAGGTGTAGTAAGAAGAGTAGATGACTTAGGAAGAATCGTTATTCCGAAAGAAATTCGCCGTACTCTTAGGATTAGAGATGGAGAGTCATTAGAAATTTTTGTTGATAGGGAAATGATAGCTTTAAAGAAGTTTTCTAAAATGACAGATATGGATGAAATTTCGAAACAGCTAGTAGATATTGTTAATACAGTTATACATCAAAATGTTTTTATTACGGATCGAGACAATTTTATTGCTGGAAGTGGTGATTTAAGAAAAAAATATTTAGGTAAACCTATTTCAAAATCATTAGAACTTATTATGAAGGAGAGAAAAACTATTGTTGAACATAGTTCACATTCTATTGAATTATGTGATTCTGTAGTTGAAAATTGTGCTTATGTTATTTGTCCGGTTATTATGAATGGGGATGCCATAGGATTAGTATTGATAGTTTCTGATGGTTCTGATATTGGACAGGTAGAAGAAAAAATGGCTGATGTTGTATCTAAATTTTTAGGTAAACATATTGAAGAATAGTTTTTTTTATGTTATACTTTATTCTGTTGAATGTGATGAGGAAGAGTCTTATAAAAAATAGTTTAGTTTAGAGATTCCGGCTGGTGAAAAAGGAAATAGACTTTTTATGAGATATGGCTTCTGAACTATTACATCGATATGTAGGTGTAATCGTAGATAGGCGTTAACTATATGAGTGTATAATATTTACTATTATAAAATAAGGTGGTACCGCGATAATTCGTCCTTATATTATAATAGTTTTTTTATTTAGGAGGGATTATATGAAAGAAAAATTTTATATTACAACAGCTATTGCATATACTTCTGGGAAACCACATATAGGTAATACTTATGAGGTTGTCTTAGCTGATGCGATTGCTAGATATAAAAGATTTAAGGGATATGATGTGTATTTTCAGACTGGTACAGATGAGCATGGTCAAAAAATAGAGGATAAAGCTGTTGCTGCAGGAGTTAATCCACAGGATTTTGTGGATAAGCAAGCTAGTGAAGTTAAGCGTATTTGGGATTTGATGGATACTAGTTATGATAAGTTTGTCAGAACAACCGATCCTCATCATAAGAAAATAGTTCAACATATTTTTAAGAAGATGTATGACCAAGGGGATATTTATAAAGGAGAGTATACAGGACTTTATTGTACTCCTTGTGAATCTTTTTGGACGGAGTCTCAGCTTGTTGATGGTAAGTGTCCTGATTGCGGGCGCGAAGTAAAAGAAGCAAAAGAGGAAGCTTATTTCTTTAAATTAAGTAAATATCAAAAGAAATTAGAGGATTTTATTGAATCTAATCCTGATTTTATACAACCAGCGGCAAGACGTAATGAAATGTTAAATAATTTTATTAAACCTGGTCTTCAAGATTTATGTGTTTCTCGCACTTCATTTAAATGGGGAATTCCTGTAGATTTTGATTCTGATCATGTCGTTTATGTATGGCTTGATGCTTTGACTAATTATATTACAAATATTGGATATGATGTGGATGAAGTAACAGAAGAGTTTAAAAAATTATGGCCTGCAGATTTACAAGTAATTGGTAAAGATATTGTTCGTTTTCATTCTATTTATTGGCCTTGCTTTTTATGGTCTTTAGGTCTTCCACTTCCTAAGAAGATATTTGGTCATCCTTGGTTGCTTATGAATAATGATAAGATGAGTAAATCTAAAGGTAATGTTATTTACGCAGATGAATTAGTAGAATCTTTTGGAGTGGATGCAGTTCGTTATTATTTACTTCATGAAATTCCATTTGCCAGTGATGGAAATATTACTTATGATTTATTAATTGATCATATTAATGGTGAACTTGCCAATGTTTTAGGAAATTTAGTTCAACGTTCTATTTCTATGGGAAATAAGTATTTTGATGGTGCTGTTACTAGCACAGAAAAGTCCGAAAATATTGATTTAGAATTAGAAAATAAATTAAAAGATTTAGAAAAATTAGTTGATGAAAAGATGAATGTTTTACAGATTAGTGATGCTATTACAGAAATATTTAATGTTTTACGTTTTACTAATAAATATATTGATGAGACTACTCCTTGGGTTTTAGCAAAAGACGAATCTCAACGAGAGCGGTTGCAGAGTGTTATTTATCATCTATTAGAGTCTATTCGTGTATGTGGTCTTTATTTGGAACCATTTATGCCTACTACTAGCAAAGAAATTATGAGACAACTTAATATTCAAGATAATAGTATTTGTTATAATTCTGCTAATCAATATCAATTACTTTCTCCAACACCTATATTTCAAAGGATTAATCGAGAAGAGTTTTTCAAAGAAATGTAAAGTTTAATGTAAATATAAAAAAGAAAGATGTAAAGTATATCTTTCTTTTTTTAGTTATGTTATAGTGAAAGAGTAGTGGCTGTATGAAAGGAAAAAATTATGGCAAGAAATATGGCGCAGTCTTTTTATCTAGATGTTTTGTATGTATTTGGTAGTCTTTTTATTATTTTATATTTGGGTGTGACTCAAAATTTAATGGATGCTATTTATTTAGTCGTTATTACGTTTATTTATTTTAGAATGAAGTTTTGTCAGTGGAAAAAATATCATTAATATGGTATTTTTATTTTGGAGGTATTGTTATGTTTATTGATACGCATTGTCATTTATCAGTCGATGATTATGAAAATATAGATCAAGTGCTTGTTGAAAATAGAGCGGCTGGTGTTAGTCCTATTATTATTTCGGGATGTACGAAGAAGGACATTTTAGAGTCTTTGGAATATGCAAAACGTTATTCTGACGTTTTTTTAACGATTGGTTATCATCCATCAGAAGCTAATAGTATTACAGATGAGGATTTATTTTTGTTAGAGCAACAGCTTTCTTCTACTTCTAAAATTGTCGGTCTTGGAGAAATAGGTCTTGATTATTATTATGGAAAAGATAATAGAGATTTGCAAATTCAATTATTTGAAAAACAATTACAGTTAGCAGAAAGGTTAGCTCTTCCTGTTGTTATACATAGCAGAGACGCCACTTTTGATACAATTCAGTTGCTTAAAAAGCATTCTGTTTTTGGAGTTATTCATTGTTTTAGTGGAAGCTTAGAAACTGCTAAAGAATATATTCAGCTGGGATTTAGTTTGGGAATTGGGGGAGTTATTACCTTTAAAAATAGTAAGTTAAAAGAAGTAGTTGAACAAATTCCGTTAAGTAATATTGTGTTAGAGACGGATAGTCCTTATTTAACACCTGAACCTTTTCGTGGTAAGAAAAATAGTTCTAAATTTATTCCTTATATTGCAACAGCTATTGCTGATTGTAAAAATATTAGTTTAGATGAAGTATCTTCTGTTACAACTTGTAATGCTAAAAAAATATTTCATTTAGATTCGTTTGCAAAATAGAGTAAAATAGTGTATTCTTATATATAAGATAGGGGTTGTATTTCATGATAAAAAAACATATTAGTTCAACACTTTTTATTTCTATATCTTTAATACTATTATCTATTTGTATTTTTATAGGGTGCCTATTTTTATATTTTCACAGTAATGATTCTGCATCTAAGAATGCTACTATTATCTTTTCTAGTTCTGATGATTCTTCTTTATTGATGATGGATAGCTCTATGCCTGTTACTGATGCGATTGGAAAACAATTATCATTTACACCTAATCAAACAAAACATGGATATAGTGAGTTTAGTATTTCTTCTAATATGGAAGGTATGGATGAGGTACGTTATGAAATTTATGCTAAGAGTGTAGGGGTTTCTACAGAAATTGCTACTAATTATGTAAAATTATATTTGACAGATGCTGATACTGATAAACCAGTAGAAGGTTATAACCAATTAGTTCCTACTTACCGTGATTTAAAAGTTGCTGTAAGTAATCCTGCAGGTAAAAAGATTTATTCAGGTATATTAAAAAAGGGAGAAAGTAAAAATTTTAGATTACGTATGTGGCTTGCAGATACTTATCCTATTACTGAAGAAGTACGTAGTTTTGGAATTTTACTATATGTTAAAGTAATTGATTAGGAGGATTTATGGAATCAAATAGTAAAACAAAAAATGTTGTTATTTTCTTAGTATTATTAAGCATTATTTTAATTGCGGTTATTATTACTTCTTTTACTTTGTTTTTTAAGGAACAAGAAAAAAATGTAAAAGAGATTGTTAAAACTGGGACGGTTTCTATGAATTATAAATCAGAAGTTAATGGTTTACAGTTATCTTCTATTGTTCCTGTTGCCAATGATGTTGCAATTGAAAATCGTGCAGATGGTAGTTATTTTGATTTTTCTGTTTCTTCTGATATCGATGGTGATACTGTTGTGGATTATGAAGTTTCTTTAGTTAAAGATGAAGGTTCTACTATATCAGATGACGATATTATGGTATATTTAGAAAAGCAAACAAGTGGGACTTATTCTAAAGTTGATAATCCTAAAGAGTTTACTCCGATTAAGAAAAAAACAAAGCTTGGTAGTCCTGCAAAATCTATGGTTTTAAATAAGTCATCATTATCAACTAGTCAAGTAGATAATTATCGTTTGAGAATTTGGGTAAAAGAAGGTGCTATTATTACGGATCCTAATGCTACTTATAAAGTTCGTGTTAACGTATATGGTAAAGCCAAGTAAAAGACTTCTTAAGTCTTTTTATTTTGAAAAAAATATTTTCTGTGGTATGATAATATTAAGATAGATGGAGGAGTTTTCTATGTTGAAGTCTGAATCAAAACAAATTATTTTATCTATACTAGGAATTTCCATATTAATTATTGCTTTTGTTGGAATATCTTATGCTGCTTTTCATACTGTATTAAGTAGTGAAAATAATTCTATTTCTACAGGTACTATTTCTTTACAACTTTCTGATAATTCTGATTCTATTTCTATTGCTAATGCTATGCCAATGTCTGATGAAGATGGTAAAAGTCTTGCTGGAAATGGAAATGTTTATGACTTCTCTGTTGATACAATTTTATCTAAGAATACTACTGTTAATTATGAAGTTTCATTAGAAAAAGTACAGATAAATACTCCTGTTCTAAATAATGAAAATGTGCGAATTTATTTACAAAAACAAGAAGGTGATACTTTTGTAGATACACCTATTACTGCGATTCCTCAGCCATTTACACCTTTAACAGAAGATAGTTTTCTCGGAACTAAAAAGGGAGATATGGTAATTTATTCTGGTACATTTTCTAATATTACGGATTCTGATAGAGAGTTAAATAAACAATTTAGATTACGTATTTGGATAGCAGATGATACCATTATTGATTCTATTAGTAGAGGATTTCAAGTAAAATTAAATGTTACAGCGAAGGCAATTTAGAGATGTCAATTTCTCTTTTTTTATTGTAAAATATAGTTTTTTTTTGTTATGCATGTTATTATGATAGTGAAGATAAGGAGGCTTTGGTATGAAAGAGTATTTTGATACAAATCATGATGACGTTGTCTCTTTTATAGAAGTTGTACAATTCTTTTTTCATTTCATTACTAAAGTAGTCTTGTATGTTATATTAGTTTTACTTGTTCTAATATTCTTTTTTTTCTTGTTTTATTTTGTAGATTTGTTGTATAATATCTCATCTGGTGAAGACAAACCTCCTTTATTTGATGCTTATATTATTGTTAGTCCTAGTATGGTTCCTACAATTAATGTAGAAGATGCAATTATTATTCAAAGGATTAATCCTGCACATATAAAACAGGGGGATATTATTAGTTTTCTAGCTACTGAGTCTTATTATAAGGGAAAGGTTATTACTCATCGTGTTATTGGTATTGAAAAATCTTCTGACGGGAAATTGTTATTTCGTACCAAGGGTGATCATAATAATGTTGCAGATTCTTTTTTAGTTAATGAAGGGGATATTTATGGTAAAGTTATTTTTCGTATTCCTATGTTAGGCTATATAAGGCAGTTTTTATCTACATATTTTGGGTGGATTTTATGTATTGTTATACCATTTTTATATTTAATATTGTCAGAAGTAGTGCGTGTCCGCAGGATGATTTCTAGTAATAAGAAACGAAAAATTTGAGTCGTTTCTTTTTTGTTCTTTTGTAAGAAGGTTCTTTTTATTATTTAGGATAAGATATAAAAATAAATGTGAAAAAAGTATTTAGTGTAATTCATTTTCGGTGTTATATTTTAAGTAATAACTGGTGAAGTAATTTTTTTAAAATTTGGAAAAGTAAATTTAGTTTACTTAATTTTGTTGTTTTGATATAATTTTTTTGGTGAAGTCTGTGGAAAAATATAATGTAAATTTTAAAAAGAAATTTGGTCAAAATTTTTTAAAACGACATGAAGTTGTTGAACGAATTGCTAATGTATGTGATTTGACTAAAGATGATTTGGTTATTGAAGTTGGTCCAGGAGGCGCTATTTTGACTAAGGAATTAGCCTTGAAAGCAAAACAGGTATTAGCTTATGAAATTGATGAAGATTTGCGTGATGAATTATCACAAAAATTAAGTGAATTTACTAATGTAGAAGTATTATTTCAGGATTTTTTAAATAGTGATATTTGTCAGGATATTTCTTCTTTTTCATATCAGAATCTTTATTTTATTAGTAATGTTCCATATTATATTACTACTCCTATTGTGATGAAGATTATAGAAAGTAAATTAGATTTTAAAAAAATTTGTATGATGGTTCAAAAAGAAGTCGGAGATCGATTTTCTGCTTCTCCTGGTAGTAGAGAATATGGTTCTATTAGTGTTTTTTTGTCTTATTTTTATCAAATAAAAAAAGAATTTTTTGTATCTAGAAAAGAGTTTGTACCTGAGCCTAATGTTGATAGTGTCGTTATTTCTTTTACTAAAAAAGATGAGTTATTGCCACTAAAGAGTGAAAAAACGTTTTTTCAACTTGTGCGAGATAGTTTTCAATTTAAAAGAAAAAATATTCGTAATAATTTAAAAAAATATGATTTATCTATCGTTTGTTCTGTATTAAATCAATATGGTTACGATTTAAATGTTAGAGCGGAACAACTTTCTGTTGAAATATTTGTGGAACTTGCTAATGCATTGGTTCTATGAATATTTCTTTTTTTTTTGCATAGATTTTATTGGAGATGATATTTTGAAATTTAGAGAAGGTGATTACGTAACTAGAATTTCTCATAATCATGATATCGTATTCAAAATAATTTCGATCGACGGTAATATAGCAATGCTAAAGGGAGTGGATTTAAGACTTTATGCGGATAGTTTACTTTCTGATTTAGTTCAAGCTAGTGTTACTTCTGATTCTGATCAGCAAATATTAGAAGAAAATATTCGTGATATTCAGATGGATAGGAGTCAATATTTTTATTTACCTGGAAAAATTTTGCATATTGATGGTGATAATGATTATTTGAAACGGTGTATGAAATTTTATCATTCTATGAATGTTAAAGCTAATGGTATTACTATTCCGGAAATTGAGATGTCTAGTAAGATAATTGATTTACTCAAAGAATTTCAACCTGATATAGTTGTAATTACAGGCCATGATGCTTATTTGAAAAAAAATAGAGGTGATTATCAAAATTCTCTTAATTTTATAGAGACTGTAAAAGAAGCAAGAAAGTATGAGAAAAGTCAAGATAAATTAATTATTATTGCTGGAGCTTGTCAGTCTAATTATGAAGAATTGATAAAAGCAGGTGCTAATTTTGCTTCTAGTCCCAAAAGAATTAATATTCATGCATTAGACCCTGCTATTTTAGCAACTTCTTTAGCTTTGGCAGATAGAAATAAAAGTATTGATTTGTTAAAAATATTAGAGAAAACTAAATATGGAAAAGATGGAATGGGAGGAATTATTACGAATGGAACTATGTATGTGGGGTATCCGAGATGATGATTGAAAATATAAAACAGATAGTTGCTGCTAATAGAGGAATAGAGAGATCTTTTCGATTTCATGGAAGTAGAAATCAGACAGATGAGTTTCAAGGTGTAATTACAGATTTATATCCTGCTATTTTTACTATTCAACTTAGTAATCATAATATAAAAACGTTTAGTTATAGCGATATTTTGATGCAAAGTTTGGAAATTTTGCATTAATATCTATGAAAATACGAAAATGATTGCTTTTTTTTAGTAAGTATTATAGAATTAAGTTATAAAGTGTAATACTTTATGAGGGAGGAATATTACATGAAAATTACATCTGTAAAAGTACACAAATTTAATAAGGAAGGTTCTCGTATGAAGGGTATTGCTTCAGTATTATTAGACGATAGTTTTGCAGTACATGATATCCGTATTATTGAGGGCGATAACGGTCTATTTATAGCTATGCCTAGCCGAAAGATAGCTAATGGAAGTTACCGTGATATTGCTCATCCAATTAATCCTGAAGTTAGAGCTATGTTTGAGCAAGCTATTTTAGAAGAATATGAAAATACAGAAGATCCTGTAGAAAATGCAGAATAAGATGCTATAGCATCTTTTTTTTGCATAATCTTTTTTTTCTTGCATATCTTTTATTAGGAGGATATGTATGGATAAACAAGATAGCATTAATAGTTATAATCATGGTATTAGTTTGTTAGAAAGAAAAAATTTAGTTATTACTGGAGTAAAAAAAATAGAAAATTTTGACAGTGAACAATTTTTATTAGATACTATCATGGGTTTTTTATTAATTAAAGGGGAAGAATTAGAATTGATTAAATTAGATACTATACAAGGTAATGTTTCTATTAAAGGTCTTGTCCATAGTATTAATTATGTTGAGGATGCGAAAAAAGATAAAGAAAATAGTATATTTAATCGATTATTTAAATAATGAATTTAAAAATACAAGTTTTTTCTTTACTTTTTTCTTTTTTTTACGGAATACTATTTTCTTTTTGTGTAAATCTTAATTATCAATATCTTTTTTTTAAGAATAAATTTTTTCAAATTATTATGACTTTTTTATTTTTATTAGATATGGCTTTTTTATATTTTTTAATTTTGAAGCTTATTAATGATGGTATTATACATATTTATTTTTATCTCATGATTTTTGTAGGATTTTATATTAGCTTTCCTATTATGAAAAAAATACGTAAAAAATAGTGTCAAATTTCTATTTTTTTTTTATGATTATTGCTCTATACTTTAAACTGGTCTATAATTTATTGTGAAAGAGTAGGTGATTAGATGGCTAAGACGAAAACTAAGACTAAAAGTCGTAGAAGAATGCTATTTTTAGGTTTAACTTCTATTATAGTCATCGTTGCTACTACTTTTACTATTGGCAAGTATTGGATTGAAATCTATGATAAATATCAGGAAAAAAATAGATTAGAAAAAGAGTTAGTTTCTTTAAAGAATAAAGAAAAGAAATTAAAGGTGGATGCTAATAAGTTACAAGATCCAGATTATATTGCTAGATATGCTAGAGAAAAGTATCTTTATTCTAAAGATGGTGAATTTATTTTGAAAATTCCTGAAGAATAAAGGGATTTTCTTTTTTTGGATAATAATATATAAGGAGGTGCTTTATGATTTCTATTGAGGATAATTTTAAATTTCATAAGAATGATATTATAGTTGTAGGATGTTCTGCTGGTCCAGATTCTATGGCTTTAGTAGATATGTTATTAAAAATTAGAGAGAAATATTCTCTTAGTTTAATTGTTGCTCATGTTAATCATAATTTGCGTAAACAAAGTGTGCAAGAAGAGGAGTATCTTAGAAATTATTGTGAAAAACATCATATTATGTTTGAGGGTATGGTTATTACAGAGTATGGTGATGATAATTTTCATAATGAGGCCAGAAATATTAGGTATGATTTTTTTGAAAAAGTTGTTTATAAATATCATGCACAATATTTAATGACGGCACATCATGGTGATGATTTAGTAGAGACTATATTGATGCGAATTACTAGAGGATCTAATTTAAATGGTTATAGTGGATTTAAAAAAATTGTAGATATGGAAGGGTATCAGATAGTACGTCCATTATTAGTATATACGAAACAAGAATTAGAAGAGTATGATAAGAAAAATCATGTTATGTATTATATTGATAGTTCTAACGCTAAGGATAAATATACTAGAAATCGTTATCGTAAATATGTTTTACCTTTTTTAAAAGAAGAGGATCCCAAAGTTCATTTAAAATATTTAAAATTTAGTACTGTTTTAAATGAGGCTAATCAGTTTATTGAACATGAACGTGATAAAGCATTAAAAAAAGTTATTCATGATGATTCCTTAGAGATAGAAGAGTTTAAAAAATTAGATTTATTCATTCAAAAAGAAGTTTTATACTATATGATGAATGAATATTATCAAGATGATTTGATATTAATTAATGATAAACATATTGAACTTTTGTTAAATTTAATATATAGTAATAGGGCGAATGCTTTTGTTAATTTACCTAACGAAGTAATTGCAACTAAGACTTATCATGTATTAGAATTAAAAAAGGTTACTACTGAAATTACTACTTACGAAGTTGAACTTTCTAAATATGTAGAATTACCTAATCATCACGTAATAGAACAGGTAGATGAATTATTAGGTTCTGGTAATGATACTTGTCGTTTGCTTAGTACAGAGATTAGTTTACCATTGACTGTTAGAACTAGAAAATTTGGTGATCGTATGTCTATTAAAGGTAATGGTACTAAGAAAATCAAAGATATTTTTATTGATAAGAAGGTTAAAGTTAACGATAGGGATCTTTGGCCTGTTGTAGTAGATGCTAAAGGTGTTATTGTTTGGCTCCCAGGATTGAAAAAATCTAAATATGATAAGAAAAAAACAGAAAGTTATGATATAATATTAAAATATAGTTAAGGAGGAAAAACTGTGAATAAAACTATAGATAAAAAGACGATTAAACGAGGATTATTACCTTATCTATTTTTAGCGTTAATTATGCTTGGTGTTTTCTATGTAGTTAATGTTATGAATAATGATGTTAATGTATTAACTTATAATGAGTTTATGCATGAATTAAATGAAGGAAACATTGAAAAAGTACAAATTACTGCTAGAGGTAGTGCTTATACGTATGAGGCTAGAGGTACTTTGGAAGGGTATAAAGATAATGAAACATTCTTTGTTCGTTTACCACTTAGTGAACAAGTAATGAAGAAGATTGTAGAAGCAAGTGATGTTCAAGATTTTGAATTGACTGCTGTTAATGATCCTGATGCATCTTCTATTTGGTTAATTTTAATTAATGTATTACCAATAGTATTGTTAATAGGGTTTGCCTTTTTCTTCTTTAGTAGACAAATGGCTGGAACTAAGAGTTCTATGGATTTTGGTAAGAGTAAGGCTAGATTGAATACAGATTCTAATAAAGTAACTTTTAAAGATGTTGCTGGATTGAAAGAAGAAAAAGAAGAAGTTAAGGAATTAATTGATTTCTTAAAGAATCCAAAGAAGTTCCAAAAACTTGGTGCTAGAATTCCTAAAGGAGTATTATTATTTGGTCCTCCAGGAACTGGTAAAACATTACTTGCAAAAGCTGTTGCAGGTGAGGCTAATGTTCCGTTCTATTTTATTAGTGGATCTGATTTTGTAGAACTTTTTGTTGGTGTTGGTGCTAGTCGTGTTCGTGATATGTTTCAACAGGCAAAAAGAAATGCTCCATGTTTGATTTTTATTGATGAAATTGATGCTGTTGGTCGTCAACGTGGTACTGGTTTAGGTGGAGGTCATGACGAACGTGAGCAAACATTAAACCAATTACTTACTGAAATGGATGGATTTGGTGCAAATGAGGGAATTATTATTATAGCTGCAACTAACCGTCCAGATGTCTTAGATCCTGCATTACTTCGTCCAGGTCGTTTTGATAGACAAGTTACGGTTAATTTACCTGATGTTAAAGGTCGTGAAGAAATTTTAGCTGTACATGCTAAGAATAAGATTTTAGCTGATGGTATTACTCTTAGTAATTTAGCTAAACGTACTCCAGGATTTAGTGGAGCAGATCTTGAAAATTTACTTAATGAAGCAGCACTTCTTGCTGTTCGTCGTAATAAAGATAAAATTACTATGAGTGAAATTGATGAAGCTACTGATCGTGTATTAATGGGACCTGCTAAAACATCTCATAAATATAGTGAAAATGATCGTCGTCTTGTTGCTTTTCATGAAGCAGGACATGCCGTTATTGGTTTAAAACTTGCTCATGCTAATGTTGTTCAAAAAGTTACTATTATTCCAAGAGGTTCTGCTGGTGGATATAATATGATGGTTCCAAGTGAAGAAAAATTGTGTTCTACCAAGACAGATTTGTTAGAAGAGATTACTGGATTATTAGGTGGACGTTCTGCCGAAGAAATTGTTTTTGGTGAGATTACTACAGGTGCTCATAATGATTTTGAAAAAGCTACTAAACTTGCTCGTGCAATGGTAACTGAATATGGTATGAGTGATTTGGGACCACTTCAATTTGAACAACAAAGTGGAAGTGTTTTCTTAGGAAGAGATTATAATAAACCTCAACATTTCTCTAATGAAGTTGCTAATGAAATTGATATGGAAATGAGAAAAATTATCAATGACTGTCATGAAAAAGCAAAAGAAATTATAAGTAAGAATAAAGATTTATTAGAGTTAATTGCTAATGCATTATTAGAATATGAAACATTAACAAAAGAGCAAATTGATTATTTAGTTAAAAATGGAAAAATGCCAGAAGAAGATGATGAGACTAGTTATGAAAAAATGTCTGTTACTAAACTAAAAGAAATTGCTAAAGAAAAAGGAATTAAAGGATATTCTAAGATGAGTAAAGCAGAATTGTTAAAAGAATTAGATGAAGCAAACCATTAGTTTATAAATTGAAAAATTAAGTGTCCGAAACGGACATAAAAAAAGACACATAGAATTACCTATGATACAATGTAAGTGCGAACAAACATTGGAGGTAAT
>CASEGV010000016.1:0-41732 GCA_949287595.1 uncultured Mycoplasmatota bacterium
TTTGGTAATTCATTTTTTTTCATAACAAAACCTTCCTTTTCTTATTTTATCATATCGGAAGGTTTTATTCTATTTACACAACTTTTTCTATACTCTCTTTTTTATCCATCTTTTTGATTCATCTTTTGATTTATTATCTTCGTAGAAGAATTCTTTATAAGTTTTTTCTTCTAGGAAAATATCTAGCATTTCTTCAAAATCGCTCGCTATATTGGAAGATGCTTTTATTTCTTGTTCTGTCATCCAAATATTTTTTCCTTCTCTTGTTGCCGGCAATACTTCTCCAGTATAAGAAGTGGTTTTAAATAAGAATACAAGATACCTTTTTTCTTTTGCAAAATCATACCAGTCTTTAAATCCACAAGGTATTACATTTTTTATATCTAGTCCCGTCTTCTCTTTTACTTCTCTTATTACTGAAGCAATAATCGATTCTCCTTTTTCTATATGGCCTCCTGGGAAAGAGATTCCATCCCAATCATTTTTATCTCTTACTTGTACTAACATTTTATTAGTAGTCTCATTTAAAATCATACACATATTTGTTAGTTCTACTTTTTCTAGTTCATGTTTCATTATAATTGTTCCTTTTTCTGTTTATTCAAATTTAATTACAAATGATAATATTTCATTAAATTATCATATTCTTTTTCTACAGTTTTTGTAAATCCAATACCAAAGTCTATAGGATATGAACTTAGAAGTCCATCATAGACTATTGTATCTTGAAATTGTATGAGTGCAGTTTCTGTAAAACATGGTAAGTTCTTATACGATATTATGTTATCTATATTATCATTAAGACCTTTTACCATATATATTTTATCCTTAGACATAAATGCTGTATATTCCTTTTCATACTTAGCTATAATAAATCTGTCTTTCCTTCCTTTTTTGAAACCTTCTATTAGTTTTATTTCAGTAGAATTTAATTTATATGGATTTGACATACAAAATTCTAAGATTACTAAGTCTTTATTTTCCCAGAATTTGTCTATAATATCTGTTATTTCATATGGATTTATTCCTACTTGATTATATATTTTATAATTAGGTTTTAGTTTATATTTTTTATTAGTAAAATCTAATAATGCAAAATATAGTTTATAAAATAATTTTGATTTTTTAGCACCTAAGCAAGCATTTTGTTGTGGTGTGTAGGATTTTTCTTTTTTCTCATTCATTTTTCTTTCTTCTTGTTCTAATGCTTTTAACTCATTTGGTGTTAAACCATTTAGAGCGCCAGATGGTATTTCATCCATTGCTTCATCCAAATCTTTAAAGAAAGAAGATAAATCATAATTACTTAATGCTGGTATATTTTCAATTGCTTCTTTTAAATCTGTTCTATCTATATTTAATAATGCATACTCTTTTATTTTGTCTAAGGCATTAGGCCAGTAAAAAGGCAACTCTTTTAACTCAGTTAACATCTTCTTTATTTTTTTGTTATTTATATCAAAATCATGATAAAAAATTGTTTTGTACATTGAAATATCTATTTCTTTACTAGCAGCTCTTCCTTGCTTTTTTCTTTGATAATTTAAGTCATCTAACAAATAATAGTAGTCATGATATACTGCTACTGGTATGTTTTTTCCTATACTTTCAAAATCTTCTGATGTAAGGAATACGTAATATTTGAATAATCTATTTGTTAGCATATGATTCCACAATATTTTTTCATCAATACCAGTTATTTGTGATGCTATGGTTGCTACTGTATTTAATAATGCAGAACCTTGAATTTTTATATAACTTACTAAGACTGCGTTTAATTCGTCTATTTTCTTTTGTTCTTTCCATTCTACATTTTTTATGGCCTTTGTTACAGATTCGATAATTTCTTCTGGGATGACTAAATTTCTATGCTTTTCATCAAATCTAGCTAAAAACTTATCTCTTAAGCATTTTTCTTCCCAAGCCACTTTTTCTTTTTCTTTGGATTCTTTATATATCTTTTTAAAAAACTGCTCAAACTCTTCTGGTGTATTAGGTTCCATTTCTTTCTCAGGTTCTTTTATATCATTTTGGTTTTCTATTAATTTTTTTAAATACTTTAATTCTCTTACTGTGCAAAGACTAATGATATTATTATAATCACTATATACTTTGTATATGGCATCTAACATTTTTATTTTAGTTATTTTTTCATAATCTTTAAAATCATCTACTATTTTTGTATAATTATCATATACATAATCTTTTCTTAAGTGGTTTATTTCATTATACATTTTCATATTGTTACACCTCTTTTATTTAATTTTTTATCTTTTTGTTATTTGCTGCTGTTATCTAACTTTAAAATGATATATACTTTTTAGTTCATCTAATATTTTATCTACTACAGGGCATATTTCAGCATTATTTACCAGTGTGTATAAACTATGTATTCTTTCTTTTTTATTTGTATAAGGATAATCTTTGCAATCCTTTGGTTTATTATTTTTTAAAATGCACTGTTGATTTTTTAAAAAGGGACATGGTGTTGTTTTAGTAATATATTTATTTTTTAGTTTATCAAAAGTCAAATATTGATTTTTTAATTCTTCTACTGTGCATTTAAGTTTTTTTGATCCTGCCTCTATTTCTTTATTTGTAAAAGAAACATTTAACTTCTTACAACAGTTTAAACATTTTGAACAATCATAAGTTTTAAAATATTTATTGTGTAACTCTTTTATTCTTTTATCAAATTCCTCCTCTTCTGCATGATTTTTTAAAAATCTTGCAAATTTATAGTTTTCATCTAATTTCTTTGACATTATTTTACAACTCCATTACATATAATTTATAGTGTTAGTATAACATATAAAAAAGATTTGGACAAAACAAGATATCAAGATTTCGTATCTGTTCATAGATATTTATATTTAGTATTATTGAACTAGTGTTATTCTGGAATTTTAATTTTTTCTGATTGAATTACAGTATTATTTTTAATAAGCAGGGCGTTTTAATATTGTGTAATCACTTGTATTATTTTTATCACTTATATATTTTCATTATTTTATCTAGTTTACTACGAATAATCGCCTCTTCTCTGCTTCCATTTGTTTTTAATCTTACTAATGGTATATTATACTTTTCTAAAATACTATTTTTTAGTAAGTCTCTTTCATATTGTCTAGTACCTTTTTTATGGTGTTTATATCCATCTACTTCTATTGCTAGAACTGGTTTGTCTCCTATTTTTTTAAAAATATAAAAATCTATATGTGTATTATGATGAGAAGCATATTTCTTTTCTTCTTCGTTTAGAAGTGATTTATCTTTAATTAAGTCATCTACTGACTGATGAAAATGAAATTCTAAATTATCGTAGTCATCAATTATCTTTTTTATTAAGTAGTAGATGATGTTTTCAGAATCATAGTTTGAAATTCTATGGTGTTTTTTAAAAAACTCTAGTCTTTCTAATTCATATTGTTTATATAATAAATCGAAAGAAGAATATATTTTACTATTTACTATTTCTAAATTATTATAATCTACATAATCAAGGAAATCATTTATATTGGAGTTCTTTATTATATTTCCTGTAACTATAAAATACAAGTGCTTTTTTGCTCTAGAAATTTCTACATTTAATAGCTTAGCATCTCCTACAAAATCACTTATCTCATCATCTACAGTTGATATTATTATTGTATCTTTTTCTCTGCCTTGAAATTTATGTACAGTACTTATTTCTATATTTTTGGCGCTTTCCATATTTTCTTTCAATAACTCCACTTGGTTATTATATGGTGCGATTATTCCTATCTCTTCTTTTATTTCTCTTGTTATCTCTTTAATTATGTCTACTTGCCTTTGATTTGCGTAGTCTCTACAATGATTCCCTTTATTTGTTCTAATTACTTTTATTACATTTGATTCTCCTTTATCTTCTGTCATTATGACTAATTGGTTATTATAAAATTTTTTGTTACAGAAATTAATTATTTTTGGATGACATCTATAATGCTCCACTAGCATTTTATTTTGGATATTGGGAATGGTATTTTTTACACTTGATAGAAAACTATTTAAACAATAACTATAACATTTATCTATATTATACTCTTCAAATATTTTATTCACTTGTTTTTTTATATTTGCTGGGACAACATTTGGTAGTTGCTTTTCATCTCCTATAATAACAGCATATTTCGCAGATGATAAAGCAAGTGTTCCTGTTACTACGTCTATTTGACTTGATTCATCCATGATAATATAGTCAAATTTAAAATCATTATTAAACGTATTCCTTGATGAATAGGTTGTACTTAAAACCACAGGGTAATCATTAAGAAATTCTTTGCAATTATTCCATATTTCATTTTGAGAATACTGTTTTCTTTCTTTTTCATATTTTATAGATAAATATTTTTTTAAATAATCCATTGAGGAATTTATAAAAACATTTTCAGTATCTTTATTGCTATTTATAAAATTTTCTTTTTCTTTTATATCATTTTCTATTTTTTGTAAATCATTTAAATAAATTAAATTTTGTAGAGATTTTAATATTGCAGTCAACTCATGATTATAGAATTTGAAATTACCAATTTTATATATAAATATATATTTTAACTTATCCCAGATAGTCAATGTGTCTTTAGTAAATATTTCATTCCATAATAACTTAACTTTATTTATATTGTATTTTTTTAGTTCTATTATTTCTATTTTTTTGCTTTTCACTAATTCCTTAAAGTATTTATACTCTAAATCTAAATCATTTTTTCTTTGAATTAAATTAGCAATTTCTTTCTTGGTGGTGTATACCTCTTTTACAATCTGATTCGTACTTTTTAGTATCATAGCTATATCATCTAAATTCATATTTTCAACTTCAGTAAATTTGGGAACAAGACTATTTTGCTTTTCTACAAATAATTCTTTATTTTTCCTTCTGCCAAGTAATGCTTCAAAAAAATCCAAATTATATTTTTTTAACTTTTCATCTATGTTTTTTATTGCAGTATTATTATTCGATACAACTTGGCAATTCATATTTCTAATTATAATATTAGCAATTATATTTAATATGGTTTGTGTTTTTCCTGTTCCTGGTGGCCCTTCGATTACACTTATTTTATTATATATTGCATTTTCTACGGCTTCATACTGGCTCGAATTACAACCAAAGGGAAAAATTAGGGTTTCGATGCTATTTTCTTTAGTTAACTTATTGGAAAGTTTTAAATAGTTTGCTAGTGCAGTATTTAGGTCATTTAGGTTTATTTTTTTCATTTGTTCATATAATAACTTTTTACCATCCTCTGTACTTAGAGAGGTAAAGTTAGATACTTTTTTCATGTATTCGATTACATTATCACAATTTTTACTAACCTTTTTTAATTCATTATATTTATAGTCTGCATAACTATTATTGTTGAAGGCTACATGATAATAAGAATGATTATGACTCGTAAATTCATAAACTTCTTTTATATTTTGTAATTTTTTGTTATTACTATAGAACATATAATCGTTTAGATTTATTATTGTAGGGTCATTTAGTAATTTCAGTCTTGTTGCTGAATAATTATAAACTTTATTACAATTTTTATATTTTACTCTATAAGTATTAGTATTTACATTAAACTCACAGAAAGATACATTACTAGTAACTATTTTTTCGTCAATAATCAGCATTTCTTTTTTTAAATTCATCATATTATCACCATCTTCTAATCAAAATAAAATTAGAATTGTTAAATTTTATAAGTGTGTCTTTCTATAGAAAGATTTTTCTTCTTGTAGGGTTATTGCTATTTAATTTTTCTTTTGTTTATTTGCTTACTAGATTTGTCCATTTCTTAAGCATATTTTAAAGATAATCTTTGTTATTGTCAAATTATTGATATTTATTTTCCCTTTTATCCCTGGTTTGTTTTAGATTTTTTTAGTAAGGATACAGATATTTTAATTGTTTGTGGTGATGGTGGTGTATTTAAAATGGTTATTTTTTTCAGTGATATTTTCTTATTTTATTACCCTAATTAAATAGCTTTGATTATTTTATAATAGAATATTTAATCAAGTAAAAAGGATGAAAAATCACCCTTTTTTATTTGATACAAATCAATGAATTTGTATATTTTTTAGTTTCATAATAGTTTAAAATATTCTTTTAACTTATTTGCCATTAATATTCTACGTTCCTTTAAGAATTCATTATAATTTGAATAATTCATTTGTATAAAATCTTGTGGAATACAATTATCTATCATATTTTGTTTAAGTGCTTCAACATTATTGATAGCTCCATATTTATTTTCTTGACCATTACACTGATCTATTATGCTACGCATATATTCATTAGGTGCCTTGTTACTTATTTGAATATTTATTTCCGTTTGTAGCATTGCTAAATTCGCAATTTGATTATACTGTTGTTTGTTGCTATATCCATTCTTCATTAAGTAATCTTTAGGGAAAATGTGATGAACATCTCCTCTTTCCTCTATTAATGTTCTTACGTCTATGTCTTTTGATAGGAAACCTTTATTACCTAATTTAATTTGAGCAATAATGTACGTCTTCCAATATGGAGATGATGTTACTGGAGTATTAAATCTTTCAACAAGAATGCTATCCCAGAATGTATCATTTAATTCCCTACTAATTTCTGCATTAATATATTCTATAATATCTGTGGTATCATTTAATCTACGGATGTCATAATCAAACATTGATTCTGGGGATGAAGTGTATCTTTGTGTTAAGATTGACATTATTACCCATCTTCTTACACTTGTTTGAATTTTGTCAGGGCTAATACCTTTTTCTCTTAGTAGCAAATATAATATATATCCAAAATTTAATACATTTTGTGATCGCACTAAAGATTCATCAATTATACCAGCGGACTTTAGAATCATAATATAATTTTGATAATTATATTGATTTACAAAATCTCTTACTCCAGCATATAGTTTGGAATAACTATCTGCAATTATTTCCTCTTTATATTCTCGCGTTTCAAAATCACGACCGGATAATAAACTTACTAAATCTTGTAATTTACCTCTTTTAAACTTATAAGTAAAAGCTACTCTAAGAACATCTGTATATGATGGTAAATATAATTCTTCATTTTCATCTTTAATCCATGATATTTTTTGAAATATTTCTTTTGAGCTAAAATTCAAATCATTATTTTTTATATTATCATAGTCTGCTGGCGTTTTTGCAAAGTGACAAAAATAATCAATCGCTTTTCTAATATCATTACCATGATATTCTTCATTAACACTAATTTTTGACATTGCAAAATCAGCTTGAGATAATACAACGCCTTTTGAATTGATTCTTACGAAAATTTCTGTTACTTCTTCTATGCTTAAAGATGAAGATAATTCAGTTCTTCCTATTGATATATTTTTAATGGATAGTAGTTTATTAATTCTCTCATTTACTAAATTAGGATTTATTCCAAATTTTTGAGAATAATTTGAAACAAAGTCAAACGTATTTATACTCCCTACTTTCATAAATTCTGAAATATCTGATATCCATTCTTCTTGCTTTTCTATTGCAGGGTTTGATGTTTGAAACTCTTGAGTTAAAATATTAAATGCAATTTTAATTCTCTTTTTCTTATAATTATCATCTAAAACTTCTTGACCTAGTAAGGCAGCTGTTAACGCTGTAATTCTTTGTTGTCCATCAATTAAAATTTGTTTTCCTTCTGATTTTGTACCATCTTTTAATTTAACATCTGGACTTTTCCAAGTAATTATGTATCCCACAGGATACCCTTGATAAAGTGAATCTATTAAATCTCTTACTTGAATGGATTTCCACACAAATGGTCTTTGTATTTCTGGTATTGCAATTGTTCCATCATTTACATATCCAAGTAATGTACTAATAGATACATTATTTACTTCAAATTTAGCCATAAATAAAACTCCTCCAACTCTTATAAATTAATTTTATTATAACATGTTTTTTTGAATTATTGTTAATATATGTAATTTTCTAATTTACTTTTTTATTTTGCTTAAATTTTCAAATATTGGGATATTTCCTTTATAGCTTTTTGGAGATATAGGACTTGGATGGTAGATTGGTAATATCTTGTATCCATTTACTTCATATATATTTCCTACTACTTCTTGGAATTTTTTAAATTTGAAATCTAAGAGACTTCTTGTAGGAAATTCTCCTAGTGTTATGATTAGTTTTGGTTGTAATATTTCTAATTGTTTTTCCATAATTTGTTTACAATTTTTAGAACAAGTCTTTAGATTTTTTCTTTCTACAGGGAAACATTTTACCGATTCTAGGAATGTTGTTTCAAATATATCTTTATTTATGATATCAAATAATTTTTGTAGAATTACTCCACTTGGTAATATTTTGCCATTGATATCTTTCCATAACATATGACTTTTTCTCCAACCATTATTTGCAGGTGCTTCACCAATTAGGACAATATCGTTATTTTTACCTAAGTATACAGTACTAAGATTAGGAAACTTCTCTACAAGATTTTTACATAAAGTACATTGATATATTTCCTGATCTATTCTCTGCAGCAATTCTTTTATTACTTTTTCTTTTAGGCTTTGATATCTATTTTTTGTATCTTCTGTTAATAAGTCGTTTCTATTTATTATTTTATAGTCTTTATAGTCTATTGTACTTTTAAACTGGTTTTTAGTTAAGTCTATTATTTTATTATCTATGATATTAAAATAATGACTAATTCCCTCTACTTTTATTTTTGCAATATCACCTTTAAAATAGTCATTTACTACTAATGCTGTTATAGCACACATGCCTAGTGTTTTATTTTCTTCTGTCCAATGATTTCTTACTTTTTCATAGCAAAGCTCTTGTGAATAAGAGTTTAATAATGCTCTTTCCAATTTTTTTATAGTCATATTATCACCTAGATATATTATAGCAAAAAATAAGACTTCATTTAAGTCTAATGAAGTCTGTTTTTATCTATAGATATTAATACTATCTTTTACAATAATTAAATTAAAAGCGATTTCCTGCATATGTGTAACTCTCTGTAGGAATATAAAAAAATAGGGCTCTATCCTAAAATAGACCCCTTACAAAAATGATTTAACATTTTTTCCTTGCATAGATAATATATCATAAAGAAATATCTATGTCAAACTATTCATCTGGATTTCTATAATTTTTTTCTATGATTTTATTAAAATAATTATAGATAGACTTTAATAGTTCATTACTATTATAGTATTCTTTATTTAATATTATACGCTTATAAAATAATTTTGTGATATCATGATTTATATTTTGCTTTACACCATCACTAGTGACAATAATATTAAATAAATATAATGTATAAGTAATTTGTCTAATTCTAGAATTTGAAAGTTTAGTCTTTCTGTTTTCTTTACCAATACCACAACTTTTTAAATAATTAGTTACTAAAGTATCTGGTTTATAATGATTATCTTTTTTATCAAGTTCTGATAAAACGCAAGAGTTATGTGCAACAGCATTTCTTAATTTATTTACTTCTCTTAAAATAAATATATACTTATTATCTTCCAACTTGTATGTACTCGTATAAAACTCAAAAAAATTAATAAGTTCTCCAAATGTGATAATTTCCAAAAATTCCCAGATCGGTATATTTTCAATTTTTTCGTCTTTATTTAAATCATATTTACAAAAGATTTTTTGATAATAATCGTTACTAACTTTTTTTCTAATACTATCATGAACTCTCCTTGGATATTTTTCATCATTAAAATCTTTTTCTAAATAGAGGTTTACAATGTTATATCCATCTTCATTCTTAATTTCTTCTATACTATTTAATATTCTTATTTTAAGATAATGCTCTATATCTATAATCATTTTAAATAAAATCAATCTTGTTCTGTAATCAATAATTGCTATATCTTTTAAATATGCAAAATCTAAATCTATATATTTACCAGTAAATTCACCACACTGATATTTTGCAAAATTGTTTTTGTATGCAGTAACATTATAATAATTATTATTTTCTCTTAAATATTTTTCGGCTTCACATTCACTACATTTTTCAAATTTTATGTTTTTTTCTTTTAAATATGGCACTAACTCTGATATTTTCATCATAGGTCGTAAAGATAGTTGCTTATTTTCTGTCATGTAATCACTCCTCGTAGTTAGAGTATAACACAAATATAATTATGCTTCTATGTGATTATTTTTTAGTTGGACTAATGTGTTGCGATAATAGTCTTTTCGACCTTTTTATTTTAGGGCGATGAAAGATATCTTTTAAAAACATAAGATAGAAATCGATTCCTTGTAGTGTATGTTAGCTCTGTTTTGAGAAGATTGCAAGTGGTATTTAAAAATATTCATTTAATCCGATTTGTACTTTAAAATTTTATATTTAATAACGTATCATTTTCACTTAGAGATATAACTATATCATCTTTTATTATATCATTATCATCTAACAAATACTTATTTAACGAAATTATAAATTGTTTATTAGTTAAATGTGAAATTTTCTTACCTTCTAAAATCAAATTTACAATTTGTCTTCTGTCTATTGATTCAAAACAAGACGAATCCTCTATTAAAAAATCAACATATTTTGTATAATTCATAATTAAAAAATCAAATATTAAATACTTTGCTGAAGTCAACCCCTCACCAGTGTCACCATCAAAAGACAAGTCAATGCTAATAGGCATTGCCTTATATTTTTGCTTTGACTCCGTAGGTCCTATATTTAAATAAGGGTTCCTATCTTCCCCATAAATTTTCGTCACAAGATTATATACAAATTCTCTATATAAATTAATTTTTGCATTTTTCTCTCCAAATAACTGATCTAATTCATTTAATAGAGTATTTATTTGAATTTTTAAATCTTTAGAGCTATTAACCTGAGATAATTGAGCATCTATTTCTGAAATTTTTGACTCAATATTTATCTTTTCTTTTGTTTTTAAATCATATATTTTAATTGCCTCCCGTACGGCATCGTTTTCTGATATTACTTCTGATAATTCGTCTAATCTTCTTTTCTCTTCAACTAGTTCTTTTAAGATTTTTTCATTTTTATCCTTTAATTCCAAAATTTGCTTAGCATAAATACTATTTTTATCATCAAATAATTCCTGATAAAATTTTTCTATTTCTGAAAGTTCTTTTTTTAAAAGTTCTGGTATTTCTACTTTTGCAACAGAATATATTTTTTCGACATCGGATAAACTAATATTTTTTTCATGTGAATCTCTTATTACTTGTTCATAATTTGAAATTTTTATATTATTTAATTTTAGTTTTTCATTTTGCCGTTTTATTTTTTCATCTAAAGAAGCCCTTGTTTGTGAAATTTCACTAATGTTTTCCGATACCTTCAGTGTTTTAATCCTTTCATTAATTATCCTTAATTCTTCATCTATTTGTTTTCTTTTCATTTCATTTGAAAATTTTTCTTTTTCTAGTTCTGTTGCATCTTCTTTAAAACTCTTATTATATTTATTTATTAACTCTATTTCATCTTGTTTTTTCTTTATTTTTATGAAAATATTTTCTATATCATCCAAATATAAAAGTTTTAATACAACAGATATATCATCTTTATTTGCTTTCTTGGCAATGTTTGATAATAGCCCTTTTCTTTTTTCTAACATTGTTTGCTTACTAAAATATGATCTATTGATTTTCAATATTTCTTTATACTTTGCTAAATTATATTTCATTCCATTTATATAATATCCTCTTGAATCTCCAATAGTTAGTTCCACTTCATACTTTATATCATTATTTTTTACTGTTGCGTTTACTATGTATTTGTCTAGTCCTTTAATAGTATCTTTTCCACTATTTTTTGCACCATAAACAACGTTAATTATTTTTAACAAAATTGTTTTGCCAATACTATTAGAAGTTTCGCTTTCAGATTTTGGTTTTTCAACATCTCCATAAATTACAGATAATCCATTTTCTTTAAAATTTACTTCTCTTAATAATTTTTTATCTGGAGAATATATACTAACTTTCAATATTTTCATTAAATATTTCACCTTCCTCATTATAAGAAATGGCACCAATACTATATAAATAGACTATAGTTTGCATATATCTAGTATATGAAATTGTACCTTTTGTATTGTTTTTAAATTTAATCCATAAATATGCTAAATCAACTTTTTTAGTATTAACAATTCTTAAAATTGTTGCTCCTAAATAAAACAAGCTCTGATTAGGTTCCATATATTTATTAGGTAAAATCAATTGAATCATTCCTTTCTAAATATATCACATTTAATAAAAATATTTACAATAAGAGCCTCCAATATTATTGCTTTACTGTCTAACATAGACTCATATAGTAATGTATCCACTAAGTTATTATATAATTCATCCCCTTCATATTTACTGGACAATTCCAAATAGGTTTGAATAATATAATCCTTAATTTTTTCATATTCTTCAACTGGCAATCCCTCTGAATTAATAAAACTCAAATATTGATCAACCTTATCAGAGGCATCTATTAGATTTAATATTCTTGATTTAGTATCATAAAGATGATTAAGAGTAATTTTATCTTCTATTTTTATTCTACTATAATCTGGCTTTATTACCTTTACATTTTTCGTTGCTAAAAACGATATATATTTATCAATAAAACTCATAATATCAATCACAGTGATATTTTCTTCTATTTTATAAACCTCTAGATAGTTTGCAACTCTGTCAATTAACTTAATATCAGCATCTAATAAAAAATATTTTATATCTTTCGCTGCTATCACTTTTGCTTCAAAATCTTTTTGATATTTTTTTTTGATTTTTGATATTGTCGTTTCCAATATACGATCAGGATCAGCAGGTAAATCTTGATCATGTGTATTAACAATTAAATAAAACTTTTTTATATCTTTTCCCCATTTTCCTAAATTAAAAATGTTCATACACAAACCATCTAGATCTGAATTTAACTTATTATTAATAGCTTTTATTTGTGATATTTTTGAATCACTAGGAGAATACATAGCAAAATAAATATTTTGAGTTGGAATCCAGCCATCATTTTTTGCATCACCATTAGTGGGTTCTACTTTTTCGAAGTCAATGTTTTTGTATTGACAGACAGCATATAAAAAGTCTGCAAGCATTTTTTGAAAGTTAGAACCTGTTGTTGCAAGTATTGCATTCAAAATATCTGAAATCATTACTTTTTTATTATACATTTCCTCACCAACTTTAATATTACTTTTATTCTACCACATTAAATACTTATTTTAAATGTTAAAAATTACATCATATATTCAGCTTGAGAAATTACTCTTGCTGTAGCTTCTTCATTATACTCTGGTGGGTAACCATATGCATCCAATAATCTTTTTATTTGAGATCTCATTTCTGCTTGGGTTGATTTTTTCTTGGACCAATCAACAGTTGCATACTTCTCTACTACATCTTTCAATTTCATAGCAATCAATCTCAAGGTTTCATCTGTCATTAATTGTACTGCCTTGCTGTCAGTAGTTAATGCATCATAAAAAGCTCTTTCTCTTCCTTTTAAATGATTTTTATTAGCTTTATCTTCTTCTTCGATCATTTCTTGTGAAAATGCCATTAATCCAACGATTGTCATTTCTATTTCAGAATTATCGTCCCCACCAATTTCTGGTCTAGTATTATACTGCTTAAGTAAGTTTCTTAGTCGTTCACTATATTCTTGTGATTTTACTAAATTATATTTTTTATACTCTTTAATCGCTTGTGTTAATAGTTTTTCTAAAATTTTTATAAATACATGTGGTGGATTACTTTTTCTAAGCTCTTTAACTTTATCTTCTCTTAACAAATCCCACACACTATTTCTATCATTTTCATCAATTTTAGTCAATACCTTTACTTCATCGCCAACAATTGCTTCAGCAAGTAATTCGCTTACTCTTTCATTTATTTTAGTTAAAGAAACAGGATTTTTGGAATATTCTACTTTCTGAATAAAATGACGTACTGCTAGATAATAATTAATCTTTACTTTAATATTTTCTTCTAAAATTCCTAAAGCTATAACATATGCACTTTTTAAAGTCCTTGTAATTACCAAAAATTGTTTCTTACGTTTTTCATTTTCCAATATAAAATCAGCACCATCTTGTATACATCTAAATTTATCTAGTTCTTTGTCGCTATTAAATCTAGTTTTATCAATTTTATAAAACCATTCATCCAATATTGAAAGGTTTTCCTCAATTAACGTTTTGGCTGTTGCTCTAATATCTTGTAAATTAATATCTCTGTCTCGTTTGGTATAAGTATTTAATGCTTCATCCAATGCTTTTGAAATTCCAATATAGTCAACAATTAAACCAGACTCTTTTCCAGAATATACTCTATTTACTCTTGCAATAGCTTGCATTAAAGTATGTCCTTTCATTGGTTTATCAATATACATTACATCTAAATCTTCAACATCAAATCCAGTTAACCACATATCAACAACAATAACGATTTTCGTTTTTCCTTTTTTATTTTTAAAATCATTAGCTATACTATCCCTATATTTTTTATCTTTAATGACTTCTCTCATTTCTTCACTATCTTTATTGCTTGAAGTTACAATTAATCGTAATTTTTCTTTATAATTTGGTCTTATAGATAGAATTAAATTATATAAATCAAAAGCAATTTTTCTAGTCATACATACAATCATTGCTTTATCGTTTAAAATTCCTTTTCTTTCTTCATAATGTTCAATTATGTCTTTTGCTAATAATTTTAATCTATCTTGATCTCCCAGTAATACTTCCATTCTACTCATTTGTGATTTTGACATATCAATTAATTCTTCTGTTACGCCCTCATCGTGCATCTCACGATAGTATTCATCTATTTCTTCTAATTTTTTATCATCTAACCATACTTTAGCAAGTCTTGATTCATAAAACAATTTTACTGTAGATCCATCTTCAATAGATTGTGTCATATCATAAATGTCAATAATATCACCAAATATAGCAGTTATATCTTTGTCTTTCGTTTGAACAGGAGTTCCTGTAAAACCTATGAATGTGGCATTAGGTAATGCTTCTCTTACATATTTTTCATATCCATATTTTGTTTTCATTTCAAATTCATTATCATTTTTCTTGTATGTAATACTCTCTTCTATTCCGTAATGACTACGATGGGCTTCATCACTTATAACAATTATATTGTTTCTTATATTCGGTAGAATATTGTCTTTATCAATCTTTTGCAAAGTCGTAAAAATAATCCCACTTTCTTTTACATTTGCTAATTTATCTAGCAAATCTTTTCTATTTGTAACTTTAACCGGTTCAACTCTTAGATAGTCTTTTGCATTGCTAAATGTAGTATACAATTGGTCATCCAAATCATTTCTGTCAGTTAACACCACAATAGTAGGATTATTTAAAGTCTTTTCTTGAATTAGACGATAAGAAAGCATCAACATACTAAAACTTTTACCAGATCCTTGCGTATGCCATATAATACCAGCCTTTCCATCCCCATTTGGTTTTTGATGATTTAAAATTGAATCAAAAGCTTTTTTTACACCGAAATATTGATGATATTGGCTTAATATTTTTATTGGTTTTTCTTTATCCTTATCAATAAAGAATAAGTTGTTTTTAATAATATCTAATAGTCTTTTTTTAGTAAATACTCCATTTATCATCACATCTAATTTATTTACACTATTTTCATTATAAACTTTTTTACCATCAATGCTTTTCCATTCAGAATATCTTTCAAAATTACTTGTAATCGTCCCTAATCTATTATTGGCTCCATCACTAATTACACAGAATGCATTATAATTAAATAATGTTGGAATATCATATCTATATCCACTATTATCTGAATTTCCTCCTAATTGTTCATATGCATTTTCTATTGTTGCATCTTCTCTATTTTCAATACTTTTTAATTCGAAAATTATTAATGGTAATCCATTTACATATATTAATATATCTGGAACTCTAGTAGATCTTCCTTCATTAAATTTGACTTGGTTTATTATTTTAAAAATATTATTTTCTGGATTTTGAAAATCGACGATTTTAATTAACGGATTAGAGCTACTATAGTAATCTTCCACAAAGATACCATCAACTAAGTATTTATGAAACAATCTGTTTTTATCTATAAATGAAAGTGCATCTAAATGTTTGATTTTAGTTACAACTTCATTAAATAAACTTCTTTTAACTTTAGGATTAATAGTCTCTAATGTTTCTAATAAATCATCTTCAATAATAAAATCATCTAAATTTCTATTAGCAAGCCATTCATCATTATTTTCAATATATGTATATCCTTTTTCTTCAAACATTTGAATAATTGACATTTCCAATTCATGTTCATTATACATAACTACCTACTCCTCTTATTACCAATCAAATCAAGTATTTTCTACATAAAATTATATCATACTTCTGCAAAAACCACCATACATCGTTAGTTTTTACTTTCTTATAGTTGATATTATAGGAAGTATTGATGATAAGATTGAAAATAATCAAAAACTGATTGATAAGTTATATGAATATTTGAATTTGCAAATGAAAAAGATTGCATATCACAAAGAGAAAATACAAATATGCACTAATAATAAAATAAGTATTGCTAATTCAGGCATTGATCAGTTTGCTGGTGAAAAAATATATTTAGATACTTCTTCAGTAATTGGCAATTCTATCATCGATAATTCTTATAAAGTTTCATATAGCAATAGACCATCGCGTGCTAATATGACACCGCAAGACAATACCGTTTGGATTGCTAAATTAAAAAACAGCCCAAAACACATTATTGTTAAAAGCTATTGTAATGATTTAAAAAACAAATATATATTTTCTACCGGATTTTTAGGAATTAAAATTTCAAAAGAGTCATTTAACTTACTAGCAATGTATTTTATTAGTGAAACTTTTGAAAAAGAAAAAGATAATTTAAGTGTAGGTGCTACCATGCAATCTATAAATAATACCACTTTTAAAAATATGTATATACCAAAATTTGAAAATAATGATTATATACATTTTAATAAAATTACAGAAAATATTTTCAAATTAATTTATAAACTTGATATAGAAAAAAATAAATTATATAAGTTAAAAAAAACATATCTGGCTAAATTTTTTTAGCTAGATTTTTTCTTTTATAATATCATATTTGCTGGAGGTGAAATGATGGATGAATCTTTCATTACTAAAATGCATTATGATAATTTATCAGCAAATACGATATCATCTTATACAATTGCTATTAAACATTATTTTAGTATTTTTAATGAAATTAGTAAAAGCAACTTACTAGCATACAAAGGATTTTTAATAGAAAACTATCAACCGAAGACCGTTAATCTTAAAATACAAGCAATTAATAAATATATAGATTTCATAAATAAAAGTGATTTAAAATTGAAATTCGTAAAAGTACAAAGAAAGAATTTTTTAGAAAATGTCATTAGTTATCCTGATTATTTATTTTTTATTAATAGGCTAAAAAAAGATCGGAATTATATGTGGTATTTTATAGTTAGATACTTAGGAGCGACTGGTGCAAGAGTAAGTGAACTAATACAAATAAAAGTAGAAAATGTTAAAATTGGCTATATTGATTTATATACTAAAGGTGGAAAAATACGTAGAATTTATATACCTAAAAAACTGCGTGAAGCAACATTGAAATGGTTAGATAATATAAATAAAAGCGAGGGGTACTTATTTACAAACAAGTTTGGTAACAAGATTACTACTAGAGGACTTGCTCATCAATTAAAAAAATATGCAGATGATTATGGTATGGATTTAAAATATATTTACCCTCATTCTTTCAGACACATGTTTGCAAAAAGGTTTTTAGAAAAGAACCAAGATATTGCGTTACTTGCAGATTTGATGGGGCATGAAAGTATTGAGACAACTAGAATATATTTGCGAAGAACAAGTGAAGAGCAGCAAAAAATTGTAGATGATATTGTTAATTGGTAAAAGAAAAGTTCTTAAATTATCTAAAGAACTTTTTTAAATATAATTGTTTTAATATATTTAGTTTGATATTTTCCAATTTTATATTTAAGGAGTAGTTAAAGATATTGTTATAAAAATCTATATCTTTTGAAGAATGCTTTTTAATTTTCAAATATGAAATTGCTTTTGCACCGTGCAAAATTGTTGTACCATTTGTATGTTCCAACATTATATGTTGATTATAATTATCTTTTAAAGCCCAATACAAAATTCCATAATTATTTTTAAAACAAGGAATTACTTTGTATATTCCAGAAGAATATGCTCCATATAGGCCATAATTTATTCTTCCTATTGCTCCATCAAAAGAAATTAAAATATCACTAGGATTTGCAATGGGAATATTTAAATTTTTAGGAATATATGTATTTGTCAATGAGTTTAAATCCTTAACTCTTATAAAGTTTATATTATCATTATTATTTTCTTCTGTATAATTTTGACTTAGTGCTTCTTTCCCTTTTTTAAAGATAGCAAAATTACAAAACTCATCAAATGTATCATTTAATAGTTTATACTTGATAACACCCAATTTATCTATTTTTTCTAATATTTTATTATTATTTTCAATCTTATCATCAATACTTCCTATAATATCAACTATGTGTTGTTGTAATTCAATACTGGGAAGCTTAATTTTTATATTTCCTATTTTATCAATTGTTAAAGCTTTTTGGGCTGAACCTATAGCAGTATTACATAATTCTTTATATCCTTTTTTGGTAATTAGCCAATAATATAAAAATTTAGAATTAATAGTATTATCAAAATCTCTAAGCCATATAACATTCCCATCTTTAAAATAAAATGGATATTCTAAATTTACAAAGTAAACAGTTCCCATATTTGCTCCAATAGCAGCAATTAATATGTCATTATTTTGTGGAATTGGAAACTTTTGAGATATTTCATTATATTTATTTTTGGAAATATAAAACTTTGGCTTAAATTGCTTTTTATTAGCTAATTCTATGACTTCAGTACTTCTAAAAAAAGGTATTCCAGCTTTAGTATATTCATCAGCGTAAATTCTTTTGCTCGAACCAATTTTACATATATTTTTAATTAAAAATGTATTATCCATTTAAAAAACTCCTTTCAGAAAGTAGGTATTATTATGAAATTATCAAACTGTATAGAAATAATATCAGGAGGTACGCCAACAACAACCAAAGATGAATTTTGGAATGGCAATATTCCTTGGATTTCGATTAAGGATTTTAATAACTCGTCTAGATATATTTATAAAACAGAAAAATCTATTTCAAGACAAGGATTAGAAAAATCTAATACAAATATGCTCAAAAAATACGATATTATTATTTCAGCAAGAGGAACTGTTGGATGTTTAGCACAAATTTATTATCCAATGGCTTTTAATCAATCTTGCTATGGAATAAGAACATCAAATAAGAATCTGACGCAAAATTATCTATATTATTGGTTAATTGCAAATATAAAAAAATTTAAAAAACAAACTCACGGAGCTGTGTTCGATACAATTACAAAAAAAACCTTTGATAATATAGAAATTATATATCCATCTTTATCAGAGCAACAACACATAGTTGATATTATTACATATTTATGATTTTCTCTATCTCTTTTGTTAATTCTTGATTTTCTTTCAATAAATCTCTTAACTCTTCAGATACAATTTCTATCTGCTTGTCTATTTCTTCTGGTGTCATTTCATCAGAATCATCAATGCCAACATAATTACCTGAAATCAAAGAATAATCATTATCTCTAATTTCTTCTAAACTAGCAGAATAACAGTATCCTTTTATATCTTCATAATTTCCATTTTTTAACCAATTATGATATGTATCAACAGTTTCTTTAATTTCTTCTTTTGTTAATTCTCTTACTCTTCTATCAATCATTGTTCCTTTTTCTCTTAGATCAATGAATAATACCTTATTATCTCTTGTCTTTTGTTTTCTTAAAAACCATAACGACACTGGAATACCTGTAGTATAAAATAATTTATCTGGTAATGTAATAATACAATCAACTATGTCATCTTCTATCATTGCTTTACGAATATTATATTCTTGTTTTTGCGTTGTAGATAAACTACCATTTGCTAATACAAAACCAGCAACTCCTTTTGGAGATAGTTTAGAGATTATATGCTGAATCCAAGCATAATTTGCATTGTTTTTTGGTGGAACATCATATTTCCATCGTGGATCTTCCAATAATGATTCTTGACCATAGTCTTTAATATTAAATGGTGGATTAGCAAGAATATAATCTGCCCTTAAGGCTTTGTGCTTATCATCATGAAACGTGTCTCCATTTGAATCACCCAAATCAGCTTCAATCCCTCTTATTGCTAGATTCATCTTTGCTAAACGCCAAGTCGTAGCATTTAATTCTTGACCATAAACTGATATATTATTTATGTTTCCTTGATGTTCATTGACAAAGTTTGCCGATTGAACAAACATTCCCCCGGATCCACAACAAGGATCATATACTTTACCATTAAATGGTTCAATCATTTCAACTAGCAATTCTACTACACATCTTGGTGTATAAAACTCTCCACCTTTTTGTCCTAAATTTCTTGCAAATTTTCCCATAAAATATTCATAAACTTTACCAAAAAGATCTCCACCTGCATTTGTTGTATCTAATTTATTAGTAAATAAATCAATTAATTCTCCTAATCTTCTTTGATCAACTTCTAGTTTAGAATATGTCTTTGGCAAAATGTTTCTTAACTCTGGATTTTGCTTTTCAATTGCAATAAACGCATCATCTAATACTTTGCCTAATTCTTCTGATTTAGAATATTTTGATATATAACTCCATCTTGCTGTTTCTGGTATCCAAAACACCATTTTTTTAGTATATTCATCTATATCGTTTTCATATCCTTTGCCTTCACTAACTAGTTCTTTATATCTTAAATCAAACTTATCAGAAAGATATTTTAAAAATATTAATCCCAATACTACATGCATATAATCAGCAGCTGCTAATCCACCTCTTAATTTGTTAGCAGAGTCCCATAATACATTTTCTAACTTTTCATTACTCATTTAACATTACTCCTATTCCATTTAAAATAACTCTTTCACTATCAAATCTTCAGAATGTAAATTATTATTTTTACCTAATAATAAGTTCTCATAAAACTTAATTAAATAAGTTTTATCTTCTTTTATATTTAAATAATTATTGAAATAATTACTTCTTACTAGTGCATTTCTAAAATATACTGATTTATCTTTAAACAAAGAATTATCTACATTGTATCCTAAACTAATTAAATATTTTTCTATGAATACTGCTGTTGTTCTAGTGTTACCTTCTCTAAAGGGATGTACTTGCCATATACTAGATGTAAAATCAGTAATATTTTTAATCACTTCTACAATGGACATATCTTTATAATTCTTTTCTTTTTCTAGACTAATATCATATTCTAATGATTCATTTAATGTTTTGCAGTCTCCATAAGCAACTGAATCATTGTTTAATATTTTTTCATGTTTAGAAAAATCAATTTTTCTAAACTCTCCTGCAAATTCATATACATCTTGAAATAAATATTTATGAATATATTTTAAATAATCTACTGACAATTTAAAATTATCTTGATTTAGTAGTTCAACAATTCTCATAGATACAAAGTCACATTCTAATTCCTTATGATTAATATCTTTTTGTTTTTCTTTTGTAGTGTAATATTCTTTTAAACTTTGTTCTACTTCTTCTATTGTTAATTCACCTAAAATATTTTTCTCTCTAATTTGTTCTAGATATTTAGATGGTTTTAAATTATCTACTTGTTGTAATCCTATAGCCATATCCCATTGTAATTGTTTTATATAACCTTTAGGGTATGTTTTTTCTTGATAAAGATTCATACTAGAATCTAAATCTTTTTCACTCATATTGCTTCACCTAACATTTCTATATCATTATATCATGAATACTGTTTATTTGTGTTTTTTGTTTATTAAAAATGTTTTTTAGATTGTAATTTCAAATTTTTCCATTTTTATAAAATTTGTATCACTTTTCCCAATAATAAAAAAACTAAGCATTTTTAGTTTTTTATCATAATTGTTGTACAGAAATCTAATTTTTGATAATTTATTCATTACATTTACTTTTTCTGAAATATTTTAGTAGAAGGTGCATCCTCTAATCTTCCTTCATAACCAATAGATTCTAAATATTGTTTATATAGTGTTATTTTTAATAATTGACATCTGTCTCTATTTTGATTTGTTTTTTCATTTGTGATTCTTAACTCTTCTTCTACTTTTCTATTTTGTATAATTGATAATTCTTTTGGTTCAAATATATTGTAATACTCATCTTTATCTATAATACTGTTGTAGCACAAATCTATAATACAATTTCTTTCTTTATTATAAGTATAAGAATGATAATAATTTCCTTTGAAATAACTCGGTAAAAGAGAAGTCATTGCATATAAATCTGGTAGTGTTTTTGACATATAGTAGACATGGTGATGACATCTTGCTGGAAGTTGTTCATGCTCTATATAAAAATTCATTCTTATATTGTCTTTAAAATGATATGAAGCTAATTCAAAGGATAGTGTTCCATATTCTCTACTTAATATTGTAAATATGTTTTTTCCATTAAAACTTATATCATCTAGTACTGGTGAGTTTAATAGTCTCTTAATTTCTTCGATATTTTTATTTGGATTATATAAATGTCCTAAGATAAACATGGCGTCTTTTATTTCTTGTTTCATACGATAATTATACTTTTTCAATATTTCAAAAAAATAATCAATATATTCTGTTGTATATAATTCATATTTTAATGTCCTTACTTTTTCACCTGAAGTTTCAAAAAGGTTATCGAAGATATAGTCTTCCTCTACTCCATTCAAAAAATCCTCTAAAACTTGTCCATATATTTTTTCATTAAGTTCATAACTATCGACTTCATCTTTCTTTAATATTTCATCACAAGCATCCATCACATTTTCCTCTTTTCATATTAATATAGGTTACTTTGGTTAGATATCATAACATTTATTTATAATGTCGTCAAATTAAATTTTACCAACCTATTTTAATTAATTCTAATACTTGCATCTATTTAAATAGCCGTTTTAATGTGCTAGAATAATTAGTATCAGGTGATTTTATGTTGAAAGATTTATGTTTTGAGATTATACAAACTTGTCCTAATCATTGCTTGTTTTGTTCTTCTGTTGCTGGAATGGATAAACACAAAACCATTGATTATGATTTATTCAAAAGAACAATAGATTATTTTATGAGTATTGGTGGTATTGAAGAAATATCTATTTCTGGAGGAGAACCTTTTTTACATCCAAGATTATTTGATATTATTCGCTATTGTAAGTCAAATAATATTAGAACAGTATTATTTACTAGCGGAATAAAAATGAGAAATAAGATGTTAGATAGTGATAAAGAACAGTTAGAATTTAATTTAAGACAACAATACTCTTCTTATCTTAATGAAGGAATGCCAAAAGATGAATACGAAAACCTAATTACAAAATTAATGAACACTTATTTAAAATATGATTCCATGACTTTTGATTCCCTTTCTACCTATGACTGTCATTTATTAAAAGATTTAGGTCTAGATAAAATTGTCTTTGATTTTCAAGCATGGGATAGAGATACATATAACCAAATCATGGGATCTAAGGATTTTTTTGAATTTGTTACTCTTTCTATGATAAAGGCTGAAAGTGCTGGTCTTGTTACAGATGCACATTTTATTCCAACTAAAATAAACTATAAAGAATTACCAGATATTGTTGAGATGCTTAATGTAGCAAACTTTAATCAATTGAGTATATTGAACTTTGTTCCTCAAGGACGTGGAAAAGATAATGAAAGCATTCTTTCTTTAAATGAAGAAGAATTTCAAGAATTTATTCAAATCTATGATAAATGTAGAGAGCAATTTCATGGTAATTTAAGAATTGGTATTCCACTACAAGGTGCTGATATTCATAAATGTACTGCGGGATTTGATAAATTAGTAATCAAATATGATGGAACGGTTTTACCCTGCCCTGCGTTTAAAGAATATGATATAGAAAGGCTTAATGCTTTAGGAATCAAAACACCTAATATTCATGACAACCTAGAAGATATTAAAGTTTATCATAGTACTAGAAAAGAACCTTTATGTAAGCAACTTTATAAATTTAATAAATCAATACAATAAAGAACTTAGTAAATATTGTTATTCACTAAGCTCTTTTTATATGTATTTATTTAAAATATCCCAAATCGTTATTAACCCTACGATACCACCTTTAGTCGTCCCATCTGTTGTTATAAAGAGGCATTCTAGATTTTCTGACATTTCAAATGACTCTTTAAATATTTTGATTATTTTATCAATTTTTATATCCTTTTTAACTATTTTTATTGTTGTACTATAATTAGCAATATTTAAATATTGTTTGATATCGTTAAAATCATTTATTAAATCTAATGATGATATTTCTTCTTTACTTATATAGTCAAATAATGTTTTTTCACAAAATACTCCTACTATTTTATTATTTTCAATAATTGGAATATGTGTGTATGTTTTTTCTCTCATTATTTTAATGGTATCTTTTATATTGTCTTTTAATGATTTAGAATATATATTGTTTTTTGTAATACACATATCAATAGCACGTAGAGGATTTTCAACCATATTATTTAGTCTTTCTAACAATTTATAAGCATATTCACTAACGATGATTATATTTATAGGTCTATGAGAAAATAAATTTCTTATTTTACTGCAATAATCAAAGTCATCAATATATTTATTATATGGATAGATTCCCTTTTCTTTTAATTCTTGTATTGCGTTATGAAATGTTGGCTTTTTGTTCATTCCATATCCAATTTCATTATCATATATTTTTATTGTATTTATCTCTAATCTTTTAAATAATTCTAAAAATTTTTGATTTATATTCATTTACTTCCTCTTTTCTATATTTGTTTATATCATTATAACAAATATAACAAAAAAACTAGGAGAATGTCCTAGTTATCTTTATCATGGGGCGTCGTAAGGGAATCGAACCCTTGCATACTGGTGCCACAAACCAGCGTGTTAACCACTTCACCAACGACGCCATATATCAGAAATATAAACTTATTTTACCAGTCTTTTTGTATTTTGACAAGTACTTTTTTTACTTTTGTTGTAATTTTAGGTATTTGTCTTAGACAGATGTCATTTTTTAGAATACATTAAATCGAAAGGAGATATTATGTTTAACCAAAATTATGTTTATCCATTTTTAAATAATTATACAAATTCTAATACAAATATGAATTTGCTAAATCAACAAGATTTATACAGAAATTCTACAATGCCATCTTTATTTACACCTGCAGTAGGTTTAGATAATGGTAATATGTTTTCTAATTTATATGAACCTTATAAAAATTATAAGCCTGCCAATATTCCTGCTAATAACGAAAGAGAGGCTATGATGAGAGATCTTGCTCGAATGGCCTTTGCTGCTCATGAATTAAACCTTTATTTAGATTTACATCCTAATGATGCTAGTATGATTACTCTATTTAATGATTATCGTGAAAAAGCAAATCAATTAATGAGAGAATATGATCAAAAATTTGGACCTTTAACTATTTCTAGTAATAGCTTAAATCAGACTCCATTTATGTGGGAAAAAGATGTATGGCCATGGGAGGTAAAGCCTAATGTTTAGTTATACAAAGAGATTACAGTATCCTATTAATATTAAAAGAAAAGATTTAGCAATGGCTAAATACTTGGTCACTCAATATGGAGGATCTAATGGTGAAATGGCTGCTGCCCTTCGTTATTTAAACCAAAGATATACTATGCCTGATAATCGTGGTAAAGCATTACTTACCGATATAGGCACGGAAGAACTTGGCCACGTAGAAATGCTTGCAACGATGATTTATCAATTGACAAAAGATGCAACACCTGAGGAGATGAAGCAAGCTGGTCTTGGTAGCAATTTTGCAGAACATGGAAAATCATTATATCCAACAGATGCCAATGGTGTTCCATTTACTGTTGCCTACTTTGCCTCTACTGGAGATCCTTTAGCAGACCTTTCAGAAGATATGGCAGCAGAACAGAAAGCTCGTGCTGTTTATGAAAACTTAATTGATTTAACTAATGACCCTGATGTTATTGCTCCTCTACTTTGGTTACGTCAAAGAGAAATTGTACATTATGCTAGATTTAAAGAATTATTTGAAATGTATGAAAAAGAATTTAAGAATGGTCAAAATCAAAAGATGTAGAATATGCGTTCTACATCTTTTTTATTCTACAGTAACACTTTTCGCAAGGTTCTTTGGTTTATCAATATCACAACCTCTTAATTTTGCAGTTTCATAAGCGATTAGTTGTAGAGTTGGTACAATTAATATTGGTTGGAAATATGGGCTTATTTTTGGTACTACTACTTGTAGTTTTTGGTTATCCCAGGTTTCGTTACTAATAATTATTGTCTTTGCTCCTCGAGATTTTACTTCTTCAATATTAGATACAGTTTTATCTTTAATAGTCTCATCTGTTACGATGGCAAATACTGGCATTCCATCTTCTATTAGGGAGATTGTTCCGTGTTTTAATTCTCCTGCTTGATAAGCCTCACTATGAATGTAAGATACTTCTTTTAGCTTTAGACTTCCCTCCATGGATGTCGCATAGTCTATTTTTCTACCAATAAAGAATATGTCTTCTGAGGTGTAAATCTCTTTTGCTATTTTTTGATACTCTTCTCTTCTATCTAGTACTTCTTTAATTAGTCTAGGTAGTTTTTCTGCTTCTTCTAACACCTTATGTTCTTCTTTTACTAGTCCTTTTTCTAGGGCTGTCTTATAGGCAAGTAGTGCCATAATACCTACTTGTAATATATATGCTTTGGTTGTTGCGACTGCGATTTCTGGTCCTGCTTCTATAAATATCTTTTCATCACTTTCTCTTGCAATTGTTGATGTTTTGACATTGACAATAGCAAGAGTTTCTACTTTATGGTCTTTTGCTTTTCGCATAGCAGCAATCGTGTCTGCTGTTTCTCCTGATTGAGAAATTAATATTACTAGTGTTTTTCTATCATAGATAATATTTTTATATCGATATTCACTTGCGACATCAATTTCTACTTTCGTATTTGCATACTCTTCTAAAAGTGTTTTTCCTATCATTCCAGCATACATTGCTGATCCACAAGCTACAATATGAATTTCTTCATATTTTGTTAAGTCAGGTAACTTATCTAACTGTTCTAGGTATGGCTTAAACGTTTTTTCTAATACTACCGGCTCTTCCATAATTTCTTTTAACATATAATGGTCATAGCCATTTTTATCTTTAGCAGCACGTTCTAAATCTGTTTCATGTACTTGTTTTTCTACTACTTTTCCATCTTTTGTTACTTCAACTTTATCCTTGGTAATATGAGCAATTTCTCCTTCTTCTAGTAATATATATTTATTTGTATAATCAATGATTGCGGCAATATCACTCGCAATAAAGTTTTCCTCTTTACCAAGTCCTACAATTAAAGGAGAATCTTTTCTTACTGCATATAAATCATTATCTCCTTGGAAAAGTATTCCTAGGGCATATGATCCTTTTACTTCTTTTAAGGCCTTATCAATTGCTTCTACAGGATTTTTTTCATAGTATTTATTTATTAATGCTGCCACTACTTCGGTATCTGTTTCACTATTAAAAGTTACTCCCGCTTTTTTTAATTTTTCTCTTAGCTCTTCGGCATTTTCAATAATACCATTATGAACTAGTGTAATTTTACCTATGGTATGAGGATGAGCATTTTTTTCGCTTGGCTTTCCATGCGTTGCCCATCTTGTATGAGCAATTCCTAAATTACTTGGAATTACTTCCATATTTTTTATTTTTTCTTCTAAGTTTACAATCTTTCCAATACTTTTGATAACTTCTATCTGGTCGTTATTTTTTAAGGCGATTCCTGCTGAATCGTATCCTCTATATTCTAGGCTTTTTAATCCATTAATTAAAATATCTACTGGATTTTTTTCTCCAATATATCCTATAATTCCACACATATTTTTCCTCCATGCTAAAAATAATTGTGGTGATATATCCTTTGTTATAATCTTGATTTTACTTTTTGCTATATATCTAACGAAGCACTTATCTCCGCAGTAGCATCCGCCGAATTTTTCGATTACTACTGTCCTCGTCAACTGTAAAAGTCCAGGCGCTTAAATGAATTTTTCTCCTTTCTAGTATTCATTCTATACCTATTATAACAAAATTATACTTTGTCTGTAAATAAAGCAAGAAGTATTATATTTTTTACTATACTAAAAAGATACCTATTCTGGTAAGGTATCTAGTGTGTCATATATATTAGTTGTATTTTTACAATTAGCAATTTCATCTTTAAATATTTTATCAAATTCTGGCATTGCTTTGGTAATTACATCTTGGTAGATATTTTTACTATTTACAATTGCTTTTCTAAAATCTAATACATTTACTTCTCTTCTATTATCAAATAAAGCATTAGAGAACGCTTGTTGTACGATTGTTAGAGAAACATCTGGATAACGTGAACCAATTTCGTAAATTCTTTTATATTCACTAGTGATATCTGTAATAAATTCCATCATTTTTCTTTGAATAAAGGGAGAATACATCATTTTGGCACCAGTTCTTTTTTCTATTTTTGGAAGGGTTCCTACTAATATTTGAATATTTTCTTCTCTCGTTGGTTCGTTTATTTCTACTTTTTGGAAACGTCTAACAAAGGCTTTATCACGTAGAATGTATCTTTCATATTCTTCTGTTGTCGTTGCTCCTATTACTTTAATATCACCACGGTCTAGGGCTGGTTTAAACATATTAGCAAAATCTAGTGCTTCTCCTTTGGTTCCCATTAACGTATGAATCTCATCAATAAATAAAATCAGTTTGGTTTTGCTCTTTAATTCATCAATTAATGTTTGAATCTTTGCTTCTCCTGTTACTGGATCTACACCAAGTAATGCTGAAGTGTTTACCTTAATTACTTGGTAACCTTTTAAAACATCTGGGACTAATCCTTTTTGAATTCTATAAGCTAGTCCTTCTACCGTTGCCGTTTTACCAACACCTGGTTTACCAATTAATACAGCAGATTTATCTGGTGTTAATAATATTAGTATTAACTGTTTAATTTGTTCATCACGACCAATGGCAGGATTTGTGATGTAATCCTTTTCTTGGAAATTTTCCCCATAATTTTCTAGGATACTAATACGTTTCTTTTTTATATCAAAAGGTTCTGTACTTTTTAAGGCCTCATTCATTTAGTTTCCTCCTTCTTTTCTTATTATAGCACGTATAATACTAATTAGTAAATTGATGAAGTTGCAAATCATCAGTTTATTAGTATAATAATTTTAACTTATTTTATAAAATAAGTTAAAATTATACGATTGAGTTTAGGCATATTATAACAAGGGTTTTCACATCCATAAGTATGACGGCCTAGCTCTTTTCTTTTTATTTTCCTAGTTTTAGAATGTGAGGATTATTTAATCTTATATAACAAGCGTGATGAGGAATAAAAGGTTTAAAGAGTTCAATCGTTAACAAGAAAGGATGTTGCTTATGCACAATTGTTTAGCTATTGATGTAGCTAAAGGAAAAAGTATGGTTACTTTAGTTAGTTCTAGTGGTGAAGTTCTAATTGATCCATACGAAGTGAATCATTCTATTAATGATTTTACTAATTTACTTAATAGAATTAATAAGTTTAAATTAGATAATATTTCTGTAATATTGGAGTCAACTGGTATTTATCATAGACCTATTGAAAGATTCTTTTTAGAAAATAATTTTAAAGTATTTGTTATTAATCCAATTTATGGAAAAATGCGTAAAAGAAATTTAAGAAAGACTAAAACTGATAAAGAAGATTGTTTTAATTTAGTTAATTTGTTTCTAACTAATACATTTAAAGAATATTCTAAACCTGATCAATTATATTTAGATTTAAATGCTTTATCTAAACAATATTTTGCTTTAGATGAATTATGTGTGAATCTTAAAAATAGATATAAAAATTTAGCTTATTTATGTTTTCCCGAATATGAAGAATTGTTTAAAGGAAATACAATTTATTCTAGTATTGCTTTAAAGTTTATTGAGAAATATCCTCATGCGAATATCATTTCTAATACTAGAATCGATAAATTACAAAATTTCTTTAAAAAGCAAGGCTTTAGTCATTGGAAATCTAAGCCTATTAAAATTAAAGAAGCTGCTTCTAATTCTTATCCATCAGTTGATATGAATGATGAAATAGTTTCAAATTTATCTCAAATTTCAAGACTCGTTAATGAATATCAAAAAGCAATCGATATAGTAAAATATAAAATTGTATTTTTATCTAAAAAATCTAAATACTTTGAAACAATTAATTCTATTTATGGTATTGGTGAATTTACTACCTCTATTATAATTGCTGAACTTGGCGATATTAAAGATTTAATAACATTAAAGAATTAACCGCTTATTGTGGCCTTGATCCATCTATAAAACAATCTGGTAAATCAATTAATGTCCATGGTCCAATTTCTAAATCAGGTAACAAATATATGAGAAAAATACTTTATATTGCAGTATTAAATATTATTAGGCTTACTTCTATTTCTAAACAAGAAAATGATATAGAGATTTATTACAGAAAAAAACGTAATGAAGGTAAACATCATTACGCATCAATAGTTGCTTGCACAACTAAACTCTTACGAAAAATTTTAGCATTGTGTAAGCAATTAGACAATCAGTAGTTATCACCACATAACTACACTTATATTATATACTAAATGAACACATTATTTATAAATTTTTAAAAATTTATAAATTTCGTGTCTTTTTGTAGTGTCTATAATATCATAAAAATTTATAGTTGACAAATCTTAGAATGTCATACTTTTCTTTTGTTACTACTTTATATTTCTATTATCTTTTCTACTCTAGTCCTTTTATATATAAAATATCTTCGATTGCTTTATCTATATTAAATGTTCCATTGCCTACTGGATAATATACAGAATAAAATTCATGATTATCTTTTTCAAATTTCTTTTTTCTTTCTTCTGATACTTTTATTTTTTGTCCTAGTACAATCGATGATACTTGGTTTCCAAATAATATTATTCTTTTAGGATTTACGATATCTATTTCTTTTTTGAAAAGTTTCAAATAGTTTTTAAATACTTCATCTTTTAATGGTCTTGCATCTACTTGTGTACATTTCGCAAGATTTGTAATATATAAATCATGATTTTCTATATTTTTATAAACTTCTTCACAAAAATCTTTCGTCCAATCTTGTTTCTTTTTCTTTTGTATTTGTTCATAGATTTCTTCATCGATTAAGTCTAATTTATAAAATAATTTCCATACATTTTTAGTACCTAGCCAGGGATATCTTGGACCATCCCAGGTAGGTTCTGCCGCAACATTTCCAGCGGTCGGGTTCATAAAGACAAAGCATAAGCTGGGATTTTCTTTTTTTCCTCCAAAATAGATAGAATGTAGTTTTTTATCTCCATACTTTCTTTGTAATTTATCATATTTTTCATATAATTCTTCTAACATTTCTTTCCTACTTCCTACTCTTTTTTGCTTCACAAATTTGTTCATAAGTTTTTTTCATATATTTTTTATTTAAGATATATTTTTCACCATGAATAGATAGATCTGTTAATACGTGTTCAAAAAACTCGGCTGTTTTTTCATGTACTGGAGCAAACCCTAGATTTGCATACCAGTACTTTAATGGTTCTGTTTGATTAAATTTTTCTTTTTTATAGGTTTTCCCTGCTGCGATTCTATCACAGATACTTTCTACTACATATTGATAAGGCATCATTACTGGTCCGTTACTATCTACCCAGTATTCTGGATGATGGGGATTTCTTCCTTTATGATGGAGCCAGGCTTCACTTTTTCCTGTTTTCTTTTTACACTCAGAAATAGGTGAATGACTTCCTACATAATATTTTGCTCCTTCTAGGAATTCTTTTGGTGAATATTTGGATAAGTCATGTGTTAGTCCTCTCCAGTATAGTCCACACTGGAAACACATAGTCATTACTTTTATCCTATGCGATGTTATTGTTATAAAGTGTTTGATAATATGCATATTAATCCCTACTTTCACAGTTAATAGTATAACAAAATTTAAGAAAAATAAAAAGGTATGATTTTCTCATACCTGTTCTTTGTAGTTTTTATAAGCATCATATCGTTCTTTTTTGTTATACTCTTTTTTTATAGCATCTTTTATCGCTTCTTTATTTTCTTCTCTAAACCCTATGAATACTTGATCTCCAATAATTAAACATGGAACTCCATTTATTTCTTGTCCTAGATAGTTTCCTAACTCCGTCATTAACTTACTGTTATCTTCGTTATACCATACTTCTAGAGTATATAAATCAAAGTAGTTATCATACTCCTCAGGAAGTGTGTTTAGATAACTAATTAATGCTTCACAGTGCTGGCAGCCATTTCCCCAGAAAAAGTAAACATTTATTTTTTCATCGCTATACTTAATATCATTTTCTGTTTGTTCTTTTAATGTTCTTGTTGTTCTAGAGGATGTTGATGCTGATGTTGATACTACTCCTACTAAGATTACTAATACGATTATTGCAGAAATTAGCGATATTACTACACTTTTCTTTGTCATTTACATCATCCTTATCCTTCTATATATTTTCCAGTCTTATATATTGTATCATTAATTTGTAAATATAGGGAGTATTTTCCAGATAAATCTTCTTTATTTATATATTTTGTGACTACAATCCCGTTTTTATTTTCTTCTTCTGTAAAGATATCTACACACATTGCTGTATATGGTTTTTTACTAATTGGAATGTTGTATTCTTTTATTATTCCATTTTTGTAAAGTATAGCTTTTATTTCTACTTCTCTTTTAAATCTTCCTTTTATTTCTAGCCGGTCTTCTTCATTTTTTATACTAATTTCATGGGATTTATATTCTTTGTCTATATCTTTTGCATTTGTTATAAAACCAAATCTTGTAGTATCTACTTTGGTTTTTCCTAGACTTCCTTTTTTCTCTCCTTTTCCTAATGCAAAATTATCATTTCCATATAGAGGCATCTTTTCTACACGATAATTATTGGTTGGTAATTTTATTTCAAAAATCACTTTATCATTTAATAGTTCTACCGTGTCGCTTACTAGTTTATCTGCGCCAGCTAATCCCGCTGGTTGATTTGAGTTTTTACCATCTACATAAACAATTCCTCCAGAATGAATTATATAATGGTCTTTGTCTAGATAATCCACATCAGAAATATATGGTGAATAAAATTCACTACCTCTTTCTTTCCCGTACTCAAAGACTTGTTCTATTGTCATGTTGTCTGTGTCAATTTTATACATTACTCCTCTAGAATAGCTGTCTTCTGCAGATACATATTCTTCTTTTTCTTTTGACTTATTATTTCCATTATCAAAGATAAATACATATCCTTCTGGAGTAATCATTGCAGCATGTTGACTCCATTGCCATTCAAAATCTTTTCCTACTGGTTTAAAGAAATATTTTTGATATTCTTCACTCCAATTGGTAGGATCACCTATAATCCAATTTAATTTTTCTGTATCATAATCAATATTAATTACAGCATCTTGATGTCTACCTGATAAAGTAATTGAATTAGTCTTTTCGTCATACCATACTGAATTATTATGAAACCAGTCATATTCTACCCAGTTTTCACTTTTTCCATCTTCTGTGTTTAAGATATCCTTTAGGTTAATTTCTTTTACAATATTGCCAGACTTTCTATCTAGTTCTACAATATAGTCTTCTACTGTTCCTTCCCCGTTCGTAAAATTATCACTGGCTACTAAAATATTACCATTTGGCATTTCATAATAATCATGATGGTATCCTCCTGGTAGACTATACTCTACATATATTTTTCCTAGCATATCCATCTCATATAGTCCAGTTAAATAGTATGGTTGATTTATTAAACGTTCTGTACTTACTAATAGATGACCATTTTCTAATCTATTAATTTCCCAAGTTGCGGTATTAGTTAAGTACCATCTTACATCACCATTTACATCATAAGCACAAGTGTATCCGCTACTGGATGGTGTAAAGAAATATAAGTCATTTGTTAACTTACTTTCTTCTTTTTCTACTGATGTAGGTAAAATGAAATCTTCTGGTAATGCATCCGTTTTTATTTTTAATTCTTGTTTTTCCTCTTCACACTCGATTACTATGGTATTTTCTTTTCCAGGATATAATCCGTAAATTGGTAAGTAGTGTGTTGTTCCTTTTTCAAATTCGTGAGTATAGGTTGTTAATTTATCTTTTCCTTTTATGGTAACCTTTGGAGCAACACTATCTTTTGTCTCAAAGATTACTAATGCTGTTAATGGTGAGTTATCATAGGGATTTACAATAATATTAGGGTTTTCTAAGGTATATCCTTTACTTGTGAATTTTTTCTCTAGTTTTTCTTGTTTGGTTATTAGACTATCACTTACAGCAAGTAATTTTCTTTCTGTTGATAAATTATTTAATACTAATAATGTTACTAAGATAGCTACCAATATAATAGCAACTACTAGTAATACTACTTTCTTTATCATACTTTTTTTCTTACTTTGTTTTTTCTTTGGCATATTTTCACTCCTTGTTATTATTTTAACCTAAATTCTAAACAAAAAAAATAAACGTATCGTTTAATTTAGTAAACGATGCGTTTAGTTACAATTTCCTGTTAATTTTAATGGTACTTTATAGGTTGTTAGTTTATTATTTGTATCTAGTAAATTAATACTAATATATAAGTTACTGTTTTTCATATTACTATTTGTACAACTAAAGTTTTCTACTTTAAATTCAGTTTCTGTTAACAACTCAGATAAAGTCTTTGGTGTTTGTTTTTCTTCTTTTAAAGAGCCACACTGGGATACTTTTTCTTCTAAATCATTATGACTTTCATAGAGAATACATTCCATACCAATATATTTTTTATCTTCTTCTCCATCTAAGTATTCTATTTTTGATATATATATCGAGTTTTTGTCTTTAGAGTAAGCTGCTACTCCACTTACATCAAATTTGGTACTTACTGATTTTACATCACTAAAGTTATAATCTTTTGGAGATAGAAAAACATAGATAGAAAAACATAGGACAACTCCTAGAAAAATAAGTGTTATGATATGCCATTTAGATAATTTCTTTTTTTCTTTTCTTCCGGTTAGAATACTATCGATATCGACATGAAATTCATTACTCATCTTTTGTAAAATTTCAATATCAGGTATTCCTCTTCCATTTTCCCATTTGGATACTGCTTGTGCAGTAACGTGTAATTTATCTGCAAATTCTTTCTGAGTCAGGTTATTTTGTTTTCTTAGGTTCAAAATAAATTTTCCAATTTGTTCTTGATCCATACTGCATAAGCTCCTTTTCTATAATATTATATCTTTTTTTATTTTTGTTTGGTATAGTTTTTACTTAATTTTCACAATAAAAAGGCATTCCTGCCCTTTATTTTTTCTTATTATTAATATGAATTGGATCTACATGAATGACTGTTAAGAATATTTCTGGTATCTTTTTTGTTATTTCTTTTTCTAAGTGGTTAGCAATTTTATGGCTTTCAAAAGTCTTTAAATTACCATCTACTTCAATTGTGAAAAATATTTGATATTGATATCCTACTGGTGCTGAATGAAAGTTTTTCATTCCTTGCACTATATCATGGTCTTTTACGATGTCATATACTTTTTCTTTTGTTTTGTTATCTATCGATTTATCCATTAATACATCATAACTTTCTTTAAATATACCTATTCCTGTTATGATAATCCAAATGGAGATTCCTATACCTACGATGCCATCTACAAAGAAAATTCCAAAACTCCCTAACAGTATAGCTATTAAGTTTAGAGTTGTTACAATACAGTCATTTCTATGGTCTTTACAGTTTGCTTTCATTAGTAAGTTATTATATTTCTTGGCAATATTTCTAGTATAAAGATATAAGGCTAGTTTGGTTATTATTGTTATGATACAGATAATTACTAGCCAGATAGAAAATGTAAATTCTTCGCTTTTTATTAGGGTATTTACAGAATCTGTTGCCACTGTTAATCCCATTACAATCATGGCTATACTAATTAATAAAGAATAAATATATTCTGCTTTTCCATGACCTAGATTATGGTCTTCATCTGAGGGTATAGATGCTATTTTATTACCAATTAAGGTCATTAGGGAAGCAAAAATATCACCAGCACTATTTGTTGCATCCGCAATCATTGCTTGACTTTTGGTGATTAATCCTATTGTTCCTTTTAATATTAAGAGAATAATATTGCCAGCAATCCCTAAAATACCAGCTTTTTTTGCCTTATCAAATCTATCCATTATTCATTCCTTCTTTTGAATTATTTGTATCATTATACTACCTTTTTAGCTTTTTTTCTAGACTATACTTTTTGATATATTTTTGGTCTTTCTTTGTTTAAGACTTTGTATATAGAACTATTTCTATATTTTTTATCATCTGTTACTTCTTTTTCTACTTTTATAAAATCAGGAAGTGTGATTTCTCCTTTATTTGATGATGGTTCTATTTCTAGTATTTGTAGTCCGTGTTTAAAGATATCTAGTCTAAAATATTGATTTTTATATTCAAAACAGTATCTCGTTTTTTGGACTGGTGTTTCTTCCGATAAATTTCCATAATACTCTTCTTCACTAATTAGTCTTCTTGTTTTGATTCTTTCATTGTTAATAGTGGTATCTATTTTGGTAATTAAAGTGTATTTTTCCTCTTCTTCTTTTCCAGTTTTTCTATAGATATATTCAATATTACCACTTTCTATCATGTATTGTTCTATAGATAATTTTACTAATTTTATTTCTTCTATCTTAGAAAGATCAATTTCCTCTACTAGATATTTTCTTTGTATCTGGGTTGGATATGGTTTTGCTAGTGTACCGTAAATTTCTCTTATTACTTGATTTATTTTCTCATTAAACGAGGTTTCATTACCAATAATTTTAAGATTTTCATGACCAAGCCAGCCTTCTAGTGTTTTCTTATCTTTTTGTCTTGCCTCTTCTATAGTTTCTGTTCTTGCACTATTATTATCTAAAGTATAGAATTCTTCTTTTCCTAGGGCTGCTGTTCTTAGGTGAAGAGTTAGGTTGTAACGATTCATAAGGTCTAACTCTTTTACTTTAAATTCTTTTAGTAGTTGTTGCCATTCTTCTTTTGTTACATAAGCTTTATCATCTAATACTCCTCTATCACATAAAATCATTGCTGGTTTATTAGTTTGGTTTGCAACTTCATCTGCGATACTTTCTAAAGTTAATTGTAATTTTATTACTTGTCTTTGAAATTCTATGGTATCTATTGCAAAAATTCCAAAGGGTCTTATTCCACTATTAATTAAAATGGTTGCTGCTTCTGGTACAATTAATACTAAATATCCTTTTTCCGTAAATTCTTTTTCTATTTCTTGAATAGCTGTCGTTTTTCCAGCACAAGGGCCTCCGGTTAAGGCAATTTTTTTTATTTGGTTGGTCATTTATTTTTTCTCCTTCTAATATATACTTTCTTATGAAAACATTCTCCACAAAGTGGTACATATTTTACACGACTATTTTCTCCATCGATTGCGATATCTTCTCCTTCCATCGTAAATTTACCGTCTACTAATCTGGCATTAAATACTGCTTCGGAACCACAGGAACATAGTGCATTTGTTTCAATCTTTTTTACTTCATCAGCCATGGCAAATAATCTTGCTGTCCCTTCAAAATAGTCTGTTTTAAAATTACCTCTTAATCCAAAGCAAGTAACGCCAATATTCATTCTTTTATTGATTTGCCATATTTCTTCTACTTGTTTTGAATCTAGGAATTGAGCTTCATCTACTATAATATAAGTGCAATTAAAGATTTTTTCTAAGTTTTCCCCTGATAGTAATGTCTCTCCTGGTTGCAGTAGGATATCTACCTTTCTTCGTTCCTGTTGTCGATTGACTATCGAATCTTCTCCCTTGGTATCTTTTGCAGATTTTATCACTAATACTTGCTGATTATTCTTTTCTAAGACGTATAACATTTGAAATATTCTGGTTGTTTTTCCACCTTCCATACTTCCATAATAAAATATTAACTTTTCTTTCATTTTACTCCTCTTTTTCTTTAAATTTATAAATTTTAGCTTTCTTCTTTCCCGCAAATATTTTTTCTTCATCTGTTGGAATAATCATATCCATGTTTAGTATTTTTTTTCTAAAGTTTCTCCTGTCTAGTTTTTTTTCTAAAATGCTTTCATAAACTTTTTGTAATTCTGGTAGTGTAAATCCGCTCGGGAAAAATACTTTTAATAAGTTAGTTTTTAAAATTTCTTCTTTTAGTTTTTTGATAGCATCCGTAATGATTTCGTTATGATCATAGGCAAGCTGTGGAACTTCATCAATGCTAAACCATTCGGCATTACTAGTTTTCAGTGTAGATTTTGCAATTTCTACTTTGCTAGCATCGATTATGCCTATGTATGTTACAGCAACCATTCTCATTACTGGTGAACGGTTCTTTTTACCAAAGACGTTTGCTAATTTTACTTCGATATGTTCTATTCCAGTCTTTTCATAGATTTCTCGATTTAGTCCATCTTCTAAATCTTCATCATTATAAAGTGCACCTCCTGTTAAGGCCCAATGGCCTTGATAAGGATTGTTTTTTCTTTTTACTAGCAGAATCTTTAATTTTCCCTTATCAATCGTGAAAATAGATGCTATTACATGGATGCCTTGGTTCTCATACTTAGGATTATTTACTTCCATGATTTATTACTCCTTTCTACAATTTAATTATATGCGTACCATTAGACGCTTGTCAATTTGTTTTCATAAAAAAAGAAAAGTAATTTTACTTTCCTTTGCCATTTTACATTTCTTTCCTCTGAGCGACATATTGTTTACATTTTATTTTACATAAAATTGTCACTATATTCTGGATGTTTTTCCATCCAATGCTTTGCATAAGAACAGCTGGCTGTTGCTTTTTTCTTTTCCTTTTGTAGTTTCTTAAATAAGTATTCCATTAGATTTCCTGCAATATGCCTTCCTTGATAATCTGGATCCACATAAGTATGATAAATATCTATTGTGTTTTCATCTATTTTTTCGTATTCTACTACACCTATTTCTTCTCTATTTATTTCATAGATAATTTTATTTTCTTTTTCTATCATTTTTTTGTTCCTCCCTTTTCATATAACTTTGCATCATTCGTTTGTATTGAATCGTCCATTATCTGTTTATCTTTATTTATCTCTAGTGATTTCTTGATGTCATCATGATAATAAATGTTTTCTGTGAATGTATATCCTAAGATTATAGAATTAATAGTTTTTACATATTTTCCGCCAATTGCTTCATGAAACTTATTTGCTTTATTTCCTACTAGACATTTTGTTATCATTGTTTTGTATCCTTCATTTATAAAATCTTCTAATATTTTGATTACTACTCTACTGCCAAGATGCAACCTTTGATACTCCTCAAGGATGTAGCAAGAATATATTTCGCATGAGTCTTTATAATTTTCATCTCTAGCTGGACCATATGAAGAATATCCTACTAATTTATTATCTACATAGATACCATATGTATTATTTTTTTCTCTAATTGTCTTTTTTTGCTGTTCAATTCTTTCTTTTGTTTTTACTTGGATTTTTGCGATGATATCATCTGGAATTAAACCTTTATATGTTGTCCACCAGGTTTTAATATTAATATCAATTTTTTCTTCTGCTTCGCTTTCTTTTAATTTTTTAATTTCTACTTGCATAGACTCACTTCCTTATTTTTCTGTTTTTAGTATAACATATTTATTTCTTGTTTAAGAAAAAATACATATATAACATGCACATATTCAGGAAAAATTATTGATAAGAAAAATTTTGACTGTTAGTAAAATATTTTATAGAATTTACTGATTATTCTTTTTATTTTAAAAAACTAACTAGTAAATGGCTAAATATTAAAAAACATTTCTGCATATCAAAAGGAATTTAGAATAAAATTTTACGTTAACAATTAAGTTTTTTAATATTTTTCCTAAATTATTGACAGGACCAGTATAAAATTCTTTTTATAAATGATATACTTTATTTATAGTATTCGGAGGAAAATCATGGAAAAGGCACTTAAAATAAATATTAAAAAGATATTATTATTGTTATCATTACTTCCTTATTTAATATTTTTAGTTACGGGTATTTTTAATATATATCAGACTAGTATAGATAAAGGCTATTTAGATTTATACGCTTTCATTGAACCTCTCGGTAATTTTTGGATTGAGATTATAACCAATTTAAATGTAGTTCTTATATTTTTAACAATATTTTGTATAGGTTATCCAATTTATTATTTGTTAGATAGACATACGATGAAAAAAAATAATGTATTAGAAATTCATTCTGAAATTAATAAACCTAATAAATTATTTGTTTTATATATGATAAGTTTTATTCCATACTTATATCTTATATATTCTTGCATATTTGGAATTCAATTTGGTTTTTTCTTTAATACTTCCACTTATTATGGATTTGAAGCAATAATATTAGCTCTTTTAAGTGGTTCTATCATTCCTATTTATCCAATAGTAGGAATCTTTCAAATTATTTTTACTATAAAAAAATATAAAATGTTTTCTAATTTTCAAAAAAGATTTTTAAAGTCTATGATAACTATATTGTTACTCTTATTGTTAATTCCATCAATATTATATTTAATTAGTACTAAAGTTTCTTCAAATACGATATACAGTCAAGATAAAGTTATTATTGAGAATTATTTAAAAGAGGAATTTGGTGAAGATTACTATAATAATATGGAAATAATAAAACCTTATCATACGGCATCAACATATAAGATAAAAACTCCTCTCTTAAATGATTCATTTGAGATAAGTTTAAATGAGACAAGAACCGAAATTATATCAAATTCTTTTTATAAAGATTTTGTAACTGAAAATAACTTGAATACTAAATTAAGTAATTATTTAAATCAAAAATATAATTTTCCTGAATATCTTGATGTAAGTTGTAGTATTTATGATTTTGATATAGCAAATTATAATAATCTTGACAATCTGTTAATTAATTGTAGCTATAAAATACATGGATTTTATGTTTCAAGAGAATATTATAATAAAGAGGAAATTATTGAAATTATAAAAGATTATTTTATAAACTATGATCAGACTTTAGAACCATATTATAATACCAATTTTTTATTGTTTTATGTTCAAGTCAATGATAAAGACTATGCAAGTATTCAAGCAATAAAAAATAGATATGAAGAGGGAGAAATTCATTTGATATTTAGTGGATATAATTATGGAAATGGTTATACCATACCGCATGAAAAATTAACAATAAATATTTATGAAACTGCAAGTAATAATTAAATTTTACTTTTCACAAAAGATAATCATTTGTGAAAAAAGAGGGGTTGAGACTTTCGAAAAAGTTGTGTAAATGGTAATTTTTACCTTCCGCACGAGGCATCAAAATGATGTCTCTTTTTCTTCATTATAACAGGTAGTAAAAT
>CASEGV010000017.1:0-31956 GCA_949287595.1 uncultured Mycoplasmatota bacterium
GAGTAATTGGTAAAGGTGGAAGATGTGCTAATGCTATTCGTACTTTGGTTCAAGCAAGTAGTGCTTTAAAAGATAACAAGTATGTTAAAATTGATATTGATAAGTTTTGAGAGAGCAATTTTGCTTTCTTTTTCTTTTGTCTTGTTATATAATATTTTTGAGGTAGAAGAATAATGATGAATGATTTAGTGATACCAAACCATATAGGTATTATTATGGATGGTAATGGTCGCTGGGCCAAGTTGCGTGGACTTCCGCGTAGTGCAGGACATAGAGAGGGCGCAAATACGTTAAAGAAAATTTGCCTTTATGCTGAAAGTTTAGGTTTAAAATATTTATCTGTTTATGCTTTTTCTACAGAGAATTTTAAACGTAATCAAGTTGAAGTTGATTTTTTGATGAACTTATTTGTTGATATGTTTAAAAAAGAATTTCAAGAGATTATGGATCGTCAAGTTAAGGTTGTTTTTTCTGGACGTAGGGAACCTCTTCCTAAAAAGGTATTAGAGGCTATGGATGAAATTAGTTTTAAGACTAAAAATAATACTAGTACAGTACTTAATGTTTGTTTAAATTATGGTGGTCAGTCTGAAATTTTAGATATGACTAAAAGAATTGCAAAACAGGTACAAGATGGTAGTCTTAGTGTAGATGATATTACTTTAGATACCATATCTGATAATTTATATCAAGAATTGCCGCCATTAGATTTGGTGATTCGTACTAGTGGAGAATTACGACTTAGTAATTTTATGTTATATCAGGCTAGTTATGCAGAGTTTTATTTTCCAAAGATTTTATTTCCTGATTTTTTGGAGAATGAATTTATGGAAGCTATCGTAGAATTTAATAAAAGAACGAGAAAGTTTGGAGGGAATGTATGAAAAAACGTGTACTTAGTGCTATTGTGATGATATTGATTTTTGTTCCATTATTAATTATTGGAGGCAAGGTATTTGCTATTTTTATGACGATACTTGCAGCTTTGGGATTATATGAATTAATTCATATTCGTGAGAGTAAAAAAGAGTTTCCATTTTTGATGAAGATTTTTGCTTATGTTATGGTAGTATTTTTCTCTTTATCTCATTTTAATGCTATTACTTTTAGTTATACTATGGATTACAGAGTAGTAGCATTTATGATTTTTGCTTTTTTATCTCCTATGGTATTTATTCATGATTTTAAAAAATATAATTTAAATGATGCTTTATTTTTGATAGGATCAGTATTATTTATTGGTTTAAGCTTTAATTTATTTATTATTTGTCGTAATTATGATATTATGTATCTTATTTATTTATTACTTATTACGACGCTTACCGATACTTTTGCTTTATTTACTGGTATGTTAATTGGTAAACATAAATTATGTCCTGTTGTTTCCCCTAAAAAAACAATAGAGGGACTTATTGGTGGAACATTTGCTGGTACTTTTGCTGCTACGGCATTTTATATTACCGTTATTGATTCTTCTATGTCTTTACCTTTTATTATCATTATTACTGTTATTTTGTCTTTAGTTGGACAATTAGGAGATTTAGTATTTTCTTCTATTAAGAGATATTATGATAAAAAAGATTTTTCTAATTTAATTCCAGAACATGGTGGTATATTAGACAGGCTTGATAGTTTAATTTTTGTTGTTTTAGCGTTTATTATTTTTTCTAGTGTATTATAAAGGAGGCAACTATGGGATTTCTTATTAATTTAATCTTATTTATATTAATATTAGGAAGTATTGTTTTTATACATGAGTTTGGTCATTTTATGATGGCTAAACTTACTGGTGTTTATGTTTATGAATTTGCGATAGGTATGGGACCTAAATTGTGGAGTAAAAAGGGAAAAGAGACTGAGTATACTTTACGAGCTATTCCTATTGGTGGATTCTGTATGATGGCTGGAGAGGATTTAGAGGATGATGATTTAAAAAAGGTTCCTAAAAACAAAAGGTTACAGTCTAAGAAACCTTGGCAACGTTTTTTAATTATGTTTTTTGGAGCTGGTAATAACTTCATTTTTGCTATTTTATTGCTTTTTCTTATTGGCCTTATTTGGGGTGGTTCTTCTATGGAACCAGTGGTTACTTCTGTTCTTAAAAATTCTGCAGCAGCTAATTCGGGAATTGAAGAGGGAGATAGAATTTTAGAGATTAATGGTCATTCTATTTCTACTACTGATGATATTAGTTTATATCTTGCGGTTGCTGATCCAGAAGAAGCTAGTGATATTAAAGTAGAAAAAGAAAATGATAGTGTTAAAACATATTCTGTTCAACCTAAAAAGAAAAAAGTAGATGGTCAGACTACCTATCAATATGGAATAGGTATGTCTCAAGAAGTAGAACATGGCTTTTTATCTGCTATTCAATTTACTTATAAGAAGACAATTTCTATTTTTAAACAGATGGCTGTTACTGTTGGTTATTTGTTTACTGGTGGTATCAGTATTTCTCAGCTTAGTGGACCAGTTGGAATTTTCTCTATTGTTGGAGATCAAAGTTCGGCAGGAATTATGAATATAATTTATTTGATAGCATTTTTAAGTATTAATGTTGGTTTTATTAATTTATTACCTATACCGGCCTTTGATGGTGGACATATTCTATTTATTATTATAGAGAAAATTAAAGGCTCTCCAGTTAATCCTGAGACTGAAAATAAAATTCATACTATTGGATTATTCTTATTGATGCTTTTGATGGTCGTTATTACGTTTAATGATATTTTGAGATTATTCTGATTTTTGGCGGGTGATTCTATGAATCCTATGATTATTTTTATTTGTATTTTGGTTGTTTCTTTTGTTACGTTTTTTATTGCTTATTCTGAAGAAAAAAAGCAAGTACAAATAGATAAGAATCACAAGAAGTCTTATACTGATGATCCGGCTATTTTGTTTGATGAGGATTTGCAGGATGATGATATAGAAATTATATAGGTCATTAAGGTGACCTTTTAATTTTGTGCTATAATACAAGAAGAGGGAGGTAGGTAGATAAATGGTCGTTGGAGTGTTAGTACAACTTGCTAGTCAAAATGTGGATAAAATTTTTGATTATTCTGTGCCTAAGGAATTAGAGAATTCTATGCAAGTAGGAATTCGAGTTTTAGTACCATTTGGTAGACAAACATTAGAAGGCTTTGTTTTAGAAATTAAAGATTCTAGTCCGTTGGAATTAAAAGAAGTCTATTCTGTTGTAGATTATGATATTGTGTTAAATGACGAATTATTAGCTCTTGGAAAAGAAATTCAAAAAGATACTTTATCTACTTTAATTAGTGCTTATCAGGTAATGTTGCCTAAGGCGTTAAAGGCAAAAGCTGGTACTACTATTCGTAAAAAGTTTCATACCTTTTATCAATTAGAACAGAGTAATTACCAAGGAACATCTCTTCCACAAAAGAAGATATTAAAATTATTTCAGGATAGAAAGATGATTCCTAAAGAAGAGCTTACCTCTATTTCTTCTTCTGCTCTTTCTACTTTAGTGGAAAAGAAGGTATTATTACCGGTTTCTATAGAAGATTATCGTTTGAAGTATGAGGTCCATCAGGAATCAAAGAAAGTGTTAACTCCTTTACAACAAGAAGTAGTTACTAAAGTGATTCAAGGGGATTATAGGAAACCGTTTTTATTATTTGGTGTTACTGGTAGTGGAAAGACAGAAGTTTATATGAATATTATCGAACATGTATTAAATCAGGGAAAGACAGCAATTATTTTGGTTCCAGAAATTAGTTTAACACCTCAGATGGTAGAGCAGTTTTCTAATCGCTTTGGAAATCAAATTGCGGCACTTCATTCGGCGTTATCTGATGGTGAAAAGTATGATGAATGGAGAAGAATAGCTAGAGGAGAAGCTTCTATCGTAATTGGTGCACGTAGTGCTATTTTTGCACCTTTAAAAAATATAGGTGTTATTATTATGGATGAAGAGCATAGTGATTCTTATAAACAAGGGGATAAAGATCCGAGATATCATGCTAGAGATATTGCTATTTGGAGAGCAAAGTATCACGCTTGTCCAGTGTTGTTGGGAAGTGCTACTCCATCTTTAGAATCTATGGCTAGAGCTCAAAAGGGAGTGTATCAACTTCTTACGTTAACAGAACGTGTTAATGGTAGGAAATTACCAGATGTAGAAATTATTGATATGAATCAGGAAGCAAAGAAGAGCTCTTCTCATCTTACTGTTCAATTATTAAATGAGATTAATGATTGTATTGATCGAGAAGAACAGGTGATTTTATTTTTAAATCGTCGTGGTTTTTCTACTTTTGTTACGTGTAAGAATTGTAGTGAGACAATCAAATGTCCTCATTGTGATATTACGCTTACTTATCATAAAAGTAATAGAATGCTTCGTTGTCATTATTGTGGATATGCAACACCACTTCCTAAAGTATGTCCTCATTGTGGAGAAGAGGCATTATCTGATTTGGGTGTTGGTACGGAAAAAATAGAAGAAGAACTTCATCATTTATTACCATATGCTAGAGTTCTTCGAATGGATGTGGATACCACTAGTAGAAAGGGTGCTCATAAGAAGATGATTGATGCTTTTCGAAGTCATGAGTATGATATTTTACTTGGTACACAGATTGTTGCTAAGGGTCTTGATTTTAGTGATGTTACTTTAGTCGGTGTTATTAATGCAGATACTAGTTTAAATATTCCTGATTTTCGTAGTAGTGAAAATACATATTCATTGTTATCACAAGTAGCTGGTAGAAGTGGCAGAAGTAGTAAGCAGGGGAAAGTTTTGATTCAAACGTTTAATCCAGACCATTATGCTATTTCTTATGTTAAGTGCCATGATTATTTGGGATTCTATAAAGAAGAGATGATTATTCGTAGGAAATTAGGCTATCCACCTTATTATTTTCTTTGTTATATAAAGATTAGTGGACAAGATTCTAAATACATTTATCAAGAAGCTCTTAAAATTAAGCAATCTCTAGATTGCAGTTTGGAACATACTACTATTTTAGGTCCTACTCCTCTTCCTATTTTTCGAGTAAATAATATTTATCGATATGGTATTATCTTAAAATATAAGAAAGAAGATAGACTTAGAAGTGATTTATTTCGTATAAAAAGTCATTATAAAACAAATAGTAAAGTTAGAATAGATGTTGACTTTAGTCCTAGTCATTTTTAATAAAATATGATATTCTTATGTTAATAGTAATGATAGAGGTGATAATATGGCAAGAAATCATTTTTTCTCATCTAATGATGACATGAATGATAATCAACGCGTAAGTGTTAATGAAAAGAATAGTCGCGAATTTCAGAATTTGATGGAGCATAGTCAACGAAAATATGATGATTACTGGGATAGTAACAATCCATTAATTCGAGCAGTTCTTATTATTTTGTTTTTAATTGCGGCAATAGGTTCTGCGTATTATATTATTACATGGTTTAGTTAATTTTATATAGGGTGGTGGTGTCGATGCTTTCTTCTATCTTTGAGAATGAAGATGTAGAATCTTTGTTGTCTAAAGTTTCTAGTAGTCCAAGATATTATGATAAAAAGAAAAAAGACTCTATTAATTATGAGAAGTTTTCTGGATTAGAGCAACCTATGTTTTTATTATTTGATGCGTTATTTAAATATCAAATTATTATTGGTGATGATAAATATCTTAGGGATTATGTCCATCACTTAGAATTGTTATGGTATAAAATTGATAATTTTCATGATATTAGTGAGGGCGTTTGTAAGATTTTAGTTAAGTTTTGTGCTAGAAAATTGGGATATAAGATGCAAATAGAGGAGCATAGAAGAGAAATATTAGAATATATTTATCAAAAATATATTGTAGAAGGATATTTATTTCATGCGGTTTCTGATGTTTATGTTTCTACTATTCAAGCTGAAGGATTTTCTCCACAATTATATGAAAATTATTATGCTCGATTCTTAGAGATTCAAAAGAAATATCCGGGATTTTTTTCAGATATTGATTTTAATCATGATTATGTTTCCTTTACTGATGATTTTGTGATGGCATGTTATTATGCTACTTATAGTCCTCTTTATTTTTCTAATTTCTTATGTCCTACTTCTTCTGGAAAGTTAGAGTTAAATAGTTATGCTAAAAGAGATTATATGGGATGTTTTCGAAATTTACGTAATATGTTGAAATTAAAAGAAATTAACGTTGAAGATTGTGAGAAAATTGAAAATGTTTGTCATGATGAGTGGAAGTTATTAAAAAGGAATGAGTCTATTCCTACTATTATGTTAGTAAAACGTAGTATTTTTGGAAAAGATAGTATTCATGGTATAGAGGAGATTTTACAGAATTCTAAAGAAGATATTGGGATTTTGGCACATCATATTATGGATTATAAGTATGATAGTTTTAATTGGAATTTACCTATTTCTTCTTCTAGTATAGAATTTGTTAGTATTCCTTATAGTAAGTATGTTGTTAGTTCTATTTTTGATGATGAAGCTACCAATATTGAGGTTATTGTACCTAATGAAGAGGATAATACAGAAGATGGTAAGGTTTCTTTCTTATTACTTTTAGGGTCTATTTTGATTTTGACTGGTGTGTTATTTAGTATTATTATGTTGTATCAATAGAGGTGATAGTTATGGAACAAGTGAAAGTTGTATTTATGGGAACTCCTGATTTTAGTGTTCCTGTTTTGGAAGGCTTGATTGAGAATTATCAGGTTATAGGAATTGTTACACAACCGGATCGTAAGGTAGGAAGACGTCAAGAAGTGGTGTTTTCTCCGGTTAAAGAAGTTGCTTTGAAACATAATATTCCTGTTTTTCAACCTGAGAAAATTCGTAGTGATTATACTGATATTTTAGCGTTAGAACCAGATATTATTATTACGTGTGCTTATGGACAGATTATACCTAAAGAGATATTAGAGTATCCTAAATATGGTTGTATTAATGTTCATGCTTCTCTCCTTCCTAAATTACGTGGTGGTGCACCAATTCATCATGCGATTATTGATGGTTATGATAAGACAGGTATTACTATTATGTATATGGATGAAGCTATGGATAGTGGAGATATTATCTCTCAGCGAGAGACTAAAATCTTAGATTTAGATACGGTAGAGAGTTTACATGATAGATTAAGTAGTCTTGGTAGAGAATTGTTACTGGATACCTTACCTAGTATTTTAGATGGTAGTGCTAAACGAGTGAAACAAGATGCAGATTCTGTTACTTATGCTTATAATATTCAAAGAGAAGAAGAATATTTAGATTTTCATAAAACTAGTTTAGAGTTATATAATCAGATAAGAGGGCTTTCTCCTTTCCCTGGTAGTTCTTGTATTATTAATGATAGGGAATTTAAAGTATATTTTGCTAGGATATCTTCTGTTCGTTCTAGTTCTTATGTACCGGGAGAGATTTTGCATATTTATAAAGATGGTATTGGTATTGCGACAAAAGATTATGAGATTGTTTTGTTAGATATTAAACCATTTGGTAAAAAGCGGATGTTAGCTAGTAGCTTTGTAAATGGAATTAAGAAAGAAGAGTATATAGGGAAGGTAGTTTATGGACGAAAATAAGAAGTCAAATGAGTCTCGAGATAAAGTAATGGCGTTTCTTAAAACACCTAGAGGAAAAGCAGTTTTATTTTTTGGAATATACTTTATATTCTTTATTGGTTTAGCTATTTTTTCTAGAGTTGCTGGTACTGGAAATTCTATTGTTCCACAATTAAATATTAGTCCTTATACTTATAGTTTGGAGCAAATTTCTAATCATAATAATCATTATCAGTATCAATATTTGATAGATGGTTCTACTTTTACTTTTGAAGGAGATAGAAATAGTAATAGAAGCTTATTTAGTGATGGTGTTATCTCCTATTATCAAAAAGATGATTTATTTATGAAAAGTCAGGATGGATTATGGATTAAGTGTGATACTCCTTATATTTTTCCATTACTTTTAGATGATTCTGTTTTAAATACTATTATTACTTCTGCTACTTATGTTTCTAAGATAGAATTAGCAACAGGAGAAGAAGAGGTTAATTTACAAATTAGTACTACTACATTAGTTAAAATTTTAGATGGATTAGATGTAGATTTAGATGATCCTGTGAATACAATTCAGTTAAAAAAAGATAATTCGGGAGAGGTAGTAGAAGTTCGTTATGATTTTACTAGTTATGCACTTTATCATGGTAGATGTAGTTCTTCTTTTCAACTCATACTATCTTATTCTGATTTTGGTAATATTAAAGAGATTCAAGACCCGTCATAAAATGGTGTTTGGTCTTTTTCTTTTCCTTTTATTTGTTGTATAATATAGATATTGGAGTGATATTATGAATATATATAATTTAACTAGAGATGAGATGGAGCAATACTTTTTAAAGATAGGGTCTAAGAAGTTTCATGCTGATCAGTTGTTTTCTTGGCTTTATGAGAAGAGAATTTCTTCTATTTCTGATATTACTAATATAAAAAAAGAAATACTCCAGCAACTATCTTCTGATTATTCTTTTTCTAAATTAAAACTTGTTCAAGTAGAACGTGATGTTGATGTGTGTAAATATTTATTTGAACTTGATGACGGAGAACATATTGAAGCAGTATTGATGATACATGATTATGGGAATAGTGTTTGTATTTCTAGTCAAGTTGGTTGCAATATGGGATGCAAGTTCTGTGAGTCAGGGCGACGTAAGAAAGTACGTAATTTAGAAACTTGGGAAATGGTTACACAATTGTTGATGATAGAAGAAGATTTGAAAAAGAGAGTTAGTCATGTTGTTGTCATGGGAATTGGTGAACCTTTTGATAATTATGATAACTTATTAAAATTCTTTTTAATTATTAATCATCCTAAGGGTCTTGCTATTGGTGCTAGACATATTACTGTATCTACTTGTGGAATTGTTCCTAAAATATTAGAATTTAGTAATTTTCCATTACAAATTAATTTGGCAATTAGTTTACATGCTCCTAATGACGAATTAAGAAATCAGATTATGCCAGTTAATAAGGCTTATCCTTTGAAAGAGTTAATTCAGGCATTGGAGATTTATTTAGAAAAGACAAATCGTCGTATTACGTTTGAATATATTTTACTGTCTGGAATTAATGATACAGAAGAATGTGCAGTAGAGCTTGCTAAATTGGTAGGACATCTAAATTGTTATATTAATTTAATTCCGTATAATGAGACAAATAATTTAGAATTTAGGCGAAGTAATACTGTTCAAATTATGAAGTTTTATGATATACTTAAAAAGAATAGACTTAATGTCACAATCAGGAGAGAGTTTGGTAGCAAAATTAGTGCTGCTTGTGGGCAACTTAGAAGTAAGAAGGAGGAGTTATGAAATCTTTTTATTTAACAGATGCAGGAAAAGTTCGCAGCCATAATGAAGATAGTGTCATTATTGTTAAAAATCAAAATGATGATTATTTAATGGCCATTGCTGATGGAATGGGAGGTCATTCTGCTGGTGAAGTAGCTAGTTCTATTGCGATTGGCTATTTAGGTAAATATTTTAAAGAATCCTTTTTAAATATGAGTAAGGTGGATGCTGTTAACTGGATTCGAGATGCGTTTAGTGAGATTAATACGCTTATTTTTCAACATGAAAAAACACATCCAGAGAGTAAAGGCATGGGTACTACTTTGGTACTTGCTATCCTTACTAAGGATTATTTATTATTTGGTAATGTAGGAGATTCTAGTGGCTTTGTTATGAAAGATGATAAACTTCATAAAGTGACTTATGATCATACTTTAGTAAATCTACTTGTTAGTGCTGGAGAACTTACGAAAGAAGAAGCTAGTGTTCATCCTAAGAAAAATGTGTTAATGAAAGCACTTGGTGCTGCTACTTCTGTTGAAGTGGATATTTTTGATTGCGATATGGATATTACAGAAATACTTCTTTCTAGTGATGGACTAACTAATATGTTAGATAAAGATCAAATAGAAAAAGTTCTACTTAGTGATAATGATGTTGAAGACAAAGTTATTAAATTGATTCAGAAAGCGAATAATCGCGGGGGAACTGATAATATTTCGGTTGCTTATTTAATTCGTAGTGAAGAAGGTGACGAGTAATGATTACAAAGGGGCAAAAGATAAATGATCGTTATGAGATTATTCGTTCTATTGGTGAAGGTGGTATGGCCAATGTTTATCTTGGCTATGATACAATACTAGATCGTAATGTAGCAATTAAGATTTTACGTGGAGACTTGTCTAGTGATGAAAAATTCGTTAGACGTTTTCAGCGTGAAGCACTATCTGCTTCTAGTCTTGCACATCCTAATATTGTAGAGATGTATGATGTTGGTGAAGATGATGGTATCTATTATATTGTTATGGAGTATGTGGAAGGAAAGACTTTAAAACAGTTACTTAAGAAACGTGGTAGCCTTACTTTGTCGGAAGCAATTGATATTATGTTGCAGCTTACTGATGGTATGGCACATGCTCATGATTCTTATATTATCCATCGTGATTTGAAACCACAAAATATTATGATTAAAGATGATGGACAAATTAAAATTACAGATTTTGGTATTGCTATGGCGCTTAATGCTACGCAGCTTACACAAACAAACTCTGTCATGGGATCTGTTCATTATTTACCACCAGAGCAAGCTAGTGGAAAAGGTTCTACAATTAAGAGTGATATTTATTCCATGGGTATTATTTTTTATGAATTACTTACAGGCAGTCTTCCTTTTAAAGGTGATAACGCTGTAGAGATTGCTTTGAAACATATGAGAGATCCTTTACCTAGTGTTAGGGAGGATAATCCAGCGATTCCTCAAAGTATTGAAAATATTATCTTAAAGGCTACTGCTAAAAATCCTAAAAATCGTTATGATGATGCGAGACAAATGCATGAAGATTTACTAACGGCTTTAGATGATGATCGTATGAATGAGCCACCTTATAAATATCCATATCCTGAACATGATACGGAGTCTACTAAAAATCTAAAGAAGATTGAAGATATTGAAAAAGCAGAAGAAGGGGAAGAAGACGAGCCTATTGCTACTAAGATAGAAGATAAAGGAGATAAGAAACGTAAAAAAGTAGTTATTATTTTATCGGTTGTCTTTGGAGTGCTAGTCTTTGCTATTATCACAGTTGCTTTTATTATTCCGGCTGTTACAGCTTCTAAACCAGTAACTGTTCCTGATTGTGCTGGTGATAAAGTTAGTCAATGTGAGAAAAAGTTACAAAATGCAGGATTAGAAGTGCGGACTAATATTAAAAGTGTTGCTTCCTCTAAAATAAAAAAAGGAAGAGTAGTTCGTACTGATCCTGAAAAAGGAAGAAGTGTTAAAGAAGGTACTAAAGTTACGATTTATAAATCTAGTGGAGAAGAGACTTTTGAGATAAAAGATTATACTGGAGAGAATTATATTGAAGTTCAAACAATTTTGGAAACACAATACGGGCTAAATGTTACGGTGGAAAAACGTGATGTTGATGCTAGTGATAGAGAATATGATCCTCAAGAAGTTATTGGACAATCTTTAGCAAAAGGTAGTGAAGTAAAAGAAGGAGATTCTATTATTTTATATATTCCTAATATTGTAGAAAATTTCCCTGATATGGCTGGTTTAGGCTGGGGATTAGCAGATGCACAGGCTTTTTGTGATAAATATGGATTAACGATTAGTGTTGAATATCAAGAGACTACTGCTTATGAAGAAGGTAAAATTATCGATCAGTCACGTGCTGCTGGTAGTCCTATTGTAAAAGGACAAACATTAACTGTTACAATTGCCCAAAAACCAAAACAAAACCCTACAACACCATCTACCGATGATGATGATGATAATAATGATACTGGTTCAAATAATAACAACAACAATAATAATTCATCAAGTACTAATACTGGAATAGATCAGAGGTAATGTATGAAAGGACAGATTGTAAAGATTCATAGTGATTTACACTATGTACAAGCTAACGAAAAAACTTATCCGTGTAAATGTCGTGGAGTTTTTAGAAAAGAAAAAATACTACCTTTAGTAGGAGATTTTGTAGAATTTGATGTTAACAAATTAGTTATTGAAAAAATTTTCCCTAGAAAATGTGAATTTTTTAGACCTAAGGTTAGTAATATAGATCAGGCTTTTTTAATTACTAGTTTAGTTTCTCCTGATTTTTCTTTAAATTTACTTGATAAATTACTTGTACTTATGGAACTACATTCTGTTAGACCTATTATTTGTATTACTAAAAGAGATTTAGTAACAGAAGAAGAATTTTTAAAAATTGAACCCGTTTTAAATTATTATAAAAAAATAGGATATTCCGTTATTTTTAATACGGATCTTGATCAAATAAAATCTTTGCTGAAGGATAAAACTAGTGTATTTACAGGACAGACTGGGGCAGGTAAGAGTACGTTATTAAATAAGTTGAAACCGGATTGGAATTTGGAAACTGGTGAAGTGTCTTTAGCTTTAGGAAGAGGAAGACATACGACTCGGGTTGTTACATTATATGAATTATTTGGTGGAAAAGTTATGGATACTCCAGGTTTTTCAGCTTTGGATTTTACTGGCTATTCTAAAGAACAAATTCGCGATGCTTTTATAGAATTTTCTAATTATCCTTGTCCTTTTAAAGATTGTTTACATACAAAAGAGGTAGAATGTGCAGTAAAGAAGGAAGTTATTGCTAATAATATAATGAAAAGTCGTTATCTTAATTATTTGAATTTTATTCAGGAGGATGATTGTTATGAAGATTAGTGCTACCTTTTTAAGCAGTTCTAATGTACCATTAGATTTAAGAAAGTTAAATGAAACAGATGTTGATTATATTCATGTAGATGTTATGGATGGTAAGTTTGTTCCTAATAAAACAATGCCATTTCGTGAGATGAGAAATATTTATAAATATACGGATAAAAGATTAGATGTTCATTTAATGGTAGATGATCCTAAGAAATATATTCCTTTATATGCAGAGTTAAATACAGAGTATATTACTTTTCATGTCGAGGTTATGGAACATATTGAAGAGTGTTTGGAGTTAATAAAAAGTTATGGTATTAAGTGTGGTTTAGCATTGAAGCCATCTACTCCAGTGAAAAGTTTGGTTCCTTACTTACCGCTTTTAGATTTAGTTTTAGTTATGAGTGTGGAACCTGGTAAAGGAGGACAAAAGTTTATACCTTCTTCTCAAGAAAAAATAGAAGAAGTTAGGGCTTTACTTGACTCATATCATTCAAAAGCAGTTATTAATGTAGACGGGGGTATTAATGATGAGACTAGGGATAAGTGTCAAGAGTGTGATATTTTGACTTCTGGAAGTTATATTATTAATTCAGAGTCTTTTCAACAACGAATTGATAGTCTTAGATAAAGAATAAAAGGGGTGATACTATGAATGATAACCAAGAAAAAGATTTGATTTCATCAGAAGATGTCTTGGCTGTGGTTAGTGGTAATCAAGATGCTTTGGCAGAGCAACTTGAGCGTGCGAAAGAAGTTGCTATTGCACAATTAAATAGTAATCATTCTGTTAAGTCTTCAGAAGACCAGAAAAAAATAGAGGAGGCTAAGAAGCAACAAGAACTTGCAAAAATAAATAATGAAGTTGCAAAAAAGAAGGAACAGTTAGCTTATCAAAGAGAAGAGCAAGTTAGATTAAAGCAAGGATTACCTAATAATCAAAATGTATTACCTAATCAACAACAAGCAGTACATTTACAAACAGGACAAGTTCAGCTTGATGATGGTAAAAATGACGCTAAAAAAAGACGTGAACAAGAACGTTTATTAAGAAAACAAGCGATTCTTCAAAAAAAGAAGGAAAAAGAAGAAAAGAAGAGATTGGTGTTAGAACAGAAGCGGCTGCAGAGAGAAAATGCTAAGAAGGCAAAATTAGATGCTAAGAATCAAAAATTACTTGCTCGTGAGCAAGCAAGAGAACAAAAGTTGCAAGCAAACCAAGCACCAGTTGATGTAAAAAATGTAAGTGCAGAAGAGTTGAAGAAGCAGGAAGAGTTAAAGAAAGCAGAGGCGCTTAGACAACAAGAACTGGAAAGGCAAAGATTAGCTGCACAACAAGCGGCTCAGCAGGAAGCATATCGACAGCAGGTTTTATTACAGCAACAGCAAGCAAAACATGCAGAGGAAATGGCTAAGGAACAAGCTTTCAGGCAGCAACAATTAGCTTTACAAAAAGAAGCAGAACAAAAAGCCTATCAACAGAAACAATTGTTATTGCAGCAACAACAAGCAAAGCAAATGGAGGAAGCTAAGAGGAGACAAGCTTTAGAACAGGAGCGACTTGCCAAAGAACGAGAGCGGATTAATAGGCAATATCAACAGCAACAAATGAAGCAAGCTCAGGAAGAAGCCAAAAAGAAAGCTATGGAGCAAGAAAAATTAGCTAAAGAACGAGAATTAGTTAATAGACAATTGCAAGAGCAACAAGCATTACTTCAAAAAGAAAAAGAGAAAGCTTTGCAGGAGGAGACAAATATGAAAAATATTTCTGATAGAAAAGCTTTAAAAGAATTACGGGCAAAACAAAAAGCAGAGGAAAAAGCAGCTCGAAAGGCGGCTAGTAATTTTAAATATTATATGGCATTTTTATTTTTTGTGGCACTTCTTTTTATGATTGTCTTTTTGCCTGAAATTAATGATTTCTTTCATCAGCAACGTACTTTGAAAGAAGAGGAAGAAAACACTACTATTACTACTGGAACTTTATCTTGTACAATGAATACGAATGATGATCGATTTGATTATTATTATGAGACTGCTTTTGATTTTCGTGATAATGAGATGTATCGATTAACTTTTACTACTAAAATAAAAGGTGATAGAAATCTAGATGCAGTAGATTTATCTAATATGGAAAATCAATGTGAATTATTACAAAGTCAAGTATCTAGTTTGAAAGGGATTCGCGTTTCTTGTAGTTTAAACGAAGGAGTATATGAGAATAAGCAAATATTAGATTATTCTAGTTTGAATACAGAGGAGGTTACTACGGCATATTTAGAAGCTGGTGGTACTTATCCGAATTATGTTTATCAACAAAGTATTGATGATATTGAAAAACAGATGAATGCTAGCAATTATACATGTGAGCGTCATAGGTAGGTGGTATTATAATGAATAAAGATGATAATATTGAATTATTAGATACCTCAGGAAAAGTTAATAGTACTGTAAGTGACAATTCAAAAAAAGTTTCAACTCCTTCTGAGATGTTAGGAAATCAAATCCTTTCTGGACTTGATTCTTCTTCTCCTTCTATACATAGTAATGATTATTTTACTTCTACTACAATACCTAATATGCCTTCTGTTTCTTCTGAAGTTGTACAACCTAATTTTCAGACATTAGATTCTATGTCTAATGTACATCCTAATGTACCATCTGCATCTTCAGCTGGGATGCCATCTTCTGTATTACCGGATTCTTCTATAGCTTCTGTTAGCCATAATGTACAATCAGATTCTATTCCAGATAATACAACTTCTTTATCAGTAGAGAATAAATATCGTGCCAGTAGTCATACTACTATGGATCATGCTGGGGCTTCTTCTGCTATGACAAGTAATGTTTCTTCTAGCGATATTTCTGGTAATTCTACTTCGTTGTTAAATAATGCTGCTCCTGCTGTATCATCTAGTCCTTTTAGTTCTACTGTAAATAATACTTCATCTGCAGCTAGTAATACTCCTCCTTCTTCAAATAGAACGGTTCATATTCCAGATCTTTCTAAAAGAGATAGAATGAGTGCTTTTATGCATAGTAGTGATACTCATGGTTCTGATACAGGTTCTACTAATAATAACGCAGTAAATAATAAAGATAGTAATAATAATTCGACTAAGGCAACAAAGCCAGTTATATTTTTAATTATATTTATATTGTTATTACTTGTTATTGTGTTTTTACCTAATATTGGAGAGTTTTTTAGTAGTATTTTTCCTAAATCTGATGTGCCAGTTGATGTAGCAGAATTAGAAAATGGGTCTCTTACTTGTACTTTAGAACATGAAGAAGATGGAATTAGCTATTTTTATACTGATACATATGATTTTAAGAATCGAAAAGTAGAAAATTTACAACATGTAGTTTCTATTCAATCTGGTACAGATTTTTTAAATCAACGTAATATGGAGTGTCAAACATTGAAGCAAGCTGCTTCTACTATTCGTGGTATTTCAGTTGACTGTAATTTATCTTCAGGTGAGATGGTTGAAACACAGTTTTTTAATTTTTCTTCCTTGAGAGGCACGGATATATCTACGGAGTTTGTAGAGGCTGGGGGAGTTTATCCTAATGTTGAATATGGTGATGATATTTCTGAGATTGAGAAGAATTTGACTATTAGTGGTTATGAGTGTAGTGAATCTTAATATACACTATTTGACATTTTTGACAATTGGTAATTTTTGTCAACTTATTGTCTACTCTTTGTAAATGTGTTAGACTAGTGTTTACAAGGAGTTTTTTTATGAAAATTTTTGTGTATATCATTGATTTTATGTTATTAATAGGTGTAGTTCTTTATTTTACTATTATAGGAATTGAGAGCAGTAATCCTACTATTATTTCTGTTGAACTCAAAGAGAAGACTTTGAAGAGTTCTGATTTATTAGCTTATGCTAAGCATGTTGAAAAAGTGGTATTTAAAGAAGTAGAAAATAGAGAAGCAGATAGTTTAGAGGATGATGTGGAGTCAGAAGAAACAATAACTGATAATCCTGTTCTTAGTAAAAATGTAGAAGATAATGCTCAAACTTTAGATAGTGTTTCTGTTTTGGAGAAAGATAATTTTAGTGATGTTTTAGAGACGCAAGTAGGAAGTTTGAGTGGATATGGTCCTGATTGCTATGGATGTAGTGGTATTCTTGCTAGTGGATTAGATGTACGTGATGGAACGATTTATTATTCTGATGCTACATATGGAAATGTGCGTATTTTAGCAGGCGATTATGCGTATCCTTATGGTACGATTGTTAGAGTTAAGAATTCAAAAATTTCTGAGTTTATTGGTATTGTTTTAGATCGAGGTGGTGCTATTGGATTTGGTAAAAGTCATTTGTTTGACTTACTTTTTCCCTCGTCTCAAGACGCTTTAGATTATGAAGTTTCGTATAATACTACATTTGAAATATTACGGTACGGGTATTAATTATCTTGAATAATTCTCTTTTATTTGATATAATATGTTTACTTTTAAGGAGGTTGGTTTTATGAATTTTACAGATATACCTGATGATACTTTGGATGATAAAGATTTTGAGGAAATAGGTGATGATAATTATTATTTCAATTCTTCTTTAGGCATTTCTGGTATTGATTCTAGTTTGTTAGAAGAATTTCTTGATTTAGATATTCCTCTAGGGAATGAGATAGTGGAATCTGATAGAGTTTGTGAGATTTTAAAGCGTGTTTCTCAAAATGAGGATGATTCTTTTTTGGATACTATAGCACCTGATTTCGAAGGTAAGACTATCGGTCCTAAAAAATAATAAGGATATTATTCCTTTTTTTTTGCTTTCATGTTAAAATTAGTATGCTAGATGGAGGTATAATTGATGAATGAATTTATTATTAAAGAAATAGCAAATAATTTAAATATTACAGATAAACAAGTAGAGGTTGTTTTATCTTTACTTAGCGAAGGAAATACCGTTCCTTTTATTGCTCGTTATCGAAAGGAAGCAACGGGTGCTTTAGATGAAGAGACGATTCGTTCTATTAATGAAGTATATTTATATCAGGTTAATTTGTTAAAGAGAAAAGAAGATGTTATTCGTTTGATTGATGAGAAAGGTATGCTTACTGATGAATTAAAGAATTCTATTATGAATTGTACAAAGTTAGTAGATGTAGAAGATTTATATCGTCCTTATAAAGAAAAGAAAAAAACAAAAGCTACAGAAGCTATTGCTTTGGGACTTGAACCTTTAGCTAAGATGATGATGAGTTTTCCTACTACGGGTAGTTTAGAAGATATGGCTACTAAATTTGTAAAGGATAAAGTAAAAACTGTAGAAGAGGCCATTACAGGTGCTAAATATATTATTGCAGAATGGATTAGTGATAATGCTAGCTATCGTAAGTGGATTCGTAGTTATTTTTACAAGAATGGCATTATTACTTCTAAGTTAAAGAAAAATGCTTTAGATGAGGGTAAAGTATATGAGATGTATTATGATTATAGTGAACCTGTAAAATGGATTAAACCTCATCGTATTTTAGCACTTAATCGTGGAGAAAAAGAGAAAGTATTAACAGTTTCTATTGACGTTGATAAAATGGGGATTCTTGCCTTTTTAGAAAAGAAAATTATTAAGAATGAGAAATCTTTTGTTACAAGTAACATTAAAGAAGCAATAGAAGATGCTTATAAGAGATTGATTGCTCCTTCTATTGAGCGTGAAGTACGAGCAGAGCTTTCTGAAAAAGGCGAAGAAGCGGCGATTGATAACTTTGGAAAGAATTTAGAGGCATTATTACTTACTCCTCCTATGAAGGAACAGGTAGTTCTTGCTTTTGATCCGGGGTTTGTTAATGGATGTAAGTTGGCTGTTGTTGATAAGAATGGAAAATATTTAGACTCTACTGTGATTAAACCTTTTTTAAATAATAATAGTGAGGATAGAATTCGTTTGTCTATGGAAGTGGTTGTAGGGTTAATTAAAAGATATCATGTTGATATTATTGCGATTGGTAATGGTACTGCATCTAGAGAATCTGAAAAATTTTGTGCAGATATGATTCATAAGTATCAGTTAGATTGTAAATATGCCATTGTTTCTGAAGCAGGAGCCTCTATTTATAGTGCTTCTCCAATTGCAGCAGAGGAGTTTCCTGATTTAGCCATCGAAAAACGTAGTGCTGTTAGCATTGGTAGACGTATTCAAGATCCCCTTGCTGAACTTGTAAAGATTCCACCAGAAGGAATTGGTGTTGGACTTTATCAACATGATGTTAGCGAGAAAAAACTTTCTAGTTCTTTGGATTTTGTCGTTGAAAAATGTGTTAATAGTGTAGGTGTTAATGTTAATACTGCTTCTAGTTCTCTACTTAGTTATGTGTCTGGTCTTACTAAGAAGACATGTCAAAAATTAATTGAATATCGTGAAAAAGTAGGAAAGATTGTATCTCGTGATGAGATTCGTAAAAAGAAGTTACTTACTGATAAAACTTATGAACAGGCGATTGGTTTTTTACGTATCTTAGATGGTGATAACGCTTTAGATAAGACTGCAATCCATCCTGAAAGTTATGATATTGCAGAGAATTTATTAAAAGATTTGGGATTTACTATTAGTGATATAGGAACAGCAGAATTAATTGATAAGTTAAATAAGATTGATGTAGCTAGTTATCAAGAAAAATTGGGTACTGATCAATATACTTTAGAAGATGTTATTTTGTCTTTAAAGAAACCTAATTTAGATCCTAGAGATGAGATGCCTCAACCATTACTTCGTAGTGATATTTTAGATATTAAAGATTTGACGGTTGGTATGAAGTTACAAGGTACTGTTCGTAATGTTGTTGATTTCGGGGCTTTTATTGATATTGGTCTTCATAATGATGGACTTGCTCATATTTCTAAACTTACAGATAAATATATTAAACATCCTAGTGAAGTAGTTAGTGTTGGAGATATTGTCGATTGTTATGTGGATGATATTAATTTAGAAAAAGGAAAGGTTAGTTTGAGTTTACTTCCTCGCTAATCTTTTTTTATGGTATACTCTTTTTAGGTGAAATTATGAATGCTAAAAAATTTGAGAAAAAGTTGAATCAATATTATGAACAAGGATTAGTTTATCCAGAGTTTATTCACTGGGCTTATTCTCATGATAAAAAGAGCCTTTTTTATGACCAAAGCCTTGTTTCTTTGTTGCAAGAGCATTATAAAGAGATTGTATCTAAATGTTTACCAAGTTATCGTTTTTTACTTGTATCTGAGCTAAGTCGGAAAGATGATATGCATGGTTTTACTAAGAGAGAGATACCTTTTTTATTGTCTTTTGTTGATAGTGAATATTCTTTTTTTAACTTTGATAATTCATGTCCTGATTTGAAGATTAAAAATTATATTAATGCACATTTTACTAGCCTTATTTCTAATATTCCTAATGTATGCTTTTATTCTATGGCTGTTAGAAATGGTGATGTTGATGATACAAATAAAGAGGCGTTAAATCAATTTTTAACTAAAAATAAAAGAGAATATGTTGAGTTTTTATTAGGAAATAAACTCCCTAAAGATGCTAAAAATTATGATGATGTGATTGATGTTACTGTTAAGTTAGTTGATGAGATTTTAGAGCACGAAAATCTTTCTTATGTAGATATTAAAAAGAATAGTGGCGGTGGTTATTCTGATGTTATTTTTCTTGGTAGTAAAGTATTAAAGGTTGGTAAAAAAAGAGATACTTATTATGTTCCTAATAATGAATATTTATTAAAACCTTATATTCGCGTTAATTTAGAAGATATTTCTGATGTTCCTGGTACTATTGAAGTAGTGGAAAAAGTTAATACTGATGTTTCTGATATTGATTTATACTCTTTTTATACGGAACTTAGAAAAAAAGGAATTGTCTATATGGATATTAAATATATTAATTTAGGTATTCTTCTTAAAGATAATACGTTTCATTGGAATAAACAGCTAGGCAGAGATATGTCTGTTAGAGGTTTTATTGGTGAAGATAATTTTTCCTCTCTTTCGAAAGGAAGTCCTGTTATTTTAGATTCTGATCATATTTATTCTGAGCGAATGTTTAATTTTTTATCTCAAAGAAAAGTAAATCATTTTCAAAGTTTACCTGGTTATCAATATGAACAAAAATATCAAAAAGAGTTAGCGGATATGCTTAATGATAAAGAAGGTAATGTTGTTGATGGTAAGAGGAAAAAATAATTTTTCTTTCTATTTTTTGTGATATTATATTAACAATTCCTTTTACAGGATAATTTGTGAGAAAGCTTTTTACTACAAATTAGAAGGTGAGATTATGGAAAAAGATGAACTTATTCATATTATTTCTTATAGTGTAGAACAACATGAGGTTGTTCCTGGCTTTTTTGATTCTTTATATGGAAAAGTTAAAGATTCTGTTATGTTAACAGAAATACTTAAAGAAAAATTTGATTTTATACTTTCTGCTTGTCCTAATAGCTATTATTTTTCATTGATTTTGAAAGAATTATCATGTTATGATGATATGTATCCTTATATTGTTAATCATATTCCTATCGTATTAAAATATTTTCATGGCGATTTAGATAATCTTTCTATTTTTCCTATACAAGAATATGTGAATTCTCATTTTTCTGAATTAGTATCCTGTATTTCTAAAGATAGTTTTTTTACTATGGCTATTTCTGATTGTTATGTGCAAGAAAAGAATAAGAATCTATTGAATCGATATTTAATGGATTATAAAAAAGATTTTGTTTCCTTTTTACTTGGGAAAAAGTTATCTTTATCTTATTCTGATACGCAACTTGATACGCTTATGGATGTTTTGGTTATGCTAGTAGATGAACTTTTGGAACAGGAAGAACTTTCTTATGTTGATATAAAATTGCTTTCTGCAGGGTCTTTTTCTGATGTTATAGAAATAGGAAGTAAAATAGTAAAAGTTGGTGATGAACGATATACTTATTTTATGCCTAATAGTCCTTATTTTTTGGCACCATTAATTAGGGTTAATTTAGAAGATATTTCTTTTCTTAAAGGAACCATTGAAGTTGTTGAAAAAGTGGATACAGATATTCATATTTCTGAGTCTGAATTATATGAGTTATATAAACAGATTCGTTTAGATAAGCAGATATGGCTAGATGTAAAAAAAGAAAATGTAGGTAGACTTTTATGTGATAATACGATTCATTATAAAAAAGCACTTTGTTCTGATTCTATTACTCGTGGTCTTTTGGGAGAAAATACCGTGGTTTTAAAAAAAGGGGATTATGTGGTTTGTGATTTGGACCATTTAGTGTTTGAAGAAGTTTTTCAGAATGATTATAGCTTACAACAAAATTTTTATCTTTCTAATGCTTATGATTTCGAAGAAAAATATCAAAAGTCTAAAATAAAAAGCGATTAAAGGTTAATTTTAATCGTTTTTTCATGTTTTTCTATGAGACCTTTTGCTTCCATTCTTTTTAACTCTCTCATTAAATTTGATCTATCTACAAATAAGTATTCTGCGATGGCTTTATAAGATGTGGTTACTTTAAAGATATGTTTGTCATTCATTCTTTGTTTTAAGAAAAATAATAGTTTTTCTTCTACGCTACGTTTTGATAATAGTTCTATTTTTTCATTTTGTTGTTTGTTATCTATTATTAATAAGTCGAATAATGTTATGATTAAATTATTGTGAAAGGGACAGCTCTTATTACAATTTTTTAGTATTGTGTAGTAATCAATAAATATTACTTCTGTTTCTTCGTTACTGATGATAGAAATTTCATCTTCCGTATCTTGAAAGAAAAGGTTTGAAAAAATATCATTTTCTTTTAGGTCTCTCATGATAGTAGTATTTCCATCTTTATCTGTCTTAACAATATTTGCTTTTCCATAGGTGATAAAACCTATTTTTCTTTTAACTGGTGAATAATTTAATATTAGTTCTTTATTGTAAAAGGTTTTACATTTGACATTGTCGCAGTTTGACAGATTTTTTTTAAATTCTAATATTCTTGTTTTCTCTAATGTTTTTGACATATATTTTCACCTCAGTAATTTTAATTTTAGCAAATTTTATTTATTGTTGCAAATGCAACAATATTTTTTTCTTTTTGTAGAGTAGAATGGAATCTATAGGATAGGGAGGTAGTAAATGAAAAAAGATATTATGATAGTGAAAAAGAATGGAAATTTGGAAAATTTTGATCCTGATAAAGTTAAAAATGCTATTATTTCTAGTGCCGAAAGAGTAATGGTTGATTTAACAGAAGAAGCGTTAGATACTGTGGTTTCTAAAGTGTTAGATTTATTAAATACACAGACTAGTAATCCTACCGTAGAACAAGTACATAGTTGTTGTGAAGCAGCATTGGAACAGGTAAATCCTTTGGTTGCAAAAAGTTATAGAGAGTATCGTGATTATAAAAAAGAGATTGTTCATATTTTAGATAAAGTGTATAAGAAAGCGCAAATGATTACTTATATTGGAGATAAAGAGTGCTCTAATATGGATAGTGCTTTGGTAACTACTCAAAGATGTTTAATTTATAATAGTTTAAATAAGGAGCTTTATAAAAAATTCTTTTTAACTGCTAATGAGATTGAGGCTTGTAAAGATGGATATATTTATATTCATGATATGGCTTATCGAAGAGATACTATGAATTGTTGTTTGTTTGATATGGCAAATGTTTTAAAAGATGGTTTTGAGATGAGTAATATTTGGTATACTGAGCCTAAGACATTGCAGACTGCTTTTAATGTCATGGGAGATGTTATTATTAATACTACGGCAATGCAATATGGTGGATTTACAGTTCCTGAAGTTGATACTGTGTTAAAGAGATATGCTAAGATGAGTTTTGATATGTATTATCAGGAGTATTTAGATATTAAGGGTAAAGAGTATAGAGAAGAAGCAGAGGAATATGCATGGAGGAAGACGATACGTGAGTGTGAACAAGGTTATCAAGGAATAGAGTATAAACTTAATACAGTTAGTTCTAGTAGAGGAGATTATCCTTTTGTTACATTTAGTTTTGGAGTAGATGCTGATAAGTTTGCTGTGATGATTACGAAAACTATTTTAGATGTTCATTGTAAAGGACAAGGAAAGAAAGGATTTAAGAAACCTACTTTGTTTCCTAAACTTGTATTTTTATATGATAAAAAAGTACATGGAAAAGATGGAGTTCTTCGAGATAGTTTCCTTACAGCAATCAAGTGTAGTGAAAAGACGATGTATCCAGATTATTTATCTTTAAGTGGAGAAGGATATGTTTCACAGATGTATAAAAAGTATGGTAAAATTGTGTCTCCCATGGGATGTCGAGCATTTTTATCACCTTGGTATGAACGTGGTGGTATTAAACCGGTTGATAAAAATGATAAGCCTGTGTTTACTGGTAGATTTAATATAGGTGTTGTTTCTCTACATTTACCTATGATATTAGCAAAAGCTCGTGAAGAACAAAAAGATTTTTATGAAGTTTTGGATTATTATTTAGAAATGATTCGTCATATTCATATTCGTACTTATCGATATCTTGCTAAGCGTAAAGCATCTACGAATCCACTTGCATATTGTCAAGGAGGATTTTATGGAGGACATTTAAAGCCGGATGATTCTGTTGAAGAGGTTTTAAAATCTGCTACGGCATCATTTGGAATTACTGCTTTGAATGAGTTGCAAGTGCTATATAATGGGAAAAGTATTGTGGAAGATGGACAGTTTGCACTTGATGTTATGAAATATATTAATATGAAGACAACAGAATTTAAAGAAGAAGATCATATTTTATATGCTATTTATGGAACACCTGCTGAGAATTTGTGTGGTTTACAAGTGAAGCAATTTCGTAAGAAGTATGGTATTATTCCAGGTGTTAGTTCCAGAGAATATGTTTCTAATAGTTTTCATTGTGGCGTTTGGGAAGATATTACAGGAATTGAAAAACAGGATTTGGAAGATAGATTTTGGGATTTATTTAGAGGAGGACGTATTCAGTATGTACGTTATAATTTGAGTTATAATACAAAAGCTATGGTTACTTATATTGAACGGGCTATGGAAAAAGGACTTTATGAAGGTGTTAATTTGTCTTTAGCTTATTGTAATCATTGTGGTCATGAAGAATTGGATATGGATTGTTGTCCTAAATGTGGAAGTCATGACCTTACTAAGATAGAGAGAATGAATGGTTATCTTTCTTATTCTAGAGTACATGGAGATACGATGTTGAACGATTCTAAGATGGCTGAGATTTCAGAAAGGAAGTCTATGTGATGAGGTATCATAATATTACGAAAGCAGATATGCTTAATGGTGAGGGTCTTCGTGTTGTACTCTGGGTATCTGGTTGTTCTCATAAATGTCTAGGATGTCAGAATGCTTTTACTTGGAATTCTAACGAAGGCTTAGAGTTTGATGATTCTGCTAGAGAGGAACTATTTAGAGAATTAGAAAAAGATTGGTGTAGTGGCATTACGTTTTCGGGTGGAGATCCTTTGTTTTGTGATAATAGAAAATGTGTGTCTAATTTAGTTAAAGATATAAAAGAAAGATTTCCTAATAAGACTATTTGGCTTTATACAGGTTATACATGGGAAGAGTTATTAGAACAGAAAAAGATTGATAAAGACTTAGATACTATTTTAAATAATATAGATGTATTATTAGACGGGAGATTTGTTTTAGAGTTAGCATCTATTCAAATACATTATGTTGGAAGTAGTAATCAGCGTATAATAGATGTTCCTAAAAGTTTAACTAATCATCAAAAAATATTATATATTGATAATAGGGAGGTTTTAGAAAATGAGTAGTATGATAAATCAATTAAATGAAGGTTATACACTTTATTTTGGTTATGATAGGGATGGTCAGATGCAAGGTGGTTATTTAAAGAAGGTTGATCGTTATATGCAACCTAATTCTTTGCAAGGGGATGAAGAGGCTTTTATAGAAATGTTTCCACATATATTAGATTCTTTACGGAATGGTAAGACGTTACAAATGTATTATAGTAGGGATATGTATATAGCTATGCTTGGTGAAGAAATATTAGAAGGTCCTTATGGAGAAGATAAGTGCCTTAATCAGGTAGTAGTAGCAAATGATTTTCATGCTATTTTAACATTAAAAGCATTAGATAATGTTTTAAAGGATAGTATGGAAAGTCCTATTGTTTTTCAAAAGGCATATCGATTCTATGGAAGTGATAAATATCAAATAAAGAAAGATGGAGGAAATTAGTCTATGAGAAATAGAGGATTTGAAATAGTGAAAGGATATGAAGATAAAGATATTCATATTCCGGTTAGAAAGACTCGTCACTCTGCTGGTTATGATATAGAAGCGGCAGAGGATGTTGTGATACCTAAATATTACCCTGGAATTAAGCCTACGCTAATTCCTACAGGTTTAAAAGCTTATTGTAGAGAGGATGAATGTATTTTATTATTAAATCGTAGTAGTGGTCCTAAAAAAGGATTTGTTTTGGCTAATAGTGTTGGTTTAGTGGATTCTGATTATTATGGTAATCCTGATAATGACGGACATTTTTACTTTGCCTATTTTAATTGTAGTGATCATGATATTCATGTTAAAAAAGGTGATGTTGTTGGTCAAGTTGTGTTTCAAAAATTTTTAGTTACTGATGATGATAGTGCTTTTGGAAAGAGAATTGGCGGGTTTGGTTCTACCGATTAAAAAACATCAAAAAAATTAAAAATATTTTAAAATGATTTTTTGCTTTTTTCAATTTTTTCAATTTTAATTTTTTTAATTTGTTGAAAAATAAAGAAATTCTTTGATTTTAATATTCGATTTTTAACAAAAAAATAAAAATAGTTTTTTAAAAAAAGTAAAAAATGTCTATTGTTGTAAATTGTCGTAAATCGAACAAAAAAAGATTTTTTAGGAAATCTAGCTATATCAATACTTTTAAAAAAAGTGGTAAAAATTTCATAATTTTGTCTATTGCATTTTGGAATTTTGCATCTTACAATGGACTTAGTTAGAGAGAAATTAGGGAGGTATTATTATGGCAGATGTATGTGAGTTAAATGACTTGTTAGAGGGTGTCACAGTAATTAAAAGAAATGGTAAAAAAGTGGATTTTGATGGAGCAAAAATTGCTTTAGCTATAAAAAAGGGATTTGATAGTGTTGAGGTAGATGATGATGAATCAGAGAAGGAACGTAAGTATACTTCTCAAGATATTCAAAAAGTTTATCAAGCAGTATTAAAAAAAATAGAAAAAGATGCAAAAGAAAAAAATAATCGTTTTAAGATAGAAGAGATTCAAGATTATATCGAAGGAGAACTTTCTAGTAAAGGTTATGAAGATGTATATCAATCATTTTCTTCTTATAGAGAAAGAAGAAATCAGTCAAGAGAAAGTTTCTTTGGAGATAATAAGACTCATAAGTTTTTAAAATCTATTGAAAATCTTGGCTTAAAATCAGCTAATGAAGAAGATGCAAAAAGAGAAAATGCTAATATCGATGGAAATAGTCCCATGGGAACAATGTTACAGTATGGTGGTACGGTTTCTAAAGAATTTGCGAAAGCTTATTTAATGAAGAAAGAATATGCTGAAGCTCATGATAATGGAACTATCCATATTCATGATATGGATTTTCTAGCCATGGGAACTACTACTTGTTGTCAGATTGATTTATCAAAATTATTTAAAAATGGGTTTGATACAGGTCATGGTTATGTTCGTCCACCACAAGATATTTCAACTTATGCTTCTTTAGCTTGTATTGTTATTCAAGCAAATCAAAATGATCAACATGGAGGACAAGCAATACCAGCTCTTGATTATTATTTAGCACCTGGAGTACTTAAAACATTTAAAAAGCAGTTTAAACAAACAATTTATGATTTTCTTGATTTAGAAGGATTTATTCCAGTTATTAATATCGATAGAATTATTCGTGAGATTGATAAAGTGGATTCTATCGAGTTAAATGTAGAAGATTTTAGTGATTATGTGAAAGGTTCTAGCCGTATTCATGAAATTTTTGAAAAAAGTTATGAGAAGGCATTACAAAAAACAGAACGAGCTACTCAACAAGCTATGGAAGCGTTTATTCATAATTTAAATACAATGCATTCTAGAGCTGGTGCACAAGTTCCATTTTCTTCTGTTAATTTTGGTACAGATACTTCTCCTGAAGGTAGAATGGTTATTAAAAGCTTTTTACTTTCTGAAGATCGTGGATTAGGTAAAGGAGAAACACCGATTTTTCCAGTATCTATTTTTAAAGTAAAAGAAGGAGTCAATTATAATAAAGAAGATCCTAACTATGATTTATTTAGATTAGCTTGTCAGGTTTCTGCTAAAAGACTTTTCCCTAATTTTGCCTTTATTGATGCTCCATTTAATTTACAATATTATAAAGAAGGGGATATCAATACAGAAATTGCTTATATGGGATGTCGTACCAGGGTTATGGCTGATGTTACTTCTCCTGATAATCAAGTGGTTACGGGACGTGGTAATTTATCATGGACAACGATTAATTTACCAAGACTTGGAATTAAATATGGTATTGCTTTAAAAGAAAGAGATAAAGCTGATATGGAAGGTTTTTATCAAGAACTTGGAGAAATTATGGATATGGTAAGAGACCAGTTACTTGAACGTTTTGAAGTTCAATGTAGTAAACATAATTATAATTTTCCATTTTTACTTGGACAGGGTGTTTGGACGAATGGTGAAAAGCTTAAGCCAACGGATCGCCTACGTAAAGTATGGAAACATGGAACATTATCTACGGGATTTATTGGTTTAGCTGAGTGCCTAAAAGCACTTACTGGTAAACATCATGGTGAGAGTGAAGAAAGTCAAAAGCTAGGATTAGAAATCATCCAATTTATGAGAAATCGGTGTGATCAAAATGCAGAAAAATATAATTTAAACTTTACTTGTCTTGCGACTCCTGCGGAAGGAATTGCTGGTAGATTTACAAGAATTGATAGAGCAATCTATGGAAAGATTAAAGGTGTTACTGATAGAGAATACTACACAAATTCTTTCCATGTTCCAGTTTATTATCATATTAGTATTCATGATAAATTAGCAAAGGAAGCTCCTTATCATGCATTTACTAATGGAGGACATATCTCTTATGTTGAGTTAGATGGAGATACTGCTGCTAATGTTGATGCATTCGAGAGTGTTGTCAGGGCAATGAAAGAAGCTGGTCTTGGATATGGTGCTGTTAACCATCCGGTTGATCGTGATCCCGTTTGTGGATATGTTGGAGTGATTAACGATGTTTGTCCTAAATGTGGTCGTCGTGAATTTGAAGGGATTCCGATAGAAAAGATTACATCTATTGATACAGGTTGTTGTGAATAGTTTAATATATAAAAAAGAAAAGAGGAGTGATTATTTATGGAAAAAGTATTAGGGGAAGGACAAAAATTTGAAAGAATTAGAAGAGTTACTGGTTATTTAGCAGGTGATGTTTCTAGATTTAATAATGGTAAACGTGCTGAAGAACGTGACCGTGTAAAACATACAGGAATCAAAGAAATTATGACTAAAGAAGGTAAGTAATATGAAAATAAGATTGGCTGCTTATTTGCAACCAGATTCTATTGTAGATGGTGAAGGCATTCGAACTGTTTTATGGACACAAGGATGCCCGCATCATTGTCCAGGATGTCATAATCCTGATACACATGATTTTGAAGCTGGTGCCTTGATAGATGTTGATGAGGTTATTTCTGAACTTCAAAAATTAAAAAATCAAGATGGAATAACTTTATCTGGAGGAGATCCTGTTTGTCAAGCTGATGCTTGTTATGAAATTAGTAAAGCGGCTCATGCTCTAGGGCTTAATGTATGGTGTTATACCGGATTTACTTATGAGCAAATGCTGTTAAATCCTAAAACAAGACGATTACTAGAACAGATTGATGTTTTAGTTGATGGTAAATTTGTCTTGGAAGAAAAAAGTTATGATCTTTATTTTAGAGGTTCTAGGAATCAAAGAATTATCGATGTTCCTAAGAGTTTAGAAGAAGAAAAAGTAGTACTTATTGACAAATATATGAAAGATAAAGATTATGATATTAGTTATTCTAAACCAGATTATTTATTTATATAATTAATCTGGTTTTTCGTTTGACAAAACAGTAAAAATAAGTGTACAATCTATATATAAGATATAGAATAGGTCGCGGATAAGAGGTGGGACATGAGAAAGTTAGGGTTTGTTATCTTTGGTATTGCGATTTTATTAATTGTTTCAGGAATAGTTATGTTTTTTTTGCCGGAGAAGCAAGTATCTAAGACAGAACCTTCAAAAACTGTTAAAAATGAAAGTGAAAAATTGGGTGAGATTCATTGCCTAGATAGCTTATGTGTTGAAAAAATGGAAATTTCTTATCAAGAAGGGCAAAAAGTAGGAAGTATTCGTTTTTATCTTCAAAATACTGGTGAAGGTAATCTTCCTGCAGGATTTGTAAAAGTTGTTTTTGATAATGATAATCAAAAAGAGTTTATTTTACATTATACTGATTTTTTGCCTGGAGATGTTCAATCTGTTGAAATAGAGTTTACAGAAAAAGATATTACAGAAGCAACTGATTACCAAATGCAATGGTTGACAGAAGAAGAACTACAAAATATTAATTCATAAAATATATGTTGCGGTATTACTAATTTAATAGTACAATTTTTATAAAGAATAGGAGTGTATTTATGTTTTCTAATAATAAAATAAATAGTTCTGGATTTACTATGGTAGAATTGTTAGTTACTATTATTATTCTAGGAATTTTAATGGGGGTATCTATTGGAGCTGTTTCTTGGATTTTGAAAGATGCAGATGAGAGATATTATGAATCTTTGGAAAAAACGGTTGCTGCTGCTGCTGAAAGTTATTATGCTGATCATCGAGGCTCTTTACCTAAGTCTATTGGACAGAATCGAAAGATATTACTTAAAACTTTAGTTGAACAAGGATATTTGACCGATGTAGTTGATCGTTCTAAACAGGATTGTACTGCATCTGAAAATAGTTATGTAAAAGTTACAAAATATTCTAAGTCTAATTATTTGTATACTACTTATTTAGATTGTCCTGCTTATCGAATTAATGATAATACGCTTACTAAAGAAATTGATATCAGTATTGATTTTGATACTTCTGATGGAGTTAATTCTTCCACTGCTTCTGTTAGTATTAATGCTGGTACAGATAATAAGATTGCTAGTTATCAATATCATATTTTAAAAGATGGACAGACAGTATATACTTCTGAATCTATCGCGGCTGGATATTCTGATAGTGTTAATAGAGATATTGATTTAAAGAGTTATGTTCCAGGTAATATTCGAATTGTTGTTACGGTTTATGATATTCATGGAAATTCTAAAACAAAGCAGAAAGAATTAGCAATTTATAATGCTTCTGCTCCTGAGTGTGGTGCTTTTAGTCCAAAATATACAGAATGGACTAATGATAGTAATGCTAGTCGTGAAGTTACCGTTCAATGTCCTAGTGGAGAATGTAGTCAAAGTAGTTATTCACAGACATTTACTCAGGATGCTCAATATGGATATATTCAAATTACTGGAAGTAATGGTAAAACTAGAAATTGTCGTGTTAATGTTTATATAGATAAAACAAAACCTGAATGTGGTAGTGATAATGGTAGTAAAGTTTGGACTAATGTTGATCGTGAAATAGTTTTAGAGTGTAGTGATAATGCTAGTGGTTGTAAACAAACACCTTATAAGAAAAAATATAGTTCTACTACTACAACTGCTAATATTACTATAGAGGATAAAGCTGGTAATAAGCAAACTTGTCCTGTAAATGTATATGTCGATAAAACAAAACCTACATGTGGAAGTTCTTCTATTTCTTCTGATGGTAAGACAGCTACTGTGGCGTGTAGTGATCCTGAGAGTGGATGTAGTAAAGATAGTTTTTCTGCAAATATTCCATCTGGTGCTAATAAAGTAAATGTTACTATTAAGGATAAGGCTGGAAATAGTCGTTCTTGTTCAGTTGATACTTCTTCTGTTAATCCACCAGATCCTGAGCCAGATCCAGAACCTACTCCACCTGATCCTGAGCCGGATCCAGAACCTACTCCACCAGACCCTGAACCAAATCCTCCTGAAGAAGAAGGAGTACAAAATGGTGCTGCTTGTGAACGTAGTGGTGATTCTGTTTGCTGGTTTAGTCCAATGGGAAATACGGTAGAAAAGTTCTCA
>CASEGV010000018.1:0-31225 GCA_949287595.1 uncultured Mycoplasmatota bacterium
AATTGACTAACAGTATCTTTATCTATTCAAAATAAAGTGTAACATTTTCCCTGATAATTGGCATACTATTTTTGTAACATTTTCCCTGAAAAATCACATTTTATCCTGCTAATTCCTGGTATTGGGTTGATAAAATAAGTATTTTTAGATATAATAATAAAAGCTAGACGAGTATTTTTCATACGGGAGGTAATTATGGCTAGAAATGAACATGAAAACGAACCAAGAGAAAGAAAATTAAAATTTAGATTTATCTTATATATTTTTTTAGTACTAGCATTACTTACTAGTGCATTTGCAATTTATGAATTTTTTTTACTTAGCTCTATTGAAAATGTGCTGCGTTATATTGTTATTGGTATTTTAATATTTATTGATTTTATACTTTTTATCAAAGTTCGATCTGCTTCTAAAAAGAGGAAGAAAAAGCATTCTAAACGTATTGGTTTAATTACTTTTATGGTTATTTATTCTATTATCTGTTTTGCTGTAGGCTTAGTTATTGCTTATGTTTATGGACAATTGGATAATATTAATAAAGAGTTTGTTACTTATACTTCTGATTTAGTTGTTATGAGTTCTAATAAAGCTCAAGATGTTAGTGATGTTAAAGATTATACTATTGGTATTTTAAATGATAAAAAGTCGCCAGATGGATATATTATTCCACAAGAGATGATTAAAGAAAATAATTTACAAGATGATAATGAAATTAAAAATTATGATGATTATTCTAGTATGTTAGTTGATTTATATGCTGGAGAAATTGATGCCATTTTTATTACTGATAATTATATCGATATTTACTCTACTGTTACAGGATATGAAAGTATTGCAACGGATACTAAGATTCTTCTTTCTAAAGATAAGAAGATGAAGAAATCTGATACTTCTTCAATTGAGACAGAATCTAGTGGTAAGTCAATTACCGAACCATTTACTATCTTACTTATGGGAATTGATTCTACAGATGAAGTATTAAGTAAAAATGCGATTGCTAATGGTGATACTTTAATATTAATTACTTTTAATCCCAAGACATTAAATGCCACGATGATTTCTATTCCACGTGATAGTTACGTTCCGATTGCTTGTTGGAGTGATAAAGCTGAAAATAAAATTACTCATGCTGCTGGATATGGAACTGATTGTATGATGCAGACAATTGAAGATTATTTTGATATTAATATTGATTATTATGCAAAGATTAACTTTAAAGGTCTTGTTAAATTAGTAGATGCTGTTGGTGGTGTTGATATCAATGTAGAGCAAGAATTATGTACAGATGATTCTTCTCGTGGTAATACTATTTGTATTTATCCAGGGCAACAAACTTTAAATGGTGAACAAGCTTTAGTTTATGCAAGAAATAGAAAACAACTTGTTAACGGTGACTTCGGTCGTGGACAACATCAACAAGAAATTGTTATGGCCTTAATTAATAAGATGAAAAATATTACTGAAGTAACTACTTTTATGGATATTTTAAATACTATTTCTAATAGTTTAGATACCAACTTAACTACAAAACAAATTTTATCTTTCTATAATGTTGGTAAAGATATTGTTAAACGTAGTTTAGCAACTGATGAGTCTAACCTAGTAAATATTCAACAATTATATCTACAAGGTAATGGTCAAATGATTTATGATGAAAGAATGAGAATGGTTTTATATAATTACGTACCTAATCAACAAAGTAAAAAAGATGTTATTCAAGCTATGAAAGAAAATCTTGAATTAGTAGATCACAAAGTTATTACTAAATTTAGTTTTTCAATTAATGAACCTTATGAAAAAGAAGTTATTGGTTATGGTCCTTATAAGTCAAGTAATACTTATTCTTTACTTCCTGACTTTACGGGTGATAGTGAATCTCAAGCTAGAGCTACTGCTAGTCGTTTAGGTATTTCTGTTAATTTTGTTGGAGGCAATGGATACGTCATTGATCAAGAGTATCCTGCCGGCAAAAGAATCGACAAAATTCGAGGAAGTGTGACATTGACACTTGGTGGTAGTAGTCGTGATGAGGAAGAGGAAGATGATGACGAGTCCGATAATCAATCAGATGATACTTCTACTACTAAACCTGACTCTGGTACTGGTTCTAATAAACCTGGAAGTGGTGGCGGGTCTGGTTCAGGGTCTGGAGAAACTGGTTCTGGTTCCGGAAAACCTGGGTCTGGTTCCGGAGAACCTGGTTCTGGCTCTGAAGGTAATGATGGTGGTAATGGTGAAACTGGTGAATCTGGAGATGATTCTACTGCTACACCTGCTCCTCCTAGTGACTAATTGCAAGCAAATCGCTTGCTTTTTTTTGCAAAAAAAATAGAACTTAACGTTCTATTATAGTTTTACAAATTTATCTTTTCCAACTCCACATAATGGACAAGTCCAATCTTCTGGTAAGTCTTCAAATTTTACTTCTTCTTTGCTATCGTCATATATATATCCGCATACACTACATTGATAGCGATTGGCCTCTGTCTTTTCTTCTTTTTCTTCTTGATATGTTGGTGCCTTTTTAGGAGACTTTCCTTTTAATTTTTCACGATAGTACTTGTAAGTCATTGGAGAGTCCTCTGATACTTTTTCTGTTTGTTTTACACGTATTAAGAAAATATCATGTGTTTCTGCGTCTATTACACGAATTACTTCGCCAATGATATATGCACACATATCTTCTACAATTACTGGTAAGTTATCAATATCTTTATAATTTCTATTTTCAAATTTATTCGTGTCACTTGATGATGAAAATCCAAATTTCGAAATTACTTCCAAATTTGTTTTTTCTGATAATATTGATAAGGCACATTCTCTTGTTTCTTTTAATACCTCATTTGTGTAATTTTCTTTATTTAAACTAATCGCTATGATAGGATTTTTAGAAGTTATTTGTATTGCTGTATTGATAAGGCATCCTACATTTTTCCTTTCTTTTCTAGTTGTTACTATATACATTCCATAAGATAAGTCATTTAGAGCTTGTAAATCCATTACTCTACCACCGTTTTCCATAATCCATGTTTATTACAATAAGCATAGATTAGTGCTCCTTTTTCATATGGAACAGTCATTTCTGGAGTATCTCCTGGTTTTAATATTACTTCTCTGTTTTCTTTTTCTGTTTTTACTAAAATCCATTCAATATAATGGTCTTCTTCCATTACATGATTTACTTTAACATGAATATTGTCTCCTACCTTTTCATACACTGGTACATGCTTTTCAAATGCAGCATCTACACTATTTGGTTTTACCTCTTCCATTACTTCTCCACAGCAAGTAATTTCTTGTTCTCCTTCTAATACTTTTACTGTTGTATGACATTTTTTACATTGTTTTAATATTAATTCTTTCATTTTCTTTCCTCCTCTAATACCTTTTCCCATTCTTGCTCTCTAAAGCCCGTTAACATAGCTTTTTCTGTTATCAAGATTGGTCTTTTTATCAACATACCATCTGATGATAGTAATGTTAATGCTTCTTCTTCTGACATCATTCGTCTTTTTTCTTTTAGATTTAACTCTCTATACTTCATTCCACTAGTATTATATAGTTTATCTAATTTTATATCATATTTTTTTATCCATGTTTCTAACTCTTCCTTTGATGGTGTTTCGGTTATGATATTTCTATCTGTAAACTTTATATGTTTTTCTTCTAAATATTTTTTAGCTTTCTTACAAGTGGAACATTTAGGATATTCAATGAATAACATTCTTGCCTCCTTTTATTTATCTTGTTGATTTATGATAGTATTTTCTATACCATCATTAAGTTTATTATAAAGCAAAAAGAAAATAGAAGCAATGCTTCTATTCTAATTCTGCTAAAGACAATTTTATATCTTCATGGATAAATGTTAGTGTTGCTTCATTCTGATATTTAGCAAAATCACTATCTGTATATGTCCACGATACTTTTACTTGATAAGCTTCTTCATCTGATGTTTCACCATAGGCAAATTCTGTCTTTTCTACACTATCGATAGTTATTTCATCTACTGTTGGTAATTTTTGCTTTCTTTGATTATAAATATCACTTTCTACATATTTATAATAAGTATTTTCGGCATTTTCTAAGAAGTTTGCAAGAGATGATGAATATACAAAATCTGTTCCACCAACATCAGTTTTTGCGGTCTTATCATTTAGAGTGTAAAAATCATAGATAAACATTTCTGCTATTTTTTTGACATAGTCTTCTTCATTTACAGGATCTTCTTTTAATATTTTATCTAATTCTTCAAACATTGTTTGATATCGTTTGCTTTTATTGTCTTTTAAGGTATATCCATATTTTTTGATTGTTTTTAATACTTTTGCTTCTTGTACATCAGGTTTTTTCAAAAATACATTATAGCCTACAAATCCAATTGCTGCAACAGCAATTATTAGAATGATGAGTATTATTCTTTTGGCCTTTTTTTTCAATTTCATAGTTTAATTTCCTTTCTCTTGATTTTCTATTACTCTATTTTCATCTGTTTGATCTTCTTTTAATAAGTCAAAGACAATAATATCATTGGAAACATCTAATAATTTACTGGCATATTCATTATTCTTTTTAATTTCTTCTTCTGTTACTGGTTCTTCTGTCAATGATAAATATTCCCCTTTTTGGCTATTATAATAAACTTTATTTGTTAGCCAGTTACCGTTAGGGAACACTACAATATTTTGATCTTTTATGTCAAAGATATCATGCCCTAAGGCATATTCATTAGAATATCCAAACATATTACCAAGAGTTGGTTCTACATCATACATACTCATTACATTAGTGTATTCTTTATTTAAATCTGTTCCTTTCATATCTTTTGTCCAAATAATTAATGGAACTTTTCTTCCTAACTCATATTGATAAGAGTCATATTCTTTATAATTAGGGTCATCTTTACTTAAAACAGAATCTGTTTCTTTGTCATAGTTATATAGACGATTGTAGTCACTTCTTGGTAATCTAGCATCATGGTCACCATAGATAATTAATACTGTATTGTCTAGTAATCCTTCTTCATCTAGACGTTTTACTAACTCTCCGATTGCTCCATCGGCGTAATGAGCAGATTTAAAATAATTACCTAATTTGGTGCCTTCCATATATGGATAACTTACTTCTTCCGTTGTACCATCTTCATTTGTTACTGTTTCTTTAATATCTACTGGAAAGTCTCCATATTTATCTACTTCTGAGAATGGTGTATGATTAGATAGCATCATCATCATTCCGTACCATTTATCATATTTTTCAGCAATTTTTGTTAATTTTTCTACAGATTGATCAAAGAATGCATAGTCATTAATTCCTAATCCAACCGTATTTTCTTCTGTTACATTATAATCTTCTTTACTATAGAATCTATCATATCCTAAGCTTTTATGCATAGCTCGTCTATTCCAGAAATCTGCATTATTTCCATGCATACTAAATGTATAGTAACCTTTTTCTCCTAGTAGTTTTGGTGTTGCATTATATGTTCTATTAGAGTAAGAAACAAATGCCGTACCATTTTTTGTTGGTAGAAGTGAGGTGTTAAACATCAATTCAGCATCACTACTAGTTCCTACACTTACTGGAGAGTAAAAATTAGAGAAGAACATTCCTTCTGATGCTAGTTTATTTAAGTTTGGTGTTACTTCTTGTCCATTAAAAGATAACTCCATTAGGTTTGTCTGTAAGCTCTCACCATGAATGACAATCACATTTTTTCCTTCAAATATATTCGTATATTTATTATCTTGATGTTCTTTAGTATCTGCAAAATAATCTTTAAATTTCTTTTTTGCTTGATCGTAACCAAATAGCGAGTTTATTTTTGGTTGGATAGATGCTACTACATCGTTTGCTTGGTAAATATAAATACCGTATTTCATAACGATATATTCTCTATTCCATTGTTTTATTAATCTTGACATATCTGTTGGTGTTAATGTGAATAAGAATATAATAGCTAATACTGCTCCAACTGCTACTGTTTTTATAGTTTTCTTTTTTCTTTCTGACTTTAATTCTATTTTCTTTAATGATATTTTTTTCTTTTGCTTGGCATTTACTAAAGCTAATATTATCGGTGCTAAAACATACAATAAGTCTTTAAATTGAATGGCTTGTTCTACTACGGCATCGCCAACGTCTCCTATATATTGTGTTAGTGATAACATAGAAACTGATGCAAAAGACGTATAATATGTATAATAGATTGAGTTAATTAGACAGATTGCTGAGAAAAAAATGCTAAATCCCATATAATAAGCAAATCTATTCTTAGGTTTTAATAGGTATCCTAATCCTCCCACAATTACTACAATAGATAAATCTGCTAAAATAGGAGCAATTGCTAAATAATTTTCTACTGAGTTTATACAGAAAAATCTTAGCATCGTAGAGTTAATTACACAAGTAATTACAAAGGTTAAAAATAAACTGTTTTTCTTAAAATATTCACGTATTAAGTGCTCTTCTTTGATACGTATTAAACTGTTTTTTATCGTATCGAAGAGTCTATTTAAACTGTTTTTTATATTTTTCATCATTCGACCTCGCTTTTTATTTTTTTATCTCGAACTTTGCTTATTATATTATAGCATTATTATATGCTTTTTTCAATTATTTCAAATATCTTTCATAGAAAAAGAATGCTATTTTTTTGTTAATAACATTCCGGTTCTTTCTATATCTTCTTCTTTGGTATTACCTGCATTAATAGCCATACCTAATACGAAAATGTAGGATAAGATATAAATCCATAGTAGTAATATTATAATATTCGAAATACTTCCGTAGAATACATCATATTTAGAAAACGTTCCAATATAGAATGAATAAATCTCTGTTGCTAGAATCCAACTAATTGTTGTAAATAGTGCACCTTTGGTTGTCGTTTTGCTTCTAACTTTTTTATCTGGTGCTAGGACATATAATAGTTTAATGTTTAAGTATACTACAAGTATGGATATGGGATATTTTATAATTTGATATATACGGTAAATAACATTTATAAATGTTTGATTTGTTGAAGTTTTTCTTATAATGCTAATTATGGTATCTCCGTATACTGGTACTAGTATTAAGAATAGAAATATTCCTACTAGAATAAATGTCATACCGATTGCTTTTAGTCTTCTCCTTATGACATTGTCTGACTTTACTTTATATATTTCATTAGATGTAATTATCATAGAATGTGTACCATTAGATGCTAAAAGGAAAGCGGAAAAGAAGAAGACAAAGATATTAAAATTCATATCTGTTTGTACTGGTGTATTTAAAAGCATTTCAGATATTGTTCCTGGTATTGCTGATAATAAATATTCGTCTAATGCTTCTAAAGGTATAGAAAATCTAGAAGCGATTGCTCCTATTAAAGCAATTAATGGTATTAGTGATAATACAAAGAAAAAAGCAAGTTGTCCAGGAAGTACTCGCATTTCAGGTTTGGCAATAATTGAAATAACTTTTTTAATAAATCCTGTTACTTGCTCCATTTTCTTCATCCCTTTTTACTTCATTTCTTCTTTTGCTGTAATCATCTCTAAGGTTGCTTCGTTAATTGCATCATCTAATGTTTTGATTTCATCTGTAATCATACTATATCCGATTGCTGCTCCAAACTCGTGAGGTAAATTTTTCATTTCTTTTCCTAATTTTTTTACATAAGTGGATACTTGTCTTTCGCTATAACCTACTAAATAGATTAAAAATTCGTTACCATCTGTACGTATTACTTCACTATTTTCTAGTTGTGTATTTACTAAAATACTAGCAGCTTTGATAATTAATTCGTCTCCTTCTTCATGGCCATAATTATCATTAATATATTTTACATTGTTTAAATCAACCATAACGATAGCTTGAGGGAATACTTTAGACTCTTCCCATTCAGGCATTTTAGCATTTAGATAATTTCTGTTCTTTAATGAAGTTAACATATCTGTATATTTATGCCTATCACTTGCTTTTACCTTTTTAATTTGATGCTTTTTCTTGATGATTAGATAAATAATTAATAATATAATTAATGGTACAAAGATAATTGTTAAAACAATTGTATATACTTGTTCAAATGTTGAGCCTTCTAAAATAGAGGCATTTAAGTTTGTAATACCACTATTTCTATAATTATAATAAGAATTAGTGTTAATAATATAGTTAAATAAATCATAGAATGCTTCATTATTATTCTTTACCATAAATTTATAATCATTCATCATTGTATCAGTGTATAACAATTTTAATTTTTTAAATTCATCATTTTGATAGTGAGTGTAGATTTCTCTATCTACAACTATTAATCTGTCACCGCTATTTTTTACTAAGTCTTCTAGATTATCATAAGTTTTGATTTTGGCTCTAGCGTTATTAGAAAAATAGTTGTATAAAGAATCATCTGAAAGCATTGCTAAACGTTTTCCTTTCATGCTTTCAAAGGATGTTACTATATGATTATCTTTTTCATATCCTAGAACTACATATTTTTCTATGAATGTTGATAATGTTGATTTGTATTTTTCATTATTGTAGTTATAATAATCAAAATATAAATCAACCTCTCCCTTATCGATTGCTTTTTCTAAGTCTTCAACCGTTTCATATTCTTTATATTTAAATGTAATTCCTGATAATCTTGCTACTCTATCTACATACTCTCCCGCAATACCAGCAACTTTTCCATTTACCATTTGTTCGTATGGTGGATTTTCGACATAACCGTAGGTATAATTTTTAGAAATTAATTCTGCCTTTGTTTTAGCATCTAGTTCATTAGCACTTAAATAATAATCTAAGTATGCATCGTTATATTCTTCTACATATTTTGTTTGTTTCCATTTGTTGTAATATTTTGTTACAATTTCATTTAATTTTTCATTATCACTACTCAATGTTAAAACGATTTGTTTTTGCATTTCTGTAAAGAAGTAGTTAATTGAATACTTGTTTTTTTCGATGGTGTAATTTAAATACATAATATTGGGTACGATAATCATGTCTACTTCACCATTGTCTAAAGCCTTATATAAGTCTTCAATTTTTTCATAAGTTTTAAATGATAAATTACTACCACTTTTTAAATAATAGCTTATGTCACTTGAGTCTTTTTCGAATATACCGAAAGTAGTATTTTTAAAATCTTTAATACTATTAATTCTTTGATAGGTTTTTCCGATGGCAACATAACTATCATTAAATAATGGTAAGTCTTTTTTTCCTAACTCTTTATCATTATCTAATATTCTTATTCTAAAACTTTTTGTTTTAGTTGTTGATTCTTTTAAATATGGAATTCTATTGAACTCTAACCCGATATTTTTTTCGAAATCATCTAAGAAACTGAAGATTACCCCTTCTCCATTTACACCGTATAATGGATAATCGTTGACAACTTCAAAATCATATGTTTGATCTGCATGGTCTTGTACCCAGCGCTTTTCTGTTACTGTTAATGTTGTTGTTTCGTCTTCTTTATTATAATATCGATAGACGAAAATAAATGCTACTACCGCTATTATAATAGGAATTATAATTAGTAATTTTTTTTTCATTATGCTGCCTCTCTATCTTTTGTCCATGAAAAACTATCTTTTGCATGATGTTTATATCCTATAATAGGAAAATCGCTAGCATCTGTATCTTTTTTAATAAAGATTTGCACATCATAAAATGATTTTTCATCTTCTTTAAGGGAATCTAATACTCTGGTTGTTAAGGCTTTGGCGGCATCTTTAGTTGCATCGTCTTGTACTGTTACAATTACTTCAATAATCTTTCCAGCAACACTAACACTTGCTTCTTTAGTAATAGCATCTTCTTTTAAGGCATTTTCTATTTGTTCTTTTTTACTATCTGTAATTTCTACCTCTTCAATTCCATCTAGGCGATTTCCATATAGTGCTTTTCCCTCTTCAGGAAAGAACATACCTGCTATTTGAAAAGCTAAAATTACTAAAATTAAGAATACTCCAATTGCTATAATTACAAATTTATTTTTTCTTATAAAACTCATTTATCATCACATCCTAGTATTTTAATTATACACTATGTATATTTCTTTTTCAATTATTTGTTTAACTCTTCTTTTAAAATATCCATAGCCATAGCAGGGTTTAAGGTTCCCTTACTTTCTTTCATTACTTGTCCCATTAAGTATTTAATTGCCCGATCTTTTCCAGCTTTATAGTCTGCTACACTTTCTGGATTTTCATCAATAATTTTTCTAATCATTTCTGTGATTGCAGAATTATCTGTAATATTTTGGATACCTGCTTCTTTAATGATTTCTTGGATTGATTTTTCACTTTCCATAATGGTATCTAATATTTCTTTTAAGTTTTTACTAGTAAGGGTACCATCACTTATATTATTCGTTAATTCTATAAACTTTTCTTTAGAAAGAGATGTTTTTGTAATTTCAGTTTCATTTTTGTTTAAATATGCAGAAATGTCTCCTAATAATAAGTTAGATGCTGTTTTAAAATCTATTTTTTCATCTAAAAATTCATTTAGATAATCACTTAAAGTACGATTTCCTATTAATTTCTTAGCATTTACTTCACTAATACCAAGATTTATATATTTTTCTTTTCTCTCATCTGGTAACATTGGAATTGTACTTTTAACTTTTTCAATTTGTTCATCTGTTATATATACATAGGGAATATCTGGCTCTGGAAAATAACGATAGTCATTTCCAGTTTCTTTTATACGCATTAAAACAGTATCATTTAATTTGGAATCGAAACGTCTTGTTTGTGGTGGAAACGTCTCACCATTATCATATAGTTTACTTTGACGCTCTATTTCTTTATCAATACTTAGTTTTACATTAGAAATAGATCCAATGTTTTTAATTTCTGCCTTTGTTCCAAAAGGGTCAGATACTTCTTTTCTAATAGATACATTAGCATCTGCACGCATGGAACCTTCTTCTATTTTACAATCTGATACATCGCTATAGAATAGTAATTCTCTTAGTTTTTCTAAGTAAAGTTTGGCTTCTTCTCCACTTTCCATACATGGCTTGGTTACGATTTCAATTAAAGGTACACCGGCACGATTAAAGTCTAGTAGTGTCTTGGTTCCTCTATGTGTACTTTTACATGTATCTTCCTCGATATGCATTTCTTCAATTTCTATTTTTTTCTTTTTACCATTTACTTCAATTTCTACATATCCATCATAACCAATTGGTGTTTCTGCCTGAGTAATTTGATAATTTTTCGGATTATCAGGGTAGAAATAGTTTTTTCTATCGAAGTGCATTTGTCTTCTGATTTTGCAGTTTAGAACAAGGGCTGCTTTGATTGCTAAGTTTAATACTTCTTTATTTAATGTAGGTAGTGTTCCTGGATATCCTAGGTCTACTACATTTGTTAAGGCATTTGCCATTTGTCCATAACCATTGATACTATTTGAAAATATCTTTGTATTTGTTTTTAATTCACAGTGTACTTCGATACCGACGGTTGGAATATAGTTAGGCATTTTCATCATCCTTTCTTGGATCTAAATCTAAGTTTAATTTCTTTTCTAGGAAACTCGCTAGTCGATAGATGGTTGCTTCTTCGAAGCTATTACCAATAATATGAAGACCTATTGGCATATGTTCTTTACCAAATCCGATTGGAAGAGAAAGTCCAGGAAGTCCTGCCATATTTACTGGTATGACTAGGACATCATCCATAAAACTCTTGGAAGGATCATCCATAGGATCTGTTAAGTTGTATGCTGTTGTAGTCGTAGTTGGTCCTATGATTAGGTCATAATCTTTAAAGATTCTATCAAATTCTTTTTTCATATCATCTCTGATTGATAATGCTTTGTTGTAATAAATCTTAGCATTTTCTCCACTTAATAAGTAAGACCCTACCATAATTCTTCTCTTTACTTCTTTACCAAAACCATTTTTTCTGGTTTCTAAATATAAGTCTTCGATGTCCTTGGGATTTTCTGTCGTATATCCATAACGAATTCCATCGAATCTTGCTAGGTTAGAAGATGCTTCTCCCATGGCTATAATTTGATATAGTGTAACTGCTTTGTCTAAATATTTCATGTCTACATAGTCTACTGTTGCACCATTTTCTTCTAACATTTTCTTTGTTTTTTCGACTTCATTTCTAATCTCTTCTGTTACAATATCACTCATAAAGTAATTTGGAAGAGCTATTTTCATACCTTTAATATCTTCACCTATTAATCTCGTAAAATCTTCTTTAACTTTTTCTGCTGATGTTAAGTCCTTATCATCTACACCAGCAATCACATTTAAAAGCAAGGCGTTTTCATAGACATTTTTCGTCATAGGACCGATTTGATCTAGACTTGATGCGAAAGCTACTAGTCCATAACGAGATACTCTTCCATAGGTTGGCTTCATTCCTACAATTCCTGTATAGCTTGCTGGTTGACGAATAGATCCGCCAGTATCACTGCCTAGAGCAAATAATACATCTCTTGCTGCGATTGTTGTTGCACTACCGCCTGAGGAACCACCTGATATTTTTTCTTTATTCCAAGGATTTTTTGGTGCACCAAAGTAGCTTGTTCTACTACTTGATCCCATGGCAAACTCATCCATGTTTGTTTTACCAATGATAATCATATCATTCTCATTTATTTTATCTACTACTGTTGCATTATAGATAGGAACGAAGTTTTCTAGAATGTGTGATGCACAAGTTGTTTTTAAATCTTTCGTTATAATATTATCTTTTACAGCAATAGGTAACCCGAATAATAAGTTGTCTCCTACTTCTTTTTCTTCAAGCTCTTGTGCTCTTTTTCTTGCTTCTTCTTTATTTAATGTAATATAAGCATTTAATTCTTTATTTTTCTCGATTCTTTCAAATGCTTCCTCTACTAAATCGATTGGTTTAATTTCTTTTTCCTTTAAGGATTTGTGAATCTCCTCGATTGGTTTATCTAAATATTTCATCTTAGGCACCCTCACTCTCACTAATTACAATTGGTACTTCAATATAATTTCCACTATGTTTTGGAGCATTTTTTAATACTTCCTTAGGATTTAACATTTCTCCTGGTTCATCTTCTCTTAATATCGTATCTTTTGACCATGGAGCAATCATTCTTTCTTCATCGTATCCTTCTACTTCTTTAATTTTATCTACATCATCTAAAAGTTGTTTTAACTCTACTTGATATTTTGCAATTTCGTCATCATCTACTTTAATTCTTGCTAGATGAGCAACATGTAATACTTCTTCTTTTGTTAATTTGTCGTTCATTTATAATCTCCTCTCTTTTATATAATAGAATAATTCTTTTACTTTTCCCTCTTTAAATGTTTTTCTTTCTTCTTCATAGTTAAAGAAATCTAAAAACAAATCATCTCTTCCTAATTCTTTATCTAATATCTTTGCTTTTAATACCGGGTCTATTTTATCTAATTGATAAGTAAAAGTTGCTTCTTCAGTTTTTCTTTCTTCAAATTCTTCCCATAAACCTATAAAATAATCACCTGATTTTATATTTTTAAAAACATTTATAACTGCTTGTTCCTCTAATGCATGTTTAGTTTGATGTTCACTGGTTCCTTCTCTAATATCACCTGCTTCTTTTTCACCGATTTCATGAATTAAAATCATTTCATGAATTTTTTTTCTGTCTAACTGTAAGTCGGGATATTCATTAAATAAAGAAGTTGCTAGAGATGACATCTGCATTGTATGTTCTGTATCAGTTTCTTGGTATTCTAATGGGACATTTCGTTTTATCCATCCAGTTCGTAGAATATTTTTTAATTGTGAAAATGAATTAATAACTTTTTGTAATTCCTTATTTTCTATCTTTTGTAACGATAAACAATTATACTCTCTTTGCAGCATACTAGCCAGTTTTTCTTGTTCTTGCATTTTTGCGCTATTTTGTCTCAGTTCTCGGTCTGTGTAACCCGAATTATGATATAGTATCATTTCGTATATTTGTTCATTTATTAGAAATTCTTGCCCTAGCTCTTTTTCCAATAACATGTTGGTTATTGCCTGCTCTAAAAAGTCGTTAGCAACATTTTTCCTATTATATATTATTTTTACTATATTTTCATAAAAAGTCCAGACATTTTCTATTCTTCCCATAGTAACTCCTTTAACTTTAGTTATTATATCATAAAATTCTTCTCAAAAAAAGAACTACTATCTAGTTCTTCTTACTTTTGTAATTTATAAACATATGCTCCCTTATCTATTGCTTTTTGTTCTATTTCATTCATGGTGTTATGACTCGTATAGTAATCATTAAACTCTGTTGTATATCCAGATAGCAAAACCTCATTACCATCAGTAATAGTGTACTTAGCTAATCCACTATCTAGCCGACTGATGCAAGAAATGTCATATCCTTCACATTCTTTAAATATGACTGTCTGATTACCAAAATCTACTATTAAATGTTCACATTTTCTGTCGTGGCTTCTGAAGTTTCTATTTCTGATTTCTTTTCTTCTTCTGTCTTATTACATCCACTTAATAATTTACTGTTGTTAAGAGAACTAAAGTTCCTCTAAATACATTACACTTTTTCATATACTCCTCCTATCCCTAATTCTTTTAACCAGTATTTTTGAAGTTCTAGATTTTTTCTTTCTATTCTAATTTTTTGTACTTTGTTTTGTTGTTTTAACTTTTTGATTTCTTCTTCTAAATAGGTAATCTCTTGGTTTAGTTGTTCTAGGTTATTTTTGTTTTTGACGTTGTTTTGGTTGGACAATTTTTTCACCTCTTATTTGAGCTAGTTTCTCATCTAATTTGCGTTCTTTTTCTGTCAATCTTTCTCTTTCAGTCAATAATTTAGCGTATTCATTCAATAATGTTTGCTTTGTTTTAATCCTTTTTTGAATTTCTTCATTCTCCTGCTTTAGTTTAGCATTTCTTTTTTGTAGCTTTATATTTTCTTTTTGTTGCATAGACTCTAAATTATCTAAATATTGTTGTAATATTTCTTTCTTTTTAGGTCCAAAGTATTTTATTCTTTCTACTACCTTGGGATTTCTTTTCAATTCTTCCATGGTATATATACCAGCTCGATACAAAGGCAAGCATACACTTTTTGGCATTCCATAATCTTCTAATAATACTTGTCCTTGTTCTATTCTTTCTTGGTAGCTAGATGTTTCAGGTTCATTTTGCATTGTGTATCCTAAACTATGGACATAATCTAAGATATCTTTTTTTCCCTTAGATCCTATACCACGAATATATTTTAAATCATCATAATTTAAGTTTAGTAAATCTCCTAAAGTCTTAACTTCGGCTCTTTTTAAATTACCACTTAATATACCCGATAATCCTAGTTTTTTTATATCTTTACTTAAGTCTAAATCTATTATTTCTTCAGTTGGTGTACCATCAATTTCGTTTCCTGTTAGGATATCTTTTCTTGCTTTTTTATCTTTTCTATCAGCGTTTCTTCCTATATTGCTTATATTATGCATATTAACCTTCTTTCTTTTTATTTCTCTGTTATAAAACAGTTACTCATATTTACCATATTAGGATTTTTAGTGGTTGCTAGAGTAAAGCTTTCTATAGTACCAGTTACTGTTACTTCTGTTTTTTCTTTTAGTTCATCAAGATTTGTTTTTTCTGCCATAGGGCAATTTATTCTTAAAGTGTACATATCATCAGGGTCATCATATTGTAATATTACTTTATTATCTTCTATTCTTTTGATAGTTCCAGTAATTTCTACAAATTGTCCTGCAAATTTTTCAGCTGTTTTTTCTGGCTTATTTCTAAATTCAATAGCTAAATCTAGGGCAGATACTTCTGTTTTTTCTACCGAATATGGCATAGACCAGAATCCTAATTCTGTATCTCTTCTACCTTGTTCTTGATGATATTTTATTACTTTATACCCTAGTCCGTAAAATACCTGAGTACCTCCATCATCATAGGTTTTAGTACGGATTGCAAAATATGGTCCCTTATCATATTTTGTTACTGCTATTATATCTGCTGCAACCATAATAGCTAGTGCTAATATGATAACACTAATAATATTCATAATTTTTTTTGATTTTGGCTCTTCTTCAATTGCATCTTCAAAATCTAATTCATTTATTCCATAATTACCATAGTCTACATCATCATATTCTTCTGTGATAATTTTATTTTTTTTATTTTTATTTAGTAACATATTCTTCTCTCCTTTATTAATACCCTGCCTTTTTAAAAGGAATGGTTTCTTTTTTTATGTATTGATAGGTAGCCTGCATTTTTCTTTGATGGCTTTCTATTAAGTCTTCATTTTCTTTACATATATTTATACCTTCTTGCCTTAGTAAATACCTATCTTCTAGGCTCAATTCCTCTAATCTTCTATCTGATAGCTTTTTCTCCAAATAATCACTATGTGTTACTAAGTCTTTGGCATATGATTCTTCTATGTCATAATTTAATGTTAGTTCTATTCCCAAGTCAATCATCTTTTTTCTATCTGGATTTTCTGGTTGATTTATTATTTTTTGAATGGAGAAATTACTAGGATCATATAATATTTTTTGTTTCATATCCAATATTTCTACGTGATTAGGGAAGTTACTGTCTGTTGATTTCGTATCTTTTTTCATACCACATGTTACCTGGGATTTGTAATTTGGGAAGTTACTGTCTGTTGATTTCGTATCTTTTTTCTTTAATCTTATATTTCTTTCTATTTCTGGTGCTTTTTTTAAATTCTTTCTCTTATAGCCATATTTTGTTCCTGCTAATACTAGGGATTCTTTTTTATTTATTACTTCTAATATCTTTTTTAAATGTGCACACAAATTCCTACAGACACCATTACCAGCAGCAATTGAAATTGATGGTTCTACTAAAAGATTTGTTGTATTGTTATCAAAAACGAACTGATGATTTGCTGAAAAATAACCGTTCCAGACTAAATAATAATAAATTGACATATATGTTTTATTATCAGAATTTGGTGATATTTTTTTGATTAACTCAGCTTCTTCTTGAACAGTTTCATCAAATATCTCTTTTAGTGGATGACTTTTATAAAGTTTGTAATTTATTAATTTTTCTTTATAAAAATCAAAATAGCCTTCCCCTTTTTCCATTTTTATTCCCCCTTAAAACCCTTTACTTTGAAAGTTTCTGGTTTCTCTTTTTATATATTGATAAGTTGGATTCAGTCTTTCTTGATGTTTTTCTAATAGGTCTTTTTTTGATTCACATAAGTCAATCGCTTCTTCGCACAAACTTTTTCTTTTATCCATTGGCATTTCTTCTAATACTTTTCTGGATATTGTTCTTTCTAGCTTCTCTGCATTCTCTACTAGTTTTTCTCTTACTCCTCTATCCATATCCAAATCTAAAAATACCGATACTCCAAAATCAATCATTTTTCTTCTTAACAGGAAATCATTTTTTTGTGATAACTGTTGAATATCAAAATTAAAAGGATCTAATATCTGTGGTTTCTGTGGCGTTGTGATATCTAATACTTCTATATGATTAGGATATTTCCAATCACTTAGTTTTCTTTTTGTTTGTAAGCTTTTGGTGTCTGCTTTCTGTTTTATTTTTCTGGTTCTGTACATTGATTCTTTTTTGTAATGATATTTTGTTCCTACTAGTACTAAGCTGGTATTTCTATCCAATAATTCTATCAAGGATTTGAAATGTAGTGCAAAATTTCTGCAACAACCATTCCCACACGCTATTGCAATTCCAACATCTACATTCAGTTCTGTAGATGTTTTAGATGTCGCGATAAAATTTCTATCTGCGGAAAAATAACCGTTCCATGCTAAATAATAATAGATTGCTTGATATAATTCTATGTTGCTTGTTTTGGCAATTTTATCTATTAAATTTGCTTCCTCTTCTTTTACCTTATCAAATTCTTTTCGGAGATGAGATGTTTTGTATGCTCTATGATAGAATTCTAAATTTTTATAATAATTTAGATATTCGTCAATTTTATTCATTTTTTCATCCCCTTTTGTCAAGGCATATTATACCATAAACTCTATTTCTTGTAAAGAAAAACAGCAGCTAGCGCTACTGTAGTTTGTCTTTAAATTCTTCTTCTGTCCAGATTGGAATTCCTAACTTTAGGGCTTTTTCGTATTTACTACCTGGTTTTTCTCCTACGATTACTACGGATGTTTTTTTCGATACTGAATCTACTGTTTTTCCACCCAGTGACTCTATTTTTTCTTTTGCTTCTTCTCTTGTAAATATTGTTAGACTTCCTGTTAATACAAAGCTTTTTCCAGCAAAGTCTTCATCTTCTACAATTTCTTGTCCTAGATAGGTTGTATTGAGTCCTAACTCTATTAACTCTTCTACGATGGCTTTATGGTGTGAGTCATTAAAGTAGTCTACTACACTTTTAGCAATAATTCCGCCAATATCTGGAACTTTTGTTAGTTCTTCTTCTGTTTGTTCCATTAAGTTTTGTAGGGTTTTATATTTTTGAGCTAATAGTTTTGCTGTTTTTGCTCCGACATGTGGTATACCTAGTCCAAAGATTAATTTTTCTAAAGAGTTTTTCTTACTTTCTTCGATGGCATTTAATAAGTTGGTTACTGATTTATCTCCATATCCTTCTAATCTTATTAAATCTTTTTCATGTTCTTTTAGGCTATAAATATCTGGTATAGTTGCGATAAAATGGAAATTATAGAAGTCTTCCATAATTCTATCTCCTAAACCATCTATATTCATGGCATCTCTTGATACAAAATGAATTAGACTTTCTATGTTTCTAGCAGGACATTTTTTATTTGGACAATAATAGTCTACTTGACCTTCCTTTTTCACAAGAGGAGTGTTACACATTGGACAATTAGTAATCATTACGAAATCTTTTTCTTGTCCTGTACGACGTTCTTTTTTTACTTCTACTACTTCTGGTATTACGTCTCCCGCTTTACGAATTGATACAATATCTCCAATTTTTAAGTCTTTTTCTTTTACATAATCTTCATTATGAAGAGTTGCTCTTGAAATGGTAGAGCCTGCAACAATTACTGGCTCTAGTACAGCATTTGGTGTAATTTGACCAGTTCTACCTACAGTAAAAATAATATCTGTAAGTTTTGTTAATACTTCTTTGGCTGGGAATTTGTAAGCTGTTGCCCATTTGGGATATTTGGCAGTAGAACCTAATTTTTGCTGGTCATCAATACTATTTACTTTGATTACAATTCCATCAATATCGTATGGTAGTGAATCTCTTTCTCTTCCTTTTTCTTCAATGAATTCTAATACTTCCTTAATATCCTTTACTACTCTGTTGTTTGGATTGATTTTAAATCCTAATTTTCTCATATATTCTAATGCTTCACTATGTGTATGAATTCCGTAGTCTAATGGATTTGGAAGATGATAAATAAAATTATCTAGTTTTCTTTGTGCTGCGACTTTAGAATCTAGCTGTCTAATTGATCCAGCAGCTGCATTACGACAGTTTTGAAGTAATGGTTGTCCATTTTTCTTTCGCTCTTCATTTAGCTTTTCTAGGGTCTTTTTATTCATGAATATTTCACCGCGTACTTCAATATCTACTTCTTCTTTTAGTTTTAGTGGAATTACTTTAATTGTCTTTGCATTATGAGTAATATCTTCTCCAATAGTCCCATCTCCACGAGTTGCGGCACGTACTAGTTTTCCTTTCTCATATAATAAAGATACAGAAAGACCATCTATTTTTAATTCACATACATATTCTGGATGAAATCCTTCCTTTTTTATTCTTTCATCAAATGCAATTACTTCACTTTCTGAGAAAACATCACTTAGTGACATCATAGGAATTTTATGTGTCACTTTTTCAAAACCTTCAATTATTTTTCCACCAGCATGCTGTGTTGGAGAGTCTTCTCTTATCCAATCTGGATGTGCTTCTTCTATTTCAATTAATTCCCGTAAGTACTTATCATATTCTTGATCTGTTATTGTTGGATTATCTAGAGTATGATAGTTATAGTCTGCCTCATTTATAATTTGTATTAATTCTTCCATTCTCTCTTTCATATAATCACCATTACTAGTATATCATTTTTAGTCTATTAGAACAAAGAATTCTTTTCATTATAAAAAGAGAGTTTTACTCTCCTTAACATTATTTATTGAGCCCGCTTAACGTATTCATTATACTCATGGAGATTTCTTTGTCAGTCTCAGAAGTTGTCGTTCCTGTTTTTTTGGCAGTTGCGATGACAGGGAGGAAGTCTTGTAAAATTTCTCTTCCTCTACTACTTGTTGGAGATACTGTTTGTACCCAGAATACATTGTCATCTTCTGCTTTTTTTAAAGCCACCGCTCCTTTATAATCTTCAATATCATATTCTGCTATTACATATTCTTCGCCTTTATATTTTTTTGTTTCTATATTAGAAATACTATTATCAGTGTTTGCTAGAGATTTTATTTCGGATACTAATTCCTCATATCCTTGTTCATATATTCTAATCCCTATTGCTTCTTGTTCTGCAAAAGAGTCTGACATTATCGTTAGTGTATCATTATTTATTACAGTTTGATATGTTAGTGGAATTTCTAAACTATATCCTGAAAATGTCACTACCTCTGTTTCTTGTTTCATTAAAAATTCTGGTATTTGTCTTCCTACATAAAGTACTGCTACTATTATGATTATTCCTAGTATTATGAATACGGGATTACTTTTCTTTTTCGCTAGAGTTTCAAATTTTGATTCTTTTTTATTTTGTACTTTTTCTAACGGAGTACCACAATTTTTACAAAAATTATCGACTGAATCATTCTTTGTTCCGCATTTTCTACAATACATATACTCACCACTATCTTTTATTCTAGAATATCACTTTTTTTATTTTGTGTCTTTTCTTTTATTTTATAATTTACAAATTTTTACATAGAAAAAGAACCATATGGTTCTAATCATTTCTTTTTCCAAATAATTGTAATAGTCTTATGAATAAGTTAATGAAGTCTAAATATAATTGGAAAGCTCCATATACTGCGGCTTTTTCTTCTCCAATATATCCTACCATGTATTTTATTCTATTTACATCATAAGCGATATATCCTACGAATATTAATACTCCAATAATTGTTATTCCTAAATCTAGAGTTGCATTTTTAAATATTAACCAATTTAGAAGTTCTCCTATTACAATGCCTATTAATCCAATAAAAATGATTGTTCCTAACTTCGTTAAATCTTTTTTCGTTACATATCCATAAAATGCTAATAGGCCAAAAATTACGGCTGTAATAATAAAGATACTAATTAATGATGCCATTTCGAAGTAGATAAATATTGTTGAAAATGTTAATCCTGTTAAGATTGCATAACCTATATATAATATTTTCGTTGTGATTGGATTCATCTTTTCTAGTCTTACACCTAGAATGATTGCAATCACAATTTCTGCGATGGCGATTGGTAATACTCCAATCGATAATACATTTAGCATCATATCTATATTCGTAGTTAGGGCATATCCGGTTGCAAAAGTCACTAATAGACCAATAAACAACCATGTAAACATTTTAGGATATAAGTCTGTATTTACATTATTTTCGTTCATTTTTTCTCCTTCTATCTTTTGATATAGTAACTATGTTACTTGTTAGTACTATATCATATTTTTTGAAATAAATAAATATGTTTTCTGTATTCCCCAAAATAAAACTATAAACTACTCTTTTACATTTTATTTTCACAGTCTGACTGGTTATAATTTTCAAATTTTATTTCACGGCTATCGAACATTGATAATCCATACTTTTCATATATTTCATCTGCTGTACATGAGATTGTATCTTCTATTGAATACCCTAATTTATTTAGTATATTTTCTAAATCATTTTTAGACTTGCCTTCTACTTCAACATATGCTGGTATTCCTGGCCATGTGTCTATATCTAACTCATATCCATCTAAACTATATGTCATTCTTTCTTTTTCCTGATAACTCTTATAAACAAAACCTAGTACCTCAAGTAAATTATTTGCTTCGTTTATGTTTGAAACCTCAATTTCAGTTTCTAGCATTTGTTGGATATTTGTTTCATTAGGAGCTAAAATATGTTTTACAGCTATCGTAGTTTTATCATTGGTTTGCCTAACTCTTATCCATTTTTTTTGATTATTATGAAATTTCTTTATGAATTGGACTAACTTTTTATCCTTTAGATAATTCATTAAATTAGCTTTTGTACATAAACAAGATAGATTATCATAACCAGTAATTCTTGTTAATTCTCTTTTATTGTTTTCGGTTAGAAGATTGTCTAATTCAAAAAATAATAATTTCAATTTTTCTATTGCAGTATCATATTTGATCTTACTTTCATTATCATTTAATTGAGTTTTAATATCAATAAATCTACCATATATTGTAGGTAAATCATAAGTATATAGAATTTGTTTTGTTTCACTTTTTAATGTAGCTCCTAATGATTTAATTTTAGTTATAAATTCAGCTTTATCAATATCTAATATTTTAACTTCTAGTTCCATTTTCTTCATTTGCTAATTCTCCCTTTAATTTATACTTTAATAGAATTTCTAAACATTAGCTGACTATGACTATTTTAGCATCTGTATTTATCTACATTATATCATTAGATGAGAAAAACATTAATCAAGATTATCAAAAATTATTTCGCTTAATTAGTTAAAATGGAAATAAGATATTATATTATAAGTTTACGAGATAACCTACAATAAGATTTGTTAAGAAGTATCATTAGTATATAAATTACATCTTAAAATAAAGATAATTATATTAGATATACAAACAATAATAGAACTCTTGGGAGTTCTATTATTGTAGAATCTTTGGATTTATCCTGCGGATTTATTTTATTTTCCATAGATTATTAGGATATTTTCCATCTTTTATTAATTTATTAATTGCTTGTACTACACTTTCTTTATCTTCTTTATAAGTTACTCCATACCATATGGCATTTGTTTTTATCATATCTATTTGTTTTTCTTTTGATTTAATGCAATAATCTAAAACCGTAGGAATTTGGTATTCTGCTTTTTGTAAATGTCCTTTGTTTATCTCTAGAAAGTCATCAAATCTTCTTTCTAACACTTGGAAAACATCTGGTGTAAATAATAATAAATTCATAGATACTAAGGTATTTTCTGCCACTTCAATTTGTTCATTTGTTGCTTCTATTGTGGCAATAATTTTTCCGTTGATACGTTCTACACTTGATTCTCTGATGTTTTCTAGCTTTTCCTCTTTTAATTCACATAATCCACGTTTTGCTGAACCATTTGGACTTAATGTGTTGATGATACGATACCCTACCATACCATAGTGATCTTTTGGTATGGTATCTAAATAATCACTTGCTTTTTGATAGGCATCTCTTCCATAAAAATCATCAGCATTGATTACTGCAAATGGTTCTTTTACTTTTTCTTTCGCACACATAATCGCATGGGCTGTTCCTAAAGGTTTTTCTCTTTGTTCTATTTCTTTTTTAAATTCTTCTGGTACGTTAGTATTATCTTGGAAGACATATTCTGTTTTTATATATTTTTCTATTCTTTTTCCTATTGTTTCTTTAAATATTTCATAATTTTCTTCTTTAATAATAAATACTACTTTAGTAAATCCTACGGATTTCGCATCGTAGATAGAATAGTCAATGATAAATTCTCCATTTGGTCCTACTGGTTCTATTTGTTTTAATCCTCCAAAACGACTTCCCATACCGGCAGCCATTATTAATAAAGTTTTCTCTTTCATATTTACTCCCATAAGTTTTTGTTATATTGTCCTTCTTCTATTAATTTATTAATTGCATTTACTACCATTTCTTTATCTTCTTTATAAGTTACTCCATACCATGTTGCATTTGTTTCTAATACATTTACTTTTACTGCTTTTTCTTCTAGAAGTTCATTTAAGACAATGGGAATTAAAAATTCGCAATCATTTAAATTATCTTTGTTAGTTTCTAAAAATTCTAATATTTTATCTTCTAATATTTTGAAAAGACTTGTTGAAAATAGTAAGAAATTCATAGAAGCAATGGTATCTTTACTTACCTTAAATTTTTCCTTTGTCTCTAGTGATTCTCCTTCTACTATTTCACCTTTTAGTGTTACTTTACTTTCTGTTAGTTTAATTAACTCATTATTATCTGTTACTTCACAAACACCTCTTTTAGCAGAACCATTTGGTGTTAGTGTATTTCCTAAACGATATGCTACTAGACCATATTCATTTTCTTTTATCGTGTCTAGATAATTACTAGCTTTTTGATAAGCATCTCTTCCATAGAAATCATCTGCATTAATGATTGCGAATGGTTCGTTTATTTTATCTTTCGCGCAAAGAATAGCATGAGCTGTTCCTAATGGTCTAGTTCTGTCTTTTAAAAGTTCTTGATATTCTTCTGGTAAATTATCATTTTTTTGAAATGCATATTGTGTTTCTATCTGTTTTTCTACTCTTTTACCAATTGTTTCTTTAAATATTTCGTAGTTTTCTTCTTTGATTAAAAATACTACTTTGGTAAAGCCTGCTTGTTTCGCATCATAAATAGAATAATCAATAATGAACTCTCCATTTGGTCCTACAGGCTCTATTTGTTTTAATCCTCCAAAACGGCTACCCATGCCGGCTGCTAAAATTAATAATGTTTTTTTCATGTTTTTCCTTCTTCCTATTTTATGTTGGCCTTTTTATTCTCTGTTTGTAATGTTTCTTCTAAGTCTACTAAAGCATTTAAAAAATAATCTCTTGAAATTTGAGCTACTTGATTATTCATCCCTTTTGTTAGAGTTGCTTGGTACTTTTTACCATTCTTTTCTATTTCTAATATTGCTCCCAATTCTATTTGGTCTTTTGTAGATGGTAATATTTTGAAAAAATCTAGTTCTTGTTTTCCTGTTCTTACTTTGGTAGTTGCTCCACCAGTTCTTTTCATGTAGACTCCTACTAGTTCTTGTTTTTCTGGATTGTGTTCTACAAATAGACGGTAACCTTGATTTATTTTGTCTTCCATATTTCCTCCTAGACTTTTGATAACTTTTTATGATTTTTCATTAACTTTTTAATTCCATGGGGATGTTTAAAGGCAACACTTACTAGTGTATTGGTAACTTCTACTACACGTCCAGTTCCAAAAGTTTCGTGATAAACATAATCTCCTACTTGATAATCTACTTCTTCTTCTCTAAACATATCCTCTACTTCAATTTTTTGTTCTTGTTTAGGAAGTTCTTCTTGTACGTTTGTCTCAATTAAATCTTTACTAATTTCCCCGATAAAACGACTTACTGGATTTACTTGTTCTTTTCCAAATAATGTTCTTCGTCTGGCATTTACTAAGTGTAGGTCATCTTTTGCTCTTGTAATGGCGACATAACAAAGTCTTCTTTCTTCTTCTACTTCACTTGTTTCCATTAGGGAGTTCATATGAGGAAATATTCCTTCTTCCATTCCTACGACAAAGACATGGTCAAATTCTAGTCCTTTTACAGAATGTACAGTCATTAAACTGATTCTATTTGGATCATCTTTATATTCTTCCACATCACTAATTAGACTAATTTCTAGTAAGAAGTCTTCTAGGGAGATTAGACCTTCTCTTTCTTCAAAAGATTTGGTAATTGATTTAAACTCTTCTAAGTTTTCTAGTCGAACTTCAGCTTCTAATGTTTTTTCACTTTCCAATTCTTGTCTTAATCTCGATGCGTCTAATACCTTATCAATTAATTCTGTTAATGTCAACTCTTCCGATAATGATTTTAGTTGTTCTATGGTCTTTTTGAACTCTAATTCTTTTCCAGAAGTAATTGCTTCATAGATACTTGTTCCTTCTTCGTCAGCTTTTGCAGTTAAATTTTCTATTGTTTTTAAACCAATTCCTCTTTTGGGTGTATTGATTACTCGTAACAAGCTAACATTATCTTTGGAATTGTGAATTAGTCGTAGATAAGCAATTAAATCTTTAATTTCTTTTCTTGAATAGAAATAAAAACTACCAATGACACGATATGGCATATTTTCTTTTAACATTTCTTCTTCTAAAACACGTGATTGTGCATTTGTTCTATAAAGTACGGCAATATCTTTATACTCTACTTCTTTGTTTCTAAGCTCTTTTATTTTTCTTATTACATACTGCGCTTCATCTTTTTCATTATATGCTCTATAGTACTTTATTTTTTCTCCTTTTCCACGTGATGTCCAAAGATTTTTATCTTTTCTTTGCTTATTGTTTCTTATTACTTGATTGGCAGCATCTAGAATGGTACTTGTGGAACGATAGTTTTCTTCTAATAATATCGTTTTTGCATCTTTATAATCTTTTTCAAAGTTTAAGATATTTTTATAATTTGCTCCACGGAAACTGTAGATACTTTGGGAGTCATCTCCTACACAGGTTATTTTTCTGTTTTTAGCACTAATTAATTTTGATAAAATATATTGTGCTTCATTTGTATCTTGGTACTCATCTATTAAAATATATTGATATAAATCTTGGTATTTTTGTAATGTAGAGGGATTTTCTTTAAATAATTTAATTGGTAATAAAAGTAAATCGTCAAAATCTACAGAATTATTCTTTTTTAATTTATCCTCATATTTTTCATATACTTGATGCATTACTTTTTCATAGTCACTTACTGCATAACGTTCATAAATTTCTGGTGTCATCATTTCATTTTTACAACTACTTATCTTATTTCTGATTGCTCTAGGGTTATAGATTTTGGGATCATATCCTAAGTCTTTTACTATCTTTTTTACGACTGTTAGAGAATCATCACTATCCATGATTACAAAGTTAGAATCATATCCTAGTTTTTCGTAGTTTTCTCTTAGTAGTTTTAAGCCGAAGCTATGAAAGGTTGAGACTTGTACTTTTTTTGCTAAGTCTCCGATTAATGCATATAATCTATCTTTCATTTCTTTTGCTGCTTTATTGGTAAACGTAATTGCTAAAACATTATAGGGATGTGCTAGTCCTTCTTCAATAAGGTAGGCAATCTTGGTGGTTAGAGTTTTTGTTTTTCCAGCTCCTGCTCCAGCAATAATTAATAATGGTCCGTCATTGTATAGGACTGCTTCTTTTTGTTGTTCATTTAAACTCTCGATCATCTTATACCCTCTTTCTAGAAATATTATACCTTATTTTCTATCGTTAGCAAAGAAAAAACACCAGTTGTTTTCTGGTGCTTTTATCTTCTTTGATATAGTTGTGATAAGTTTTCTACTTTTCTTGGTTCTTCTTGTGTTGATTTTTGAGTTGTATTTTGATGTTGCTTTGATTGGTAAGTTTTTAGAATAGATAATACTCTTTTATAGTCATCTAAAGTTAGTAATCCGTCTAAGATATCTAGCTCTTTGCTTCGTTTTTTTGATGGTGCTTTACGTTCTTCTTTAACTGGTACTTGTTTTATTTGTTCTTGTTGTTGATCTTTTAGCATTACATCTAGAAATTGTGGTTCGGGTGTTAATATTGGATCTGGTATATCGAATAGATAACTATTATCATTTGCGGGCGCTGTATTTTGTTTTTTCTCTATACTTTCTGGTTTTCTATAGTTATTTTCCTGTACAAAACTTTCTTCTTGTTTTTTGATATTTCCTAAAATCATACTTGGACTATCTATCATTTTTATACTATCAGGAATTTTTCTTTTTATTACTGTTTCCGTTTTTACGACTGGTGGAGCGGGTTCTTTTATGATGATTTTTTCTGGTTGCTCTACCTGTTCAGCTTGACTCTTTTGATAACTTCTGATTATTTTATATACAATTAAGAATAGAATCCAAATCATAAATATACTACTAGATAGTTCAATTAGTGCCTGGGCATTTTGATTTTCATAAATGGATGTTTGTTCAAAGATATTTAATTTGTTTGTTGTTATGATGTTAATTATTAATACTAATAGATAATGAATTACACAAAAGACCAAGGTATTTATCGTCCTAATCCATTTCGTTACTTTTCTATTGAAAATACTAACTAATAGAATTATGTTCGTTGTTACTATTGCTGCGAAATAGATTGCTAGATTAGGAAAATATACAGCAATAAAGAAATTATCCATCATATAATCAAATAGTGAGAATAACTGCTCTCTATAAAATACTAATGTTACAATTATAATTGATCCATATATTGCAATACAGCTAATTTTGCTTACTTTTTTTGTCTTAGTATTGGTTGTTATCATAAGATAGAAAAATACGACAAATAATAAAATAGCTACTGCAAATAATCCTGAAGATGATGTAACATCACTCAAGACTTTTAATTTATCTAATAGCGATAACTTTGACATCATCTTCACCCCCCTACTTCACTCTTTTTATTCTGCTTCTACACTTTGTAGTTCAGCAATATATACTGTCTGTGTTGTATCATCATTGTTGGTACAAGTTACTAGTGTTAATGTTGTCTTATCATAATTACGATAAATTGCAATTTTACCAGTTTTTTGTTGTTTATATATGTTGGTAATAGTATAGGTATACTTTTTACCTTTATATGTTACATAAGCAGTATCCCCAGTAGTTAATCGATATAACTCGTTGAAAAAAGCTTTCCAACCAGTACCAGAGTGTCCTGCAATAATGAAGTTTCCTTTTTCTACATCCGGATAGTTTGATCCTTCTACTATCATAATATTTTTTTCTACATCATTTTCTGTAGAACGTTTATCTACAAAACCTTTTTGTAAGTTAATTTTAGGAATAATTAAGTATCCAATATATTCATCAGTATAAGTATCGCTTTCTTCTTCTACTGGTGTTTCTTCTTTCACATCTGTTGATTCTGTGATTTGATTTGCAATTGCTTCTTTTTCTTTATTTTCTTTGTTTGATTCATAGAATATATTGGCCATATAATCATAAGCGACAACTTTTTTAGATTGTATGTAATTATATGAAATAAAGAATCCCCCTGTTAGTGTCAGGATGGCCCCTATTATGGCTACAACACTTGGAGAGATTCTTTTTTTATTATATTCTTGCTTTCTTTGCATTCTTTTGTACGAATTTGATGCCGCCAACGATAATTCCAAGGCCTAAAACCACTAATAATATAGAACTTGCTGCACTTGTATTTGGAACTATTACTTCTGGATAGTTTTCAATAGTAATTTGATGAGATACATGATCTGCATCGATTGTGAATGAGATTTTTTCTTCATTTCTCATATATCCAGCTGGTGCTTGCACTTCTTCTACTGTATATGTTCCATCTTCTAGATTAGTTAATACATAAGGATTTGTTGTTGATGTGAATCTTGCTACTTCTTTTCCAGAAGCATCACGTACAACGATTACTGCACCTGCTAATGGTTTTCCTGTAGATTTATCTATTTTTACAATATTTACTACACGTTCTTTTGCTTCATTATAGAATTTTACTTTTTGTTCTCTATTATTGTCATCAATTGTAAATTTTACTACTTCTTTGCTTAAGTCATATCCGTCTGGTGCACTTGTTTCTTCTACTGTATACGTTCCATTTGGTAAGTTTTTAATTACATGTCCAGCAGTCGTTGAAGTCCATGAAGTAATCTCTTTACCATTTGCATCTTTTAATACTAATTTTGCACCAGCAATTGCATTTCCTGTTGCTTTATCAACCTTTACGATTGTAACTTTTGATGTTGAAACAGTTAATGTAATTGAGGTGTTTACCTTCTCTTCAATTGGAGTAATAATTGAAGGCGTAACATTTTGTTGAGATTGCACTGTTGGTTGATATTCATAAGCTTTGTATATTTTTCCTGTTCCACTAATTGTTACTTTGATATTTGTTTTACTTGTATCTACTTTTGTTACCGGAACTTTAACTCTAAATTTTTCATTAGAATTAAACGTAGTTTTTGATTTTCCTTCGCTGTCTACTGCGATTGCTCCATCTGCTCCTGATATAGAAACATTATATGAACTCATATTAGTAGAACTTACTGAAATTTCATTTGATACATAGTATTTACCATCGCTAGCTAATGATAATGTTTTATCAGAAATACTAGCACTGATAGTTGTTTTTTGATATCCTTTACTTTTTGCAGTTTTTGCTTTGGCAACTAAATCTTTGATGTATGGTCTTAGATTGTTAGGATCAGATCCATTCGTTTTGAATGAGTTTCCTAGGTTTGTTCCTCCAGCAGTATCATCTAAATACCACCATAATGCAGTCTGGGTAATATAATAATCCTTTAATCTGTCTCCTGTAAAACTTTTGTTTGGATATCCATTTATCATGATGTATGCAACACCTGCATCTAGCTCACCTACTAATTTTGCAGTTGAATTCTTTGCTGTATACTTATGGATATTTAAACAATACATTAATTCTCCACTAGTTGTTGTCTTTGTTGTGAAATGTACTCCAGCAACATATCCTGGAATTGACTCTGGATCTCCTAATTGGATAGTTTCTGGTACTGCGTTTACTGTTGTTGTTAAAGTACAGTAACTAATAACAGCAATAAATAATGCTACCAATACTTTTTTGAATTTTTTCATCATCTAAATTCCCCCTCCGATGTGGCTATATTATACCACATGATGCTTTGTTTTTCAAGAGAAAAATTGATATTTATTAAAATGTATTCATTTTTCTCTTTCTACTTGCTATTATATTCTTTTTTTTAAGGTTTGGAAAGGGATTTTAGAATAATTGTGATTCTTTTTTCCTTATTTTTAATTAAAATGACTACTTACTGAGTTTCCATTTGTCCTTATTGTATTTTGATAATTGTCAGAAGTATTATATTTTTCTAGTAATATATTGGTTGGTATTACAATTATTAATGTGAGTAATACTGTAAATAAAACGGTTTCTAAGGCAAAAAAAATACTTTTTTCTTCACTTTCTAATAATTTTTCTGGTTTTATTTTTCCTCCATGAGAATAGGCTATAAATACCATTGAACCTACTAGCCCTAATCCTAGCAAAATAATTACTAATATTTGTAGGAAACTTAGGCTAGGATTTACACTAATTACTTGATTTATTCCGTAACTTTGGTATACTACTTCACCATTATGTTCAAATGCGTAATAAATTGTATATCCTATTCCTATTAGTGCTATTACTATAATTAATATACAAACTCTCATATATTCATTTATCTTTAATTTCATTTTTATCACGTATAATCTAATTATGTGAATTTTTCACATATATTAGAAACTCCTTTCTTTATAATTTTTGTACTATAACTGAATTGAGTTATAATATTTAAG
>CASEGV010000019.1:0-29909 GCA_949287595.1 uncultured Mycoplasmatota bacterium
GGTACGCATTTTTTTCTAAAACATAAAAGCTCTATTTCCCTTGAAATTAAAGGGATTAGAGCTTTTTAACCTTTTACAACTGTCAAACTTGAAATTATAACATAAAAAGAAAGTCATCATATGGAGAACTTTCTTTATTTGACACTATTTACCACTATTTTTTTAGGTTTTCTAACATTAAGTCTTTGATTGTTGTCTCTAACTTCTTATTTGCTTGTTCTAGGTCACCTTCTACTTTGAATGGTTTTCCAAATCTGGCTGTTAAGTTTTTGCTTCGAAACTTATAGTCTCCTGTGATTGCGAATGGAACGATTAACGCATTTGTTTTTTTGGCCATAGAGACTGCTCCAAACTTAAATGGTAGGAGTAATTCTTTAGTTTTATTTCTGGTTCCTTCTGGAAATAATCCTAGGGCAAGTCCTTGGTTTAATACTTCTAATGCTTGTTCTGTTGCATGTTCGTCTTTTTTACTTCTATCTACAGAAATACAACCTGCTAGTTTGAAAAACCAAGCCATTTTTCCATCAAAATATTCTTTTTTTGCCATATAGTGAATCGGTCTTTTAGTAGAGATGATTGCAAGGCACTGATCATATAAATGTTTGTGATTAGCAACAATAATAATAGGACCATCTTTAGGAATATTTTCTTTTCCAATAATTATGGGATGGTAGTAACATTTAAAGACTGGCGCTAATATTGTTTTTAGGATGCGATAAAAATACATCTTATCTTTATTTTTCATTTCTAACACGCTTTCTATGTTCGCTATTTTCTTCTTGTAATTTTTTAAAGTCTACTTTACCTATTAATGTTTTTGGAAGGCTTTTTCGATATTCAAATTCATAAGGAATAGCATATGCCGCTAGATTCTTTTTACAGTGTTCTCTGATACTTTTTCTTACTGAAAGTGGTTTATAGCCATTCTTTAAAACAATATATGCTTTTGGTACTTCTATTTTATATGGATGAGGGATACCTACTACTGTACATTTTAATACAGCTGGATGTTCTTCTATTACTTGTTCTACATGGGCTGGATAAATATTATAACCACTTGAAATAATCATTCTCTTTATTCTTTGACGATAGAATATTACTCCGTCTTCATCCATTGTTCCCATATCACCAGTATGTAACCAGATTAGTCCATCTTTGTGAATTTGTAGCATCTCATTGGTTTCTTTTTCGTTATCTAAATATCCCAACATCACTGTTGGACCAGAGATACAGATTTCTCCATCTTCTCCATATGGTACTTCATCTTGTGTTCGTGGCTTTACAATTTTTATATAATTACTTGGTAGTGGTATTCCAATACTACCTGGTTTATTGGCTTTGCCGAAGGCTACTGCTACTGCTGCAAGAGACTCTGTCATTCCATATCCTTGAGATACTTGAACTCTTGCTTTATGATTTGCTAAGAAGACATTGATTCTTCTTTCTAAGGCTGGTGATAGGCTATCTCCTCCACTGATTACATATTTTACCATACTTAAGTTTAAATGATCGTTATTCGTATTTATTAAAGCTTCAAATAGTGTTGGAACACCAAATAAAATATTGGGTTTATATTTTTCTAATAGTTTATCAAATTTTTTAGCATTAAATTGTGGTACTAATATTACTTCGCAGCCTAAAGCTAGAGGGGCGTTGATGGATACTCCTAAACCAAAGCCATGGAATATTGGCATGATTGCTAAAACCTTATCTTTTGGTCCTACTTCACTAAAAACAATCTTTGCCTGGGTAGATAGCGCATTAAAATTACCATTAGATAAAACAATACCTTTGGGATTTCCTGTTGTTCCACCACTATGCAATATGACTGCTGGAGTATCTTTTCCTACCGTAATTTCTACCGTATCTCGGTAATTTAGTCCTTTCCTAATAAAGTCTTTCCAATAGACATATTCTTCGCTACGTTTTGGTTTCTTTATTTTATAGCCTTGTGTTACTTGATATCCAAATGTTAATAAAAATCCCATGGAATCACTAGCCGATGTAACAATTGTCTTATATACATCTGTTTCTTTAATTACATTTTTTACCTTTTCATAACAAATATCAATCATAATTAGCATGACACTATGGGTAGATATTAAATAATTTTTTATTTCTTGTTCTCCAGATAATGGATGAATCATATTGGCAACTGCACCAATTTTATTGATTGCATAAAAAGCAATTAAAGCTTCTGGAGTATTTGGCATACAAATTGTTACAATGTCCCCTCTTCTTATTCCTTGACTACGAAAGGCATTTGCTACTTGATTAATTTTATAAAAAAGTTCTTTATATGTAATTAAGGTACCATAATAATTAATTGCTACATTTTTGTCTCTTGAGGCATTATTTTTTACTAACATTTGATAAATAGAGATATCTTCTATTTTTATTTTTCTATCTTCTTTTTTATAATATTTTGTCCATGGTGTCTTCATCATCTTTTGTCTAATTAGATTGACTACCTTCATACTCTTCCTCCAATTTTTTATTAATTTCTTCTCTTAATTTTTCATTTTCTAAATCTAGATCATTAGAGATGGTTCTTGGTTTTAAAAACTCTATTGTGATAGTTGATGCAAACACTTTATATTTGCCAGTAATTATAAATGGTATGATTTTTGTATTTGTCGTATTCGCCATTTTTACTGCTCCTATTTTAAATGGAAGTGTTGGTTCTTTTTTTTCTCTATTGATGGTTCCTTCTGGAAATATTCCTATTACTGCTCCTTTTCTTAACGCAAGTATTGCATTTTCTAATGCTTGATGATCGTGAATTTTTCTATTTACTGGTATTGCTCCCATACCTTTTACGATAGGTTTAGTGATTCCTTTAAATAATGAATCTTTAGCAAGAAAATGGATTTGATTTTTTACCACTGCAACTAACATTACAGGATCTAACCATTTTGTATGATTTCCCGCTAAAATATAATTTCCTTCTTTGGGAATATTGTCTTTTCCTTTTATTTTGGGACGAAACAGTAAAAAAAACAAACCCTTGACTATCGGACGTACTAGCGTATAAAATAAATGATTCATCCTATCACCCTATTATCATTATACACCATCTAGAAGAAGAAAAAAAGAAGGAAGTTAAATTCCTTCTGAATCAATATATTCTATGTTAAAAGTATTTTCTTCATTTAATAAATGATGATTTTCTAACTTGCGTTTTACTTCTTTTGCTACTCCGAAAGAGCCATCTAATAGCTTCACATTAGGAAAATATTCTTTTATTTGATCTTTAATTAATGGATAATGCGTACAACCTAAGACAATAGAGTCTATTTTTTTATCTTGCATTTCTTGTTTTATTTTTTTTAATATTTGTATTATTTTATCTTTTCTTTCTTTTTCTATGGCATCTGCTAATCCTGGACAAGGATATAGTATCATTTCTTGATCATCTTTTTTATTAGCTTTGACTAACTCAGCCATTCTTTCCGAGTCGATGGTTGCGGGTGTTGCTAGTACTAGAGTATGTTTATAGTGATTATCACAAGCAACTTTTACCGCGGGTACCGTTCCTACAAATAACATATCCGGAAATTCTTTCTGTAATTTTTTCATACATTTTGTCGTTGCGGTATTACATGCTAGAACAATGATTTTACAATTCTTTTTATTTATTAAAAAAGTAACGATTTCTTTCACAATCTTATAAAGTTCTTCTTCACTTTTTTCTCCATAGGGATTGTTTTTGGTGTCGGCATAATAGATATATTCTTCATTAGGAAGTAGCTCTACTATTTTATTTAATACCGTAGTACCTCCTATACCAGAATCTAGAACACCTATTTTTTTATTCATGCTATCACATCCTGCTACTTATTATAGCATAAAACTAGTATCATCTAAAAACTTTATTTCTGTTTTATATTTTAATTCTCTAATTAGGCGAAACATCGCTTCATCTTTTTTCTTAGCTTCTATCATAATATCGATATCCTTTCCTAAGTTTTTTACATAGCCCAGAAACTTGATAAACTCATCACTATCAATATAATCATGGTGAGATCTTATTTCTTTTTTTAACTTGCTTTTTGGTGAAGAAAAATGCATTTTAGGAGTTTGTTGCCAAGTAGCAATTACTTTTGGTAGTATATCTTCTAGATTAGTTGATACTGTATTACAACAGTGATGATGATAATCAAATATTACTGGTCTATCTATTAATTTAGATAAAGTTAAGCAATCTTCAATATGATAAGATTTATCATCGTTTTCAATAGCAATTACGTTTTGTATTTCTTTTGGTAGTTTATAAAAATTATGAACAAATCTAGTGATAGATTTTTCTTTTCCAAATTCTTTACTTCCAATATGTAGTACTAAAAGAGGATTCTTTATTTTTAAATACGTAAGTAATCTATAGTGATATTTTAATATTTCAAAGCTTGCCTCTACTACTTCTTTTCTAGTACTGTTAATGATGCAATATTCACTAGGATGAAAATCTACTCTCATATTTTTTTCTTTGATTAACTCTGCTAATTTTTGATAATTTCTTTGATAAGGAGTAAAGTAGTCAAATTTTACTTCTTTTTTAGTTGCAAGCGGGATAATATTAGAACTTAGTCTAAAAAAATGAATATTATTTTTATTATTATAGAGTAATAGTTGTTGTAAATGAAAAAGATTAGAGAAAATAATACTCTCTAATTTTTTATTATCTTTTTCTTCTTTATATTTCGTATAGGAATAAGTACTAGAAGATGTTCCTTCTATCGTTTCACTAATACAGGCATAACCCAGTCTTATTTTCATACTATCACCAGTAGTAGTATGTTCCTATTTTAAAAACTTATCATTAATCTTTTTAATAAAATTATAATCTTTCATTCTTAGTATTTGAATTTCTCTACCACTTACTTTAGACGATACATAATCTACATTCTTATAGAAGTTATTATCTCCATCCACAGTAATTAATAAGTTTTTGGTACGATTGCATGGTTTTATTACTATTTCTTTATTATCTGGTAGGATTACCGAGTTTAATAAATTTCTATAGGACTTATTATTTAATGGAGCAATCGGTGTTAGTTGCAATGTATGAAAAGTATTATAGACAATACTTCCTCCAAAACTTAAGTTATATGCAGTAGAACCAAAAGAAGTTGCTAGAAGCAGTCCATCCCCTACAAAATCTTCTAATAACACACCTTCTACTAAAACATTTAGATTAGCAGTATTTAATTCCATATCTCTTACTATCATTTCATTTAATGATAATTGTTTAGAAATAGTATCTGGTGTTTTGATTTCAATTTCTTGAATACCAATATTTTCTATTTTATAATTATTATTTTCTAAATCTAAGATAAACTTATCAATTTCTTCTACATTTACTTCTTGTGCAAAACCTAATGTTCCAGCATTAATACCAATATAGAGACAATTTTCATTAAAATTGGAAGATTTTATCATTCTTAAGAAAGAACCATCTCCACCAATAGCAATAGCTAAGTCATAATTATCTTCTACTATCTGAAAATTAGCACTTTCTAGTTTTTCTGTTACTATTTTTGAAACATTTTTAGATGTTTCATTATCATTTACAAATAATCTAACTGTTTTCATATTACTTTCCTTTGTACTTAAATAATGCAGAAGGACGATGTCCTTCTCCTGTTTTCATTTTCTTTGTTTTTACTACTTTATTGGCAATAATTCTTCTAAATGCAGGATCAAGTAATTTTTTATTTAATATTACTTCATAGACCTGTTGTAATTCTCCTAAAGTAAAATAGTCTGGCATCATATTAAAGACAATATCAGTATAATTAATTTTATTTCTTATTCTTTCTATTCCTGCTAGAATAACAAGAGCATGATCAAAAGCTAAATCTGTATTTTTTATTGCAATAAAACGGTAACGATCGGTTGTTTTCTCACGTAATTCTTTCTTTATGGAAAGTTGGATAGTATTTTTTCCATTATCTAAAGTGATATCTACGATATTATTTTTTTCTTCTAATAAAACAATATCAAACCAGGATGCATTAGGATTAATCATTTCAGTTAATTTATTTTTATCAACTAACGCAATATAAGCAGTAGAGACTACCCTAGTTCTAGGATCTCTATCAATAGCATCATAGGTATATAATTGTTCTAAGTAAATATTTGATAAATTAGTCTCCGTCTTTAATACTCTTTTAGCGCACTCTTCTAATGTTTCTGTTTTAGGATTTAGGAAGCCTCCAGGTAAGCACCATTTATCTTTATAGGGATAATCATCTCTTTTTACTAGTAGAATACTCATCATTTTTTTACTTGTTTTACGGTAATTTGTCTGTTCTTGATCAGATACACTAATTAATAAGATATCTGATGTCATAGATAATTGATCAAATGCTTTTGGATCATAGTCTTTTAAGAATTCTTCTTCAGTTTTATATTCTTTTTTCATATCACACCTCTTATTTATACTTTGATTATAACATAATTCAAGAAAAAAGCTAGTGATTTTCACTATGCTTATTTCTATATTGTTTTACTTTAGCTCTATTTTCAGGAGATAGACAAAACTCTTCTAAGAAGCCATCCTCAGGATGTGTTATTGCAAAGTGTTCTACATCAAAAGATACTGGTCTAGCCGGTTTTCCAACTTGTAATTGCAGTGTTGGATTACCTTGACATATTGAGGACAGTTTTTGATATTTTATATCCATATTTTCTTGTAACTCCTCTATCACTTCTTTTTGAGAACGTGTCATTAATTGTTTACGAAACCAGGTTTGTAGCTCGAAATATTTTTTTATATAATCATTTTGACTAAAACCTTCTACTGAAAAATATATCGTCAAATGTTCTTGTTCGAATTCTCTTACTTTTTCTATAGCAATATTATAAGCTTCTTGTGTTTCTAAATCTAAATATGCTTTATAACTAGCCTTACTATCATCTTGTATTATAGTATCATTATCCCGATACATATCAGTATCTCTATGATAGGTTCCGACATATACCATAATGTGATTACTATCACTATTTTCTATATTGGCATTTAGATAAGCAGCCGCAATCATCTTCTCTGATGATGGTGTCTCATAATCTCTATCTACCAATTCCAAAAGTTCTAAATATCTTTTTACATTCTCATCCTGTTCTAATGACATTAATTCTTTTTTATAAGATAAAAGCTGGTTAGTTTCTTTTACCATGTTTTTATACTCTTCTCTTACTTTTGCTAAAGTAGATTCTTTCATGTTTTCACCTCATTAATATTTTATCATTTTTTTAATATAGTTTCCAACATTTCAATGATTTTATCAATGACATGATCTTTATTTAATTTTCTACTTTCTTTATGGACCTCCATGGTTTCTCTATAGTACTTATCATTTTCTCTATCATAAATACTAATATAGACAACATTATCCTCTCCTACAGGATTGGCCGGGTCTTGTCTATTTAATTGTCCAGTAATTCCTACTCCATAATCACTTTTTGCAAACAAAGTAATTTTTTTACTCATCTCATCTGCTGTTTCCATACTATAGACTGTATATTTATCAATCACTTCACTTGCTACACCCTGTTTAATTTTATACTCATTAGAATAAGTTACTGCACTAAACTTTAATATCTCACTGGCTCCTTCACAATTTGTAATCGCATTCGCAACACCACCACCAGTACAAGACTCCATCGTAGAAATTGTTTTTCTTTTTTCTTGCAAAATATGTATAATCTCTTTAAAATCCATTTTTTATTCTCCTTATCTTGTTTTCATATATTTTTTGATATCACATCTATCTATTTGTAATTCTTCATTAATATCAATAAAAGGAACACTTTCTAAATTACTACCTAGTTTATTTAAAACAATATCAATAGCACAATCTTTTTCTTTATAAAATTCTACCGAAGAAAAGACTTTGTCCTTATCTGGTATTTTAATTCCAATTACAGTATCTAGACTTATTTCGTCTTTTACTTGATATTCATCTTCATAAGGTGAGAAACGATTACCAGGAAACAATCTCGATAATTTGCACCCTAATTCATAATTATAATCTTCTATATACTTCGTATTATTTACTGGAATTCCAGCAAAGATAAAAGCATAAGAAGAAGAAATAAACCTTTTATAAGAACTATTCCATACTGATTCTTCTCTTTTTGATAAAGAAATATAATCTAGTCCATTCCAAGTAGGATGATTTAGTTTCTGATATCCTTGTTTTCTTCTAGAAAGAATGGCACCAGCATTTAAAATATCATCTAATTTTTCCAGTTGGATACGATGATAAAACCAGTCTGGATTAATAACTATTTTCTTAATCATCTTGTTTTCCTAATATCATCTACTTTTATTCTGTACTTTTTCAGATAAAATTATTTAACATTTCATAAAATATAGATGAACCTTTCTATTAATTTTGATACTTATTCATATGCTCCTTGTTATACTTTAACACAAACTTGTTATTTTAACAAAATTTTTCTTATTCCATCCTGTTTTTGTATAGCCTTATATTTTGCCAAAGATAGTTTTTTCATAGCTTTTAACAGCATAGAAACACTTCCTTTCCGTCTTTTCTTCATATAAGTGATTTTCTTTTATATATTGATATACTTTTTTATCTAGATATTTTTTGATAGTACCTTGTTTTTTATTTTTAATTTCTTCTCTAATATAAGTAGAAGATAATGTTTCTTCTTTGATAGAAGTTACGATTATATTTTTTTGATAATTTTTATATTTTTCTAATAAGGGCTCTACTGCGTCAGTTGTTCTTTTAATGATTAAGATTTTATAGTTTCTTAAAATATAGTCTCCTCTTTTCCATTGATTCATATAACTTAAATTATCTGTTCCACAAATAAAGTAAATGTCATCTTCTGGATATTTCCTTTTGAAATGATCTAGGGTCTCATAGGTATAGACTGGCCTATCTTGTAACTCATATTTACTTAGGGATAAATCTTTTTCATGTTCTATCATAAGTGTTAACATTGCATACCTAGTAGTATTTGATTCTAAGTTATTTTTATATTCATATTTTGTTCCTGTTGGTACAAAGATAACGTTATCGACATAACCTTGTTTAATTAATTCTTTGGCTATATTTTTATGCATCTTATGCGGGGGATTAAAACTTCCTCCGAATATTCCGATCTTCATAATTTTTTTCCTTTCGTAAAGTAAGTATTTTTTCTTTACCATTTAATAATGGTTTTAGTGATTCTTTGTTATGTAGAGCATTAATGATTTGTGCGATATTTTCAGAGCAATCTACGGTATGATGCCATTCTTTGTTCCTATATTCTTCTGGAATGTAAGATAGGTTTGTTGTGTATAATTTATCGAAGTAATTATTTTGATAAGCCTTATCAAATTCTTCTATTCCTTCTGTAAATAGGGAGAAAGTTGCGATGAAATATACCTTATTTGCTCCTTCTTTTTTTAATCTTTCTCCTACTTCTAACATAGAAGTACCAGAAGCTATCATGTCATCTACTACTAAGACATCACATCCTTCTACAGATGGTCCCATGTAAGTATGTTCAATAATTGGATTTTTACCATTTACTACTTTTGTTAAATCTCGTCTTTTATAGAAGGCTCCTACGTTAGTATCTAACATTTCAGCAAAATATCTTGCTCGCTCTGTTGCACCTAGATCTGGACTAATTACTAAAATATTACTTAGATTTTCATTTTTTAATAAGTCTTCTAAAATGGTATTCGTTGGATAGATATTTTCAAATGGTAAATTAGGGATAGCATTAGAAATCGTTGGATCATGTGCATCAAAAGTAATAATATGGTCTACTCCTAATCTTTCTAATTCTTGTAAAGCTAAGGCACAGTCTGCTGATTCTCTACCTTTTCTTTTATGTTGTCTTGATTGATATAGAAGTGGCATAATTACCGTTACTTTTTCTGAATAACCAGAGATAGCTGAAATTGTTCTTTTGATATCTTGAAAATGTTCATCTGGTGCCATATGATGAGTAAATCCATGCATATTATATGTCATTCCGTAATTACCAACATCTGCTAGTAAATAAATATCTTTCTCTCTTACTGAGTCCTCTATTTTTACTTTACCTTCCCCGTTAGAAAACCTACTTTCGGTAATCTTTAATAAATAATCTTTATTTTCATTCCTTAGTTTCTTTAATTTCAAGTTTACATTATTTCCTACTTCTTTTATATTGTCTAAAACAATTAATTTTAAATTATTCATATTCTTCACCTTTCTTATTAACAAATCATTAATATCTAATACTAAAAAATAAATTATCTTCTATATTCTTTTACTTGTTTTTTTACATCAATTTTTATACCATTACAATACGTCTTCTCTTCTCTAGACTCCGTTAGTCCCCAGCCTGTCCATTCTGTATTTATACCATCATCAATCCATAGTTTTTTCACTTCATATCCCTGTTCTTCTAATAAATTTTTAAATATCCCCTGATACTCATCGAATGGTATAATTCTTTTTACTGGTATTTCTGTACCAAGAAGTGTTGTCATTCCTGAAAATTCCATTGTTGTAACTGCTGCAGTATGTTCACTTGTATGGTATCCTACTTGTTCTTTTGTTGTTCTCATTTTTACTGTTCCTTTTATGTCTTCTTTAGTACGATAGTAATCTGTTAAAATTCTCTCTACTTTATCTTTACTAATTGTTATTTCCATCTTACCTCTTCCTTTCTTATTATATTTTTGTTAATAACCTTTTTATAAAAATTACAGATTTGTTGTCTGTTATTAACATTATATTAATAACTAATGTAATTGTCAACTATTTTTTGCAAAAATTTCTCTATTATATTATGATATTTTATAAAGGAAGGTGAAAATATGAGTTTTACGTCATATCAACAAGTAAAAATAAATAAGATGTTAACTTTTTCCAATGACTTTAAAAAATTATACTGGCGTATACCTAAGGAATTTGTTCATAATTATTATTATGAAATGTTTTTATTTCGTACTGCTGAAATTAGTAATAATATCGAATTAGCACAACAATATAGTAAAACAAAGACTGGTCATGAGATGGAATTAGATATGAAATTTGATGTAAAAATGAGAGATGATGGTGTTACTAGCTTGTTAAAATATGTTGAAAATGATACCAAAGGACGATGTATGAGTAAACGCATCATGAAGGTAACATTAGACAACAAGAAATCATTATCTTTTCACCAGGAAGTTGATTTTTGTTATTTTGATAAAGAACATAAAGATCCAGATTCTCTTTCCACTTATGACTTAACCATGAAATTGAGTGATAATAAATCTTTAGTATTCGTAAATCTTTCCTGGCTATGGTATCGTGATAACGTACCGTTCCTATCTAATCTTTCTTCTGTTTTTTTACCTGATGGAGAAGAAATTTCTAGAGTTATCAAAAGTATCAATCTAAAAACACAAGAAGCAAGTTTTAAAGAAGAGTTTTTACCTATTGGAACTGTTGACTCTAAAATATTAAAAGCTTATCAGAAAAAAAGAGAAGAGATTCCTTTTTCTTTAATAAACTTATCTACCTCTAACACAACGCAAGATGCAAATCAGTCGCAAAATACTAAAGAAGTCTACCTGGGTAAAAGTACAAAAGATGGTAATAGTAGGTTTGCTATTTGTTTTAAACCAGACGATTTTGTAAACGAGCAATATCAAAAAAGTTTTGAAAGCGTTTCTAGTTTTTTCTCTTTTGGCTATGACTTAGTTGAGAAACTAGATTCTCCTAACCATCCTTTGCTTATAGAAATATCAGAAGATGATTATCAAAAATTTATAGGTAATCAAGCAGAAAACTCTTTGCAATTTAGAAAGAAATAAATTACAATAAGAACATCTTATTTGAAAGAAGATGTGATATGCAAAATTTTTATGACTATATTAACAAAGCCATCATTAGTAGACCTACTACGGTTACAAAAGAAGAATATCAACCAGCAATTACCAATGATAAAATTGGATTACTTTCTAGTGACTTTGATACTAATATTGCAACTTCTGCTTTTCTTTCTTTTGATGTTGTAAAATGTGATACTTTAGAATTGGTTGGAGAAATTGGCTTTCAAGCGACAGAATATGATGAGTTTTTCTATGGTGGAAATGTAGATTATACGATTTATGATTCTTTTCAACATCAGGGATATGGTACGCAAAGTCTTTCTCTTTTAAAAGAGTTATTGCAACAAAATACTTATGCTATGAAAGAAGGAATTTTAATATCTACCCTACCTGATAATATTTATTCGCAACGTATTGCTATTAAAAATGGGGGAATCCTAATCTATGAAGGTAAAGTTCCAAAAGATACTTCCCTATACAAAATAGATCATGTAGAGGAAGTAAAAGTTTATCAAATTCAGATGAAAAAGTAACTCATTATTTTTGAGTTACTTTTTCTTTTGTGATATATTTTTTAAATCGTTGCTTTGCTCTATCCATATCAAAATTACCATCAAAGTAAGGATTCCAAGAATAATAATCAAAGTTTTCTTGTAATTTCTCAATGTCATGATTTGGATATAGTTTTCCATCTGTCGTATAATCGATAATAATATTCGAAGCCGTAATAACTTCTTTTTCTTTTAATTCATGTAATAAATCTACTGCTTGATTTGTTGCAGTAACACTTCTATTCATTGCTTTTAATAGTTCTGGATCAAAACTTTGTACGGGACAGTGAACAATATCTAATAAGTGGTTATCTGCTAACTCTAATAGTTCTTCTCTACATTGTATTAAATTTTGTGGTTCAATATTTCTAATAGATATTTCTTTATTACATTCTTTGGCAATCCTACACCAGGCTTTTACTTGAGATACAGTAGGGCTATCAGAGGTTAACACCACATGCTCATGATTTAAAAATTCCTCAATTTGCTCTTCTGGTACCGTTTCATAGCCCTCTCCTCTAGTATGACGAATGGTACAATATTTACACTTTCCATGGCAACCTGCACCAATCTTTAATGGATAATAATTTCTAAATAGATTGCCTTCTTTTAAATTATCTTTACTTTCTTCAAACTCTGGTACCCAGAAGGGTTTTTCATAATGAACTAAACTTCTGTTATCTAGTTCTTGCCCTATTACTCTAACTACATCCAATCTTTTAATATATTCCGGCAATGGTATATCCATTCTTTGAGCAAGACATCCTCCCATGAAAATATCTTTTCCTGTTTCTTCATGTAATTTATTTGCAACATTTAAATCATTTAATACTGCTAAATCTGTTACTTGACAACCTAATACAACGATACTATCAGCATTCCCTATTTCACTTACAAACCTATCTTTATATTTATTCGCAAAAGATAACATATCACTCCATACAGACATACAGGCTGCACTTGTTGCATAAATTTTACCCTTTAAATCTTCCTCATGATAAAGTGTTCCTTCTCCGAATTTGTTCTTTACTATTTTCATATTTTTCTCCTTATTAACATTTTATTAATATCATATATTTAAATTTAAGAGGATTGCTCCTCTATATTTTTTTATTTTATTAATTTCATCACGGTCTTATAGTTTTTTGGATTTTCTCCTATTACTGATACTCTAGTTTTCTGCTGGTCCTTTATTACAAAGGGCATTCCATATGGAAAGAAATTTTTCCATTCTTTCTTGGGAATATCTAATGGTACTTTTAATATTTCTGTAGCTAGTCCTAGGGTCATTAGTTGATCCACTACAAAATGTTCACCAGTCCATAGACTACCATCTTTTCTAGTACACATATTTAAAAAGTGCGGACCTTTATCAATATTAGCAATCTCATCAATCATTTCATCAATTTCTGCCTTATGTTGATTTAGTCTTTCCGTATTAAAAACAGCTTGTATCATCACGCCTTCTACAGCATTAAATTCTTTTGTTGGATTTCCTTCTTCTAATTCTTCCTCTTTAAATAAACAATCATCAAAAATATCACGTACTCTCATGGAAGTAAGCTTAGTATCTTTTACTTTTCCATTTTCAAATTCTATTAACTGCTTCATTAATTATCCTCCTGCCGGTTATTATATAACAACCATTTTTTATTTCAATCCTCTTCTTTTATCTCATCTAATTCTTTTAACCAAGCTTCATAACCAGCATCACTTGGCATACGTAAATCACCTCTAGGAGATAAGCTAATACTTCCTACTTTTACTCCGTCAGGAATACAATTTCTTTTAAATTGTTGTGTAAAAAATCTTTTAATAAATACTTTTAGCCATTTTTTTATCTCTTTATTAGTAAAACTATTTTTAAAAGTATGTTTTGCTAGAACATAGATTTTTTTAGGTGTTGCACCATACCTTAAAAAGTGATAAAGAAAGAAATCATGTAATACATAAGGTCCAATACTAGATTCTGTTTTTTGTAAAATATTTCCTGCTTCATCTGGTGGTAATAGTTCTGGAGAGATAGGCGTATCTAATATATCTTCTAATACTTCTTTTTTCTTTCCTTCTTCTTGTTCTGCTACTCTGCTTACTAAATAACGGACTAAAGTTTTAGGAATAGAGGTATTTACTGCATACATACTCATATGATCTCCATTATATGTACACCAGCCTAGTGCTAGTTCTGATAAGTCACCTGTACCAATGACTAATCCGCCTTCCATATTCGCAACATCCATCAATATTTGAGTACGTTCTCTTGCTTGAATATTTTCATAAGTAACGCTTCTATCTGTTTCTGGTAGTCCAATATCTTTCATATGTAGAATAGATGCTTCTTTGATACTAATTTCTTTTAGAGTGGCACCATACTCTTTTACTAAATCTATCGCATTCTGATAAGTTCTACCTGTCGTTCCAAATCCTGGCATTGTAATACCAATAATATCTTTCATATCTCGATTTAATTTTTCAAAAGCTTTTACGATGACAAGATAAGCAAGAGTTGAGTCTAGTCCTCCAGACATTCCTATGACACATTTTGGATTACCAAGTTGAATTAGACGTCTAGCTAGAGCACTGGACTGGATTTCTAGAATTTCTTCACATCTGTTATTTCTTTCTTGTTCATTCGCTGGAACAAAGGGATATTCTTTATAATCTCTTTGTAATTCTTTTATGGTATCTACTACCTCTACTTTTATTACGTTATACTCTTGAGTAGGTACCATATGCATAAAACTTTTATTTTTTCTACGATCATTTGCAAGTTTTAACACATCAATATCTGCAGTAATCAGATTACTTTCTATTTCAAAACGTTTATTTTCTGCTAATTTTGATCCATTTTCATAAATCATACTAGCACCACCAAATACTACATCTGAGGTTGACTCCATTACTCCACTAGATGCATAAATATAAGCAGAAATGGTTTTAGCTGATTGCATAGCAACTAAACTCTTACGATACTCTTGTTTTCCAATAAGTTCATTACTGCTAGATAAATTAAAGATAATTGTTGCGCCATGTAAAGCATGAGAATCACTTGGAGGAGTTACTGTCCATAAATCTTCACAAATATCAATAGCAAAAGTAATCTCTTTTAGTGTTTTATCTTGAAATAATAAGTTTGTAGAGATAGGAACTGATTGACCTAATAATTCTAATTCATTTGTTTTTAACTCTTTACTAGAAGAAAACCATCTAGCTTCATAAAACTCTTGATAATTAGGAATATAAGTCTTTGGTACAACTCCTAATATTTTCCCTTTTTCTATTACTACGGCACAATTAAATAACTGATTATTGTGTTTAATAGGCATTCCTACTATGGAAATAATATCTAGCTTTTTTGTCTCTTCTAATACCTTTTGTAAGGCTTTTTCACTATCAATTAATAATTGATCTTGTAAGAATAAATCACCACAAGTATAACCTGTTAAAGAAAGTTCTGGTGCTGTAACAATCGATACTCCTTTTTTTACTGCCTTTTTTATCTCTTTAATGATTTCTTCTGCATTTTTTAAGGGATTAGCTAATGACAATTTATTTACTATGGCACCTACTCTAATAAATCCGTATTCTTTCACTTATATCACTCCTTTTTTATAGTGTATCAAATTTTTTTCTTTTTTAATAAAATTCATGTTACTTTTTTTATTTTTTGATATACGTATGACTTTGCTTTTTCTATTGTAAATTGAGATTGAATATCTGTAATATAACCACGCTCTACTAGTTCTACTGCCTCATCAAAACTACACTCAAAATAATGAATAACTTCATCTTTATCTAAGTTTTGTTCTTTTACTTTTTTACAATTTAAAGCTAGCATACTGTAATTATAAGCAGCGCTACAACCTTGATCTTGATAGTAGCTTGCTAGTAACTCTATTTTTTCTGGTACGTATCCTGTTTCTTCTTCTAGTTCTCTTCTTCCAGCAGTTTCAGGACTCTCGCCTTCTTCCATATAGCCAGCAGGTAATTCTACGCATACTGTTTCTTTTGTAAATACTCTTGGCTGCACTACTAATAAAGTGTTTCCTTCTTTTGTGACGGGGAAGATAATTACTGCATTACCATTACTTGCACCTTTTACTATTTTTTCTCTTGGTATTATTATTCCATTTTGTAGTTTGCAATTATAACTTTCTACATTAATGAATCCTCTTCTTTGGACAGGTTCTGTTCCTTGATATATAAATTCTTCCTTTTTTCTTTCTTTTGTAATAGTCTGTAATTCCTTTATATAGTCATTTAATTCTTCTAACTTTTCTTTGCGCATTTGACGTATTCCTTTCCTTTTTCGGCTATTTCATTTTGATGGAATGCAATTAGTTCTTGTTTTAGGGTTCTTAATTTTTCTGATAAATCTACATAATACTCATGAGGCTTATCAATTCTTGTTACTTCTGGATATAGTGTTTCAAATTCTTTTTCACAATATTCTTGTTTTTCTTGTAAACTTGGATCTTGGTATACTAATTCTCCATTTTTAAATACTGGTACCAGTAGACTTCTTACATTATAATTTTCTAGTTCTGTCCTCTTCCATGTCTCTACTGGATGAACTAGTGTATAGTGATCTTTACTAATTTCTTCTTCATTTAATGTAATAACATCTCCTAGCGCATATCCAGTATCTTTGTCATAGAAGCGATATACCTTTTTATATCCAGGATTAATTGTTTTAATACTGTCATTACTTACTTTAATTCTTGGTTTAGCTTCCTTATTTTCCTCTACTGCTACTAGTTTATAAACTCCTCCTACTCTTTCTTTAGGAGCAGCGATGTTATCTCCGGCACCAATCGAATTAATCTTTGCTCCTTGGGTAATTAAATCTCTGATCGTATACTCATTTAATCCGTTTGATAAACAAATTCCTGTATCCTTATATCCTGCTTCATCTAACATTTTTCTTGCTTCTTTTGATAAATATGCTAAGTCTCCACTATCAATACGTATTCCTTTAAAGGGATATCCATTTGGTGTTAGATATTCATTTGCGACTCTGATGGCATTAGGAATACCACTACGTAAAGTATCGTATGTATCTACTAGGAAGACACAGTTATCAGGATTACTTTTTGCATATTTTAAAAAGGCATCATATTCATCTTTGCTTTCTGTTACCAATGAGTGAGCCATAGTTCCCATGACAGGGATATCATATTTCATACCGGCATAAGTATTAGATGTTCCTACACATCCTCCGATATATGCACATTTACTTGCTTCTATTGCGGAATCAATTCCTCTAGCACGTCTTGCTCCAAACTCCATTACTGGAATACCTTTGGCTTCATTCGTAATTCTTTTTGCTACTGTTGTTACTAAAGATCCATGATTGAAATTAGCAAGTAATGCTGTTTCTAATATTTGAGCTGTTACGGCATCGGCTTTTACTGTTAATACTGGTTCATTTGGAAATACTACTGTTCCATCAGGTACAGCATAAATATCTCCTTCAAATTTTAAAGTACTCAAATGGTTTAAAAAATCTTCGTTGAATTTTCCTAATTTTCTTAAGTAATCTAACTCTTCTTTTCCAAAATGGAAGTTTTTAATATAATTTATAGTCTCATCTAATCCTCCACTGATTGTGTATCCACCTTCAAAAGGATTCTTACGAAAGAAAATATCAAAATATACTTGCTCCTCTTTCTTTCCTTCATTGAAATATGTTTGGGCCATTGTTAACTCATAAAAATCTGTCATTAATGTTTTATTATACATAGTTATTCTCCTTTTCTTTTTAATCTTTTGTTAATATCATGTTTTAAAAAATAATTATCATTTCTTACTTACTATGTTTATTCCTTGTAGCCTCATAAGTAGTTTCGCTGATTGTACATATTCACGACGGTGTTCTTCATCAAATGTTGCGATAGCATCTTCATGTGCCGTTATATCTACTGCTCGATTCCACTGGTCATAGTAATTAGCAAGTCCCATCGCTCCATTAAAAACACAAATATCTGTACAGCAACCGGCTAATTCTACTTTTTTAATGTTATTCGCACTAGCTGCAACCGTTCTAAAGTCAGGAGATTCCATAAAACTTGTACTATTCTTTTCGACAGTAATCGTATCATCCATTTCTTCAAAAGGCTTTAACTGATCTACAAGCTCTGCTTCTTTCGTTCCCTTTACGCAATGTTTCCTATTGCCAAAACGTCTAAATTCTACTGCGTCTTTATTATGAGCATCTTTTACAAAGATAACTAGTGAACCTTTAGCATGTGCTTCTTTAATTAGTTCAATTTGTCTTGGAATTATTCTTCCTATTTTTTTATCATGTAGACTTCCCTCCTCTACAAAACCATTTACTATATCAACAATAATTAACATGCTTTCATAAACTTCTAATTTTTTAATTTTATTCATATTTTTCTCTCCTCTTATTAATATTTTATTAATATCATATGGTATTAAAATTACAAGTTTCTTCACTTGTTATTAACATTATATTAATAACTAATATATTTGTCAACCTCTTTTTAATAGTTTTTTAAAAAGATATCTCCTATGTTACTTGTATAGTTCAATTCTGTCTTTTGGCACCATAGGGAAATCTGCTCAAAAAGCACAAACTTTTGATATAGGAATCAACCTAGAAGAAAGGTTGATGTTTATGATTTATGTCTTTCATCAAATATAAATTTCAAAGAATACAATGATATTGACAATGTATACTGTAATTACTTATAATATGGTGTAAATGTCAATATAAAATGTACAAAAAAGGGAGATTGATTTATATGTATATTAGGATTAAAAAAAATAATCATTTTCTCAATCTTTTAACAAATAGCGAATTGGCTCAAAGATATTTCTTAAACAAAAATGTTGAAGAATTTAATAATAGTAGATTAAATGACCTTCAGGTTAATTTAAGAAAAGCAAAAAGAAAATATAGTAGAATGTCTTCGGTTTTATCGATTGCGCATTTTTTTAAAGTAGAAAAGAAAATTAATATTGCATCAAAATTAGAAATGAAACATCAAGAATTAGAAAATAGTGTTCATGAGTTAGAAATTTTCGAGTCTAATTTAGCGTATCTAATTATTTCTGAATCAATTAATATCGATGATTGTTGTAAAAAAAACAATCTAAATCCTGGTTACTTAATAGCTTTGTTGGAAAAGTCTAAAAAGCAAGTAGCAAAACCTTATTTAGAATATACTTATGATGAAAATACAGGTCAAGTTTCAAAAATAATAGAGGATGGCAAATGTATTATTTTGCCATATATTCCTTATGCAGTAAAGAATGAAATCGATAAAAAGAGAAGAAAACAAAGACGACAAGATGAATTAATACAACAATTAGGCAGTTCGGATGATGAACTATTAAATAAAATTAATAGAAAAATTCAAAGCCTCGATTCAGATGATGATGTGCAAGGTCATGTTTATAAAAAAAGAATGACACGATAAAAATAGCACTATATGTAGTTGCTATTTTTCTTCTTCTATTAAAATTTGTTTAGTTATCGATTCTAATATCAATTACCTTTGATAAAAGTTGTAGATAACTTTCTCAACGGTACCAGATTAATTAGTACTCGAACTTCTACTGTTCGAGTTTTAATATGGTTAAAATTGTAAGAAAAAAATTTTTTTCAAAGTTATTCCAATACAATGGAATAACTTTACAAAAATATATAATAATATACTGTAAATGAGGTGATTTTGATGTTAATTAGAGAAAAATATTTATCTAAAATTCGAGCTTTTTTATCATACTAAATCCTTAATAAAAATAATATATGGAATGAGAAGAAGCGGTAAATCAGTTATTCTAACTAAAATTATGGATGAAATTGTTAATTCAGGTGTCAACTAAGATCATATAATTTATATTAATTTTGAATTCTTTATTTCCCTATTCCTTTTGCTGATGTCATTCTTTTTTGAGGAGATATTTTATAGATAAGTGATGCTTCTTCTTTATGACCGTCTGAATATGTTAATAATACTGGATTTTCAAAACTAAATCCATCTTCAAAATTAATGTCTCCAGGTAAAATATTTTTTCTTTGCTGTTTCAATGCACAGTCTAACAAACAATAATTTCCGTCGTTTCCTATATAAATTGGAAAAGTATGAGCTTCTTGTTTTCCTTTATGATTAATAAAATATCCTTGAATTAAGCTTGACTCTATACCACTAAAATTTAATAGATTACAAGCAACCGAATTAATTTCTACACATTTTGCTAAATCACCAGTTCCTGCAAATTTGGAAATATTATAAACGAATTGGTTATTTTCTTCATCAAATACCGATACTCGTTTATCTGATGCATAATTATCCCGTTGCGTTTCTGGTCTTTTAAAATCTTCCATGTATAGTTGAGCTAATTTAGCGTTTTCGATTGCTTCTGGTGCAGTTTGTCTATAAAACCAATTTTTAGATAAATTTCTAATAGATGCCAAAACTGTACTTTGAAATGATTTATTTGTTACTTGTAATTTTTCACGAATCAAATTAATAAAATCGATATAGACTTGTTCTGAATCAAATCTCATTTTAATTGGATATACAGTATTATTAATCGTTACTAAATCATCCTTACCTATTCCACCCATATAGATGGCAAATGGTTCTTCTTCATCATTACTATATTTTTCTTTTGTATAAATAGGATTCATTTCCGTTATTTTCTTATATACCTCCTCAGAAGATAAGTTTGATTTTATTAATTGTTCAAATACTTCTATATTATACATACTTACATCCTCCTATAAGGGATTATAACATAAAAACAAGCTTAGCACTTGTTTTATAATATTCCACTTTCTTTTAGTTTTTTATATTGCATTACCTTATGATAATAACACTTGGGACATAATGCTTCATAAGTAATTATTTGTCCCGTTTTTATTTGTGTTCCTAAAAATGTAGTTTTTCCATTTTCTTTTCTTACATTAAATAATGCTTTGTTACCACAGGTACACTTCGTAGGTATTTCTTTTACTACCTGGGCTATTTCTAATAGTCGTTTCGCACCAGGAAATTCACTGGTGCGAAAATCTGTTCTTAATCCAAAGCAGATAATGGCTATATTTTGTGAAATTGCTACTTGTAGTAGTTGATCAACTTGTACTTCATTAAGTAAGTGTGCATCGTCAATTAATATTAATCGAAGAGAGTTAAATTGTCTTTTTATTGTTAAGAATATATTTTCCTCTTTTCCAATTAAATAGTCGTAATTAGAAATATCATCTTGATGCGTGGTCGTTGGAGCCATAATCATGGTAGATAGATGATATTTCCAAAAACGATTTTTTATTGCATAAGCACTTTTTGTTTTTCCAGCATGAACAGTTCCGTATAGAAAGCATAATCTACTCATTTATTTATTAGGCTTTCTTTTTATAGTAAGTATATCCAAAGATACTTAAACCTGTCATGATAGTAATTGTACCTATAAATAGATATAATAAAGAATTTTGTGATGTGTTAGGAACTTTTACTTCTAAAGCATCAAACATAGTAACCACTTGAATATCTCCTGTCTTTGCTACTTCAAATGTAAGTGCAGAATTATTTAGTACATAACCAGCTGGTGCTTGTACTTCACTTAATGTATATTGACCTGGAGTTAATTTTTCAATTGTTTTCGCAGTATCTGTTGTTGTCCACTCTTCTACGACATCTCCTTGTTCATTTCGTAAAATGAAATGTGCCCCGGCTAGATTTTTACCACCTAGCATTTCTTTCTTTTCAAAGTTTACACGAGTATAGTCATTGGCAAAATATACTATATCTGAAGTTTGCGTATCAGAAATTGTGAAGGAATATAAATTAGAGTTTAATACCATTCCTTCTGGAACTTTTGTCTGCTTTAATAAGTAATTACCATTTTCTAGAGCATTGGATGTGAATACTTCTTCCCCTACTTCATAAGTATCTAATAATTCTCCATTTGCGTTAAGTAATTCGAATTCATATCCAGCTACTCCTTTGGTATCTATTTGTAGTTTTTTATCCTGGACTGATACTGTAATATAATCACTCTTTAAGGAAATATTTTTCGTCTTTCCAGTAGAATCTAGTTCAAAAGTAATTTTAGAATTGGTTTCAATATAACCAGCTGGAGCACTTATTTCTTCTAGAACATAGCTTCCGCTAGCTAGGCCTTTAAACTCTGTTGGTTTATCTTCACTTACAAAAGTAATTGGATCCATACTACCATCTTCGCGAGATAATTGTAATGTTGCGCCTGGAAGATAAGTTCCTGTTTGGGCATCAATTTTTCCTAATTTTACTTTAGTTTGTTCGTTTTCTAATTCTACTACGAATGATGTGTGAGTTGCATCTACTGTAAATTCTACTGTTTCACTATTTAAGATGTAACCGGCTGGTGCTGATTTTTCTCTTACATAGTATGTTCCTTCTTCTAAGTCATTAAATGATTGGTAACTAGTAGTTGTTTGCCATGTTGATATTACGTCTCTATTTTCATCTAGAAGTTCTAAGGTTGCACCAGCTACTAGTTGTTTGGTATCTTTGTTAATTTTTCCAATACGAACTGAAATACTTTGATTTTCCATAGTATAAGTTGCGGTTGTAGTATTTTCATTTACTACGATCTCTATACGCTCCGTATTTCTAATATATCCAGTAGGGGCTTTCGTTTCTTCTAAGTAGTATGTACCTGCTGCTAGACCTTTAATAGAATATAGAGAGTTTGTGCTTGTCCATTTGCGAATTTCTGCTCCTGATTCACTTACTAACCTTAGTTCTGCTCCTGAGATATAAGCTTTTGTATCAGCGTCTACTTTACCAATTAAAATTTCGTTTTGAACGTTTTTCATAGAAATTTGCAAATTTCTTGTGCTATCTGTTACTTCAAATGGTACTGGTTCTGTATTTAATGTATAACCAGATGGAGCTTTTTCTTCTCGCAATGTATAATTTCCTGCTGCTAATTTATCGATAATTGCTGGTGTTGTTTTAGATGTAAATTCTTGCACTTTCTGGTTGGATGAATTATAGATTGCAAGCTTTGCGCCAGCAATTAATTCTCCTGCTTCATTTACTTTAGAAATCATGATTTGGCTCTTCGTGTTAGGGAATGTTATTGTGATTTTTTCTGTTTGCGTATTTGAGACCGTAAATGACATAGCATTGGTATTTAAGACATAGCCTGATGGGGCACTTACTTCTTCTACTCTGTAATTTCCTGCTGCAAGTCCTCTAATTACATGAGCTGTTGTAGTTGTTGTCCACTCTTCTACTGTCGCGTTATTAGCAGTATTTACTACTCTTAATTTTGCTCCGGCTAGTGGACTACCTGTATCAGCATCTGTTTTTAATATTTCTATTTCGTTCTTTTTGTTTGGTACATCAATTGACTTAGATGTATCTGTATCTTTTATTTCAAATGATACTGGTGTTTTGTTGAGATAATAGCCTGATGGAGCTTTTTCTTCTACTGCCGTATATTTTCCAACTTCTAATGCTGGTATATCTGTATAACCATTCGTTGAGGTAAAGCGGAATACTTCCTCGCTATCTTCATTTAAAATTACAATTTCCGCTCCGGCTACTGGTTGTTTTGTTTCTTGATCTATTTTACGAATCTTAAAATCTAATGGGGTATTTTCAAGACGAACTGTTTGATTCATGTTTGTTGTGTTTAATGTGACTGATGGACTGTTAGAAGAGGCAACAAATCCAGCAGGGGCTTCAATTTCACGTATGGTATATTTTCCTGGTAATAATCCAGAAATTGTTTTGGCTGTTGTTGTAGTTGTGAAAGTTTCTATTACTTGGTTATCACTATTTCTAACTAATTCTATTTTTGCTCCAGCTAAAGGGGCATCTGTTGTTGCGTTTACCTTCTCTATGGTAATACTTCCTGTTGGAATTTTTACAGTTGTTGATGCATTATATTGTTTTGGTATGGCTACGACTAAGGATGGAACTGCTTTTTGCATATCTGGTTGACTCGCAGGTGGATTAAATTGATATACCGTCTCTTCTGTATAATCTAGTATTACTGATACTTTTAAATCTAAGTCGTTTGATGATAAGTTTGTTACTGGTATTCGTATTTTAAATTTTTGATTACTTGGGATTGAGCCTTGTGTAGTTTGGCCTCGTTCATTAATTACTTGAGCACCAGCCATATCTAATGCTACGCTATAGCTTGTAAAATCTACATTAGCTGTTACTGAAATATAATCTGTTTCTAGATATTGTCCTGTAGAATCTAATTTAAAACTACTTGTTGATACTGAAAATTTAGGATCAATTTTACTATAAGTATTTTTTATTTTTACTGCTTCATCTACTAATGGAACTAAAATAGAAGAATATTGTCCGGTCTTCATTTCTTGTTTTTGAGCAGCTGTTAGGATACCATCTTCCGTATCTGCTACTCCAGCGATACGGTCTTGATACCACCATATTGCAACTTGTGTAAGATAGAAATCATAGTCACCTCTTTTGGTAAAAGCGGTATTGGGATATCCATTTTTAATAATATGTGCATATCCTGCATCTAGACTTTGATTGCTATTTGTCATGTCACTGTCAATATACCACTCTTTTTCTTTTTCTAAGCAGTACATTACATATTGCGTTCCTGTTGTTGTATCTGTTGCTAGGAATTTACCTGATAAGTAAATTCCGTTTATTAGACTAACTGTCTCCCCTGATTCAAATTCCTCTCTACTAGTTACTAAAGTTTTAGGTAGTTCAGCAGCGAGACTTGCTCCAATTGCACTCCCTAAAAACACAGAAAAAATAATTAGAAATGCAGAGAAAACAGTAAGTATTTTGTTTACTTTTTTTTCTTGTTTCCACCACTTCTTTATTTTTTGCAACATACTTTTTTCACCTTACCTTACTAATTTACTATGTAATATAAGTATATCATAATCCCTAGCGCAAGTAAATGAGATAATCTGAAAAATTAAAAATTACTAACAACCGTACGCAACCTTTTGATTACTTTCTTTTCTATTCTAGAAATGTATGATTGTGATATTCCTAATTTCTCAGCCACTTCTTTCTGTGTTAGTTCATCATTTCCTAAAAGCCCGTAACGTAAAACAATAATATCTCTATCTCTAGGTTTTAATTTCATCACTTCTTCTAACATTACTTTTTTATCATTTTCTTCTTCTATACTTTTTGTTACGATATCTGGTTCTGTTCCTAAAACATCTTCTAAGTGTAATTCATTTCCTTCTCCATCCAAAGATAAAGAGGCGTCTATACTTACTTCTGTTTTTGTTTTTTTATTTTTTCTAAGATGCATTAAAATTTCATTATCAATACACCGGGATGCATAAGTTGCTAGTTTTATATTTTTGCCACTTTGAAATGTTTGTATTCCTTTTATTAATCCGATAGTTCCAATACTTACTAAGTCTTCTAGGTCTACTCCTGTATTTTCATATTTCTTAGCAAGAAAAACAACGAGTCGTAAATTATGTTCTATCAATTTATCTTTAGCATCTAAATCTCCATTTTGCATTTTTTCTACATAATAGTCTTCCATTTCTTTTGATAATGGTTCTGGAAGCATATCAGTTGATCCTACATAGAATATACTATATACTTTTGAAAATAAACTTTTTAACCAGCTAATTATTTTTTTCATAATTCCTCCTTAAATTTATTTGGTAAAATACAATCTATTCCTCCTAATGAAAATTCATCTTTACTAATTCCTATTAAGCATTTTGAAAAAACTCGATTATCTACTATCACCCTTTCTACTTTACAACAGGGTATCATTCCTTCTGTATTTAAGGCTTTATATGGTACATAGAAAAATCTTGGCATTGGAATATTTACGCGTGCATTAATTAATATTACACTTTTTCCTGTCGTTGGATCTTTTAATCTGTTTCCTGTATCTAGCATACCCTTTAGACGATAAACTTTTTTATCTACATAGATTTCTACAGAATGGGTAATTGCTTGCTCTAGTTTATTCTTTTTTTCCTGTTTAATATAAAAATATAAAAAGAGTGGTGAAAGTATTATTATTACTAATAAATTTAATCCAAGTCCTGCTCCAAAGAAAATTACACCTTGATTTTTATAACTGAAACTGATATCAAATAGATATAAAAATCCTCCTAAGATGATACTAATTAAATAAAAGTATATAATATCCGATAAAAAATTCCTCCTTCCAAAAGTAATTAAAATAATTACAATACTTATTAATACTTTTAATAAAAATAATTCTAAATTAGTAAGTGATAGGAACAAAAGAAATATGGAACTACTAGCAACCAAACTACCAAGTATTAATCTCCAAAATGGTACTACTTCTTTTACTACTATTTTTGTTGCTAATAATATTATGAAATCAAAGAAAAAGTTAATGAAAAAGACTAAATCTAAATATACTTTCATTCCCATCACCAAAGTAAGTATAAAAAAAAGAAATGGCTAAACTTGTCATTTCTTTGTATATTATTAAATTTTTTTCTTTTTAATAAATATTTTCGTAATATATCCTAAAAAGATACACATTAATATTACGAAGGCCCATTGTAAGATGGTGTTAATTATTCCATTACAATATTTATCTATAATTGCCGGGATACTTGCAGGTACATATTTACCTATTAACGCACTAACATCTGGAAGTCCGATGTTATTTTTTATAAATGTTAATATTCTTAATAGGATGTCTACTATTGCCATGAAAAAGACAAACGATGAGAATCTTTTAAAGAACATTACTACTAATACTATTAATATAACTAAAACTACTACATCTATATACATATTTATTTACTCCTATCTAAAATATGGATTGTTTTTTATTTCTTCTTCTAGAGTTGTTGTTTCATAATGACCAGGGTATAGAGTGGTTTCTTTAGGATATGTTTTAATTTTACTTAAACTTTCTTTTAGTTCTTGTTCGCTTCCTCCTGGTAAGTCACATCTACCAACAGAATCTTTAAAGATAAAGTCTCCTACAAACATAACTTTTTCTTCTTTGAAATAAAAGCTGACAGAGTCTTTAGAATGCCCTGGAGTAAAAATTGTTTCAAAGGAAAAATCTCCAATTTGATATTCTTTTTCTTCTACACTACTTCTTTTAAAAATTTTAATACTTCTTTTGGTTAAGAAATGCCGTAGAGCTCCGACATGGTCGAAGTGTGAGTGTGTTAGTAGTATGCCTAACACTTTATTATCTCCTATTGCTTCTTTTATTTTTATATAGTCATCTCCGGGATCTACTACTAGACATGTTCCGTTATTTTTTAAAACATAACAATTTTCATCTAACATTCCGGTTACAATTTTTTGTATTTCCATTCTATCACCTTTTCTAATATAACATATTTTTTAAGCCATTTCCATAGTTCTGTTTACATAAGCATAATGATAACTATTATCTAATTTAAAAGTATGAACATATATTCCACTTTGTAATTGGTCACTTGTTACGCCTTCAGCACTATAATATCTTACTTCTTCTTTTAATGTGATGGTGTCCCCTTGTACTGTTGCGGATACTAAGTTTTTATCTGCATTATATGTTGTTGTAGGGATTTGGCCACAATATCCTTGTACATATTCTCCGCGTTCTGGAACATATTGATATCCTCCAAAGCAACTACTTCCTAACGTAATATTTTGATTTGGTATGGTAATACTTTCTCCGAACAATTTTCTTACTTCTCTTGCTAGAGTTTCTTCTTTAAAGGCTGTTGGTGTAAAATTAGTTGCGGATGCACATGTAAAGTTTGACATGGTTCCTTCATTAAATAAATTACAGTTTGACTCATAAATATCGGATGTAGGAATTTGACGATAAGCTAAATATAATTTAAAAGTATCATCAAAATTATGATAAGCAACATCTTCTCTGATGTTGGTTTTTACTTTATCGTATAATTCTTGGACAATGGAAGAGTTTATATCTAAGTCTCTAAGTGTATCATCACTTGCTACTAAGGGACTACATTCTTCTTTGGCTAAATCTTTTTCATAATCTTGATAGATATAATATCCTAATCCTCCTATAATTAGTAATAATAGAAAGATAAAGACTCCTGATTTATGAGATTTTTTAGGAGGTGGTGCAACTGGTGATGGCTCCTCCTCAATTAGAGAGGGCTCGGTTTGCTTTGCTCCTACATCTACTCTTGGTGCTACTACCGTAGGATTGATTCTTGTTGTTTGAGATAGCGTTTGTTCTGTTTCTGTTGCCTCTTTTACGACACCATTTACTCTTCCTTTATCTTTACTTGAAGCGTCTGCTGGTTCATTGCTTACAGGTGCTACTATGACTCCAGGACTTCCTGCTAATATATTTGATGGTTGTTCTACATTGGGAGTTAACGGGGTTGTTGCTGGTGTTACTGGTGATGGTTGAGGAGTCAAATTTACAGGTGGTGTTGTGTTCGTTACTGTTTGATTATTATTTCCTACATTTGGTACTTGTTTATTTTGCTCTTGATTCATACTTTATCTTCCTTTCTTTGATAATGCATTTTCTGCTGCGATAACTTTTGTGTTGATTTTATATGTTGCCCTATAATATCTGATACTTCTAATATCGTTATAAATGCGCTTTCATCCATTTCTTCGGCAATATGTCTTAATTCATAAATTTCCATTCTAGTCAGTACACAATACATTACTTCTTTATCTCCACTAATCAATCCTTTTCCACGAATTGTTGTTACGGTACGACCTAGTCTTTTATAAATTTCTTTTGCCATATCCGTACCTTTTTCCGTAATAATTAAGGCAGCTTTGGCTTGTTCAAAACCTTCAGAGACAAAATCTATTACCTTAAATGTAATAAAATAAGTAAGTAAAGAATACATTGCTCGATCAATTCCAAAAATCATTCCGGCAGCAGAATAAATTACTAAATTAAAAATTAATACTACTTGCCCTACTGATAAAGTTGTTTTTTTACTAATTACTAGGGCAACTGATTCTGTACCATCTACACATCCTCCGAAATGAATGACTAGTCCTACACCTATTCCTAGTAAAATTCCTCCAAATACTGTTGCTAAAAGCATCTGTTCTGTTAATGGTTCATAATACCTAAATACTGATAGTGAAACAGAAAACAGTACCATACTATATACCGCTCGAATTAAAAATCCTCTTCCTAAGTTTTTATATCCAATATAGACAAATGGAATATTTAATATTAAAACTAATAAACTTACTGGTAAATTGGTTATTTTAGATACAATAATGGAAATACCAGTTACTCCACCATCTAGGATAGTATTGGGTATTAAAAAACTCTCTAAAGCATAAGCCGCAATAATGGAGCCAGTTGTAAGCATAATAAATGATATCAGTCTTCTAGTTTCTTGACTTTTTACTTTTATCAAACTACCACACCCTATCATATAACATTATATAATAATTTTTAAAATCTAACAAGGCCAAAAAAATTTGAGTTTCGGTTTTTTACGAAAAATTTATATAAGGTCATAATAGATTTTAAGTTTTTGATAATTTTTTTTAAAATCTTATTTTAAAATTTTATAT
>CASEGV010000020.1:0-29540 GCA_949287595.1 uncultured Mycoplasmatota bacterium
ATGTTAAGCCTGTGGAGAAGTAGGGATACCTAGTCTGAGAAGCAGGAAACTTGGAAGGTGACGACCAAGGCGAATTAAGTTTACTTAATTCTTTTGTTCAAGAGTTACAAAATAGTAAGAACTGGTTAACAAAAAAAGAAATAAGTACCAATATAGAAAACTTACTCACACCCGCAACTTGTGAATCGGTAAACCAAGAATGCTACTATTCTATCTATATTAAAGAGCTAAATACACATAACACACTACCAGTTCAAAATGGAGTATATCACATCTATGCTATGACTTACTCAAAAGATAAATCTTATCTAGATATCGAAGAATATATTTATAATTATAAGGAGTAAAATATGAAGAAAAACAACAAAAAAGAACAAACTATAAAACCAGAATTTATTCTACCAATCATAGTATTTATCGCAATCTGTATCAATGCAGTAATTATAGTAATACTAAGCCTATGTGTAAAAGGACCATTAATAGAAAAAGGAATCATTCAGTCATTAATACTAAGTACAGAAGTAGTAATAGTAGGAATAGTGATACTAATTACTGAAAAAAGAATTATAAAAAAAGAACATCCTAAATGTTTAGAAAAATGTAAAGGTATAATTATCGATTCCCAATTTGAATTAAATGAAGCAAAAACCTGGGCAAAATATCCTACCGTAAAATATGAAGTAGACAAGAAAACCTATCAAATAAAATCTTCCGTAGGAATAAATGGAATTCTTAGTTCATGTATAAAAAAAGTGACTGTTTATTATAATAAAGAAAATCCGAGTGATGCTTATACAAAAAATATAATTCCAGAACTAGTAGCAAGTATGTTTATAATCACTGGTATTATTGTGATAATAGGAACAGTATATATGATATAATAGAAGAAAAAAAGGAGAAAAACTATGAAAACATTTATTAGAGGAATTTTAACTACAGTATTAGTCTTTACATTTACATTAATACCAACGATTATGTACGCAGAACAAATCGTAAATCAAGAAATTATAGGAACTTATGGAAAAGAAGAAGTTATAAAGCAAATGAGTGAATCTCTTAAAAATGAATTTCCAGAAATAACAGACGAAAATATAAAAGAGTTAGAAGATAGTCTACGTACAAATGAAACAATAGATAATTTGATGAATAAATATACTGACAAAATAATGAAAGATTTAACAACTGATGAAATAGAAGATATCAATATCGAAGAAGACCTAAAAACTTTTATGGAAGAAAATAAAACAACAATAGAACAAGCAACAGGAAAATCGATTAGTGATGAAAAGTTAGACGAATTAGTAGAAGAAGTAACCCAAAACGAAGATATAAATGCATCATACAAAAAAATGATTGAAGAAGCAAAAAGCTCAATGCCGGAAGAAGGACAAGTAGTACTGAATAGATATCAAAGTGTTACTACCGATAATTTTATGATGGGACTAATAATAACATCAATAATTTCTATAGTGATTATTGCTTTATTAAAGAAACCATACTATAAATGGATTGTAAATATCGCCATTGCTGGAATTGTTTCTGCATTATTCATTGCCTTAATTGGAGGATCGATTGCTTTAGTGCTAAATGTTGCTATAGAAATAGAAACAGTAGGAATATCTGCTATGCCAATGTTAATTACTTCTGGAATCATGCTCTTAGTAAGTATCGTGTTAATAGTGATAAACTCTATCTTAGATAGTAGAAAGGCAAAACGCCATGCAGTATCCTAAATTTTTAAAAGCAAATTCAACAATCGGAATAACAGCACCATCACAAGGTGTAGGGGACGAAATTCCGTCTTATGAAAAGTCAATACAAACACTAACAAACTATGGATATCGCATAAAAGAGACAAAAAGTGTCAGAAAGAAAGGCATGGTATCTACATCAGGAGAAAAAAGAGCCAAAGAATTGGATGAATTAATCACTGATAAGGATACAGATATGATAATGTGTGCAGCAGGCGGAGACTTCCTAATAGAAATGCTACCATATATTAACTGGCAACATATAAAAGACAATCCAAAATGGATAGAGGGATATTCAGATCCAACTTATCTTCTATATGTAATAACTACAAAATTAGATATCGCAACAATCTACGGCTGTAATGCAGGAAGTTTTGATCAGACAAATCCTCATCAGTGTTTAAAAAATAATTTAGAAATACTATCAGGAAATATTGTAGAACAACATAGTTTTGATTATTACCAAAAAGAATGGACAAATACGGAAGACGGATACCATCTAACAGAAAAAGTCTACTGGGAGACGATAAATAAGGAAGTAGATATCACTGGAAGAATCATCGGAGGATGTCTTGATTGCCTAAAAGATTTACCTGGAACAGCTTATGACTATACCAAAGAATTTATAGAAAATTATAAAGATGATGGTATTATCTGGTACTTTGATATTTGTGAACCATCAGCAGAAGAGACTTATCGTATTTTATTTAGATTAAAGGAAGCCGGCTGGTTTAAATATATCAAAGGAATCATTGTAGGACGAGTTGCATTTCCTAAACATTTCTATCCAGAGTTTACTTATCAAGAAGCACTAAAAAGACTATTTAAAGACTTACCAATAATATTTAATGCAGATATTGGGCACGTTCCCCCTAAAATGACAATAATCAATGGAAGTATTGCTCATATTACTTGCCAAAACGGAAAAGGTACCATAAGACAAGTTGACAATATTTAATATTATAGTAAATGGCCTAAGGAGAATAAAATGCAAGATAACAAAAGAAAAGAAAACGAAAAAATAAATGAAATAACTTATAATAAGGCAACCGAAATTAATTATTATATGGCTTATGAAAAGAGATATTCACAAGTTTATGAAAAAAACATGTTGTGGACATCTAAAAAAGCTACACCAGACGTTATTGCTTTTTTCAAAAAATACAAGATATCTAAAAGTGATAAAGTTTTAGATCTTGGCTGTGGCGAAGGTAGAGATGCGGTTTATTTCTTAGATAAAGGTTATAATATTTTAGCTGTTGATTATTCTAAAACAGTAATTGAAATGTGTAACAAAATCACACAAAATAAATACAAAGATAAATTTAGAAAATTTGATTTAATAAAAGATAAAATAGAAGAAAAATTTGATTTTATATATTCAGTTGCTGTTCTACATATGTTCATTACACCAGAACATCGAAACAAATTTTTAACTTTTATTAAAGAACATCTTGCCACTAATGGAAAGTGCTTAATTTGCGTACTAGGAAATGGAAATGAAAGCTACTCTAGTAATCTCGAAGATGCTTTTAAAAATGTAAATCGAACTGTAATGAATAATGGTACTCAATTAAATATTGCAGCTACATCATGTAAAATTGTCAATTGGAATGAATTAGAAACTGAGATTACGAATAATAATTTAATTCTAGAGAAAAAATGGATTTCTACTGAAATACCAGGGTTTACTCATTCTATGTGTGTGATAGTGAGAAGATGAAAACATAATATATCAAAAAAGTGTTTAGAAAAAGTATAAAGTAAAAATTTAGTGAAAATGATTAATATAGCTAATCTCCAAGATAGTTCAAGATAGAAAATTTTCTTAAAAGACAAAAACATGATATAATATAGATGTAAAGGAGAGTAGTTTATGTCAGAAGAAGAATTAGAAAAAACAGGAATTCTAAAAGAAATCATCAGTAAAGAAGATGAAGAAGAAATGACAATCAACGAAATGATAGAAGAATTCCTAGAACAATTAGACTACTTAGAAATAGACGAGAAGAAAAAACAAAAATTAAAATCACTTGCCAAACAAATTCAAGAAGAAAAAGATGAAAAAGCCAAAACGTTCTTATTTAATGAACTAAAAAAGATAGCAAACGAATAGCTATCTTTTTATAATGCCTCAATCATCTCTTTAACTAACTGACTAGATTTATAAGCAGCAATTACTTCAAAATCATCATTACCATCCGAAAAATCAGAAATGGTTCTAAGAGATAAAAAGGGAACTTGATTTAATTTGCAAATGTGCCCGATCGATGCACTTTCCATATCAACAGCATAAGCACCAGTAGCTTTATAAATGGTATCTCTCATCACTTCATCAGTAACAAAACAGTCTCCACTAGCAATAGGAGCAATAAAATAATTATCAACATCTAATTTTTTTAAAGCATCTTCTGCAATATGAATAAGCTTAGTAGAAGCACGAACCTTACCAAGTTCAGGAACACTATACTCCATAATACGAGTAGGATTAAAATCATGATAAGTAACATAACTACTCAAAACGACATCCATAATCTTAACTTTACTAAGTAGGCTTCCTGCACAACCAGAATTAATTACCAAATCCACCTGATAATGATCAATCAAATATTGTGTCATAGCGCCACTATTTACTTTACCAATACCAGAACGACAAACTACTAAATGTTTATCTTTGAAATCACCGGAATAAATATCCCAAATAGTAGTATCTTCTTTCGTTAACTGAAACATTTCAATAAATTTTTCTACCTCTTCATCAAAAGCACCGATAATACCAATAATCATAAAACCACCTCCATGTGTAAACAATATGTCTAGTATATCATACATTTAAATAGATTACTTTATAAAATTTAGAAAAAGTGATATAATTAGTCCCTAGTAAGAGGAGGAATAACATGGGATTATTTGATAAAATTTGTAAATATGTAAGCGATTTAACAACCATTAATCAATCATATATAGCCTTAGCTCTAGCAACCAGTATAGTAATATTACTATTTAGTTTTTTTAAAAAAATAGGAAAAAGAGCGATTAGAAAGAAAATAGAAGGTAGAAAAGAATACGTAATTAACCAGGCAGTACAAATTATCTTAAATATTTTAGAAGTAGTATTTTTATTAATGATATGGAGTGAATACATTCAAAGTCTAATGACCTTAATCAGTGTAACATCCGCAGCCATGACTATCGCGTTACGTGAATTAATATTAAATTTCTTCTGTGGTATCTATATAAAAATGAAAAAACCATTCCAAGTAGAAGACAGAATCGAAGTAAAAGGCATCAAAGGGGATGTAATGAATATTTCCTCCCTAAACTTTGAAGTTCTAGAAATATCTACCAAAGAAGAACATGGACAGTCTACTGGTGTAATCGTAACTTTCCCTAACTCCATTGTCTTTTCAGAACCAGTAAGAAACTTAAACAAAGGATTCAAATATGTCTGGGACGAACTAACTGTAAAAGTTCCTATAGATTGTGATTTAGTAAAAAATAAACAAGAATTATATAAAATTGTAAATAACATAGAAATCATTAAAAATATTCCGAAAAAGATGAAAGCACAAATTAATGACATCAATACCACAAATAGAGTATATTTCAATAAGTATGATCCTACTATCTATACTAAAATTGTTGATAATCATATTGAACTAACAATAAGATATTTAATGCATCCCAAAAAAGGACGCTTTGTAGAAAGCGTCATCTGGAATAAAATATTAGAAGGATATAAAGATAAGAAAATAGATTTATATATGGAAGGCTAAGAGCCTTCTTTTTCTGTTTCTAATTCTTTAAATATTCTTCGGTTATTTAAAAGCCTACTATCATCTGGTAAATAAGTAAGAGCAATATCCACAAAATAAATAGCTTGTGGTATTCTACCTAAATGATAAGCACTAATAGATAATAGATCATAGACAGTACTATCCCAACTAAATGGCTCATTGATATAAGTTTGTTCATGAGATTTTATTTCTAAAGCTCGAAAACATAAATCTTCCACTTTATCATAATTATCTAGCTCATATTCAAGAAGTGCTTTTTCAACAAAAGCATCCCGTAGGTGAGGAGCTTCTTTTATTGCTTGGTCATACCAATATCTAGCCTCATCATACTGCTTTAAGTTTTTATAGCAGCGACCTATAAATCTCATAGAAGCAGCTCTTTCATCTTTCCAAACAGCTCGCTCTAAAGTCAAATGTTTTTTTAATGTTTCAATCGCCTTATCCCATTTCTCATAGTACATATATTCTCGACCTAGATAATGCATATTACGGTCATCTTCAGGATCTTCACGAACAGAAAGCTCTAAAAGAGGTAAATAACTACTTCTAGATTTTGTAGCATCAGGATAATGTTTTAAAATGATATCAGGACAACTAACAACAACTTCATCTCCTAAAGTATATTCTAACACTTCATGGACAGGATGAGTCCAACGATAACCATGACGACAATGAGCCTGGTTTAAAAAGAAACTAACAATAGGTTGATCATCTTGATCTAAGTTCCAGTAATACGTATATTGACACCTAGTAGTACCAGGAGTCCAAGCTTTTTCTAATTTTTCTCTCCATCCTGGAACTAATACTTCATCTAAATCAGTACAAACACAAATATCACAATCTTCTGGTACTAATTCAAGAGATTTATTTCTCGCAACATCAAATCGCCAAGGAGTAACGCCCTCAACTTTTACATGAGCCCCTAACTCTTCAAGTATAGAAACTGTATTATCAGTAGACCCTGTATCAAGTACATAAACTTCATCTGCTTCCTTCATCGACTCATACCAGCGTCTAGCAAATTTCTCCTCATTTTTACTAATAGCATAAACACATATCTTCATAAAAACATCCTTTCTCTGTATCATATGTAAAAAATGAAGAAAAATGAAGAAAAAAAGAAGCAATAAAGGAAATTTGTGATATGATAAAGATAATAGTAGGAGGATAGAAAAATGAAATGTGTAGCCATTAAAGGTGTAAAAGAATTTGAAATTACAGATATCAAACAACCAGAAATAGATCATGAAAATGTCGTATTAGAAGTCAAAAAATGCGGTATTTGTGGATCAGATATTCATTACTGGGTAGCAGGAGAACCAAAAGGATTAGTCATGGGACATGAGTTTTCTGGTATCGTAAAAGATCCTGGTTCCAGAACAGATTTAAAAATCGGAGATAGAGTAACAGGACTTCCAATTTCTCCATGTGGAAAATGTGAAGCATGTCTTTCAGGAAATCCTCAATATTGCCCTTCGACTTGGACATATGCAGTAGGACTATCACTAACTAATCCAGGTGCACTAGCTAAAGAAACGAAAGTAAGACCAGATATGGTAATAAAATTACCAGACACAGTAAGTGATGACGAAGGCGCTATGGTAGAGCCAACGGCAGTAGGTCTACATGCCATCCATTTAGCAGATATCAAAGTAGGAGCCAAAGTATTAGTTATTGGTGGAGGAATCATCGGATTAGTAAGCGCTATGTTTGCTAAAATGGAAGGAGCAAGTTATGTTGCCTTATCAGAGACTAATAAAGCTAGAGGAGAAAAAGCTGTAAAACTAGGTGTAGCAGATGAATGGTATGATGCAAAAGATACCAAAATGGTAGAGACCTTATTAGCAAAAACAAATGGTGGATTCGATGTGGTTATTGAGTGTTGTGGTAACTCTCCAGCAGTAGGAACATCACTAATGACAGTACAACCTGGAGGAACAGTGGTATTAGTTGGAGTATCTCTTGGCACAGTAACGATACCAACCATCGTAGGAGTAATGAAAGAACTAACATTAAAAGGTGCAATCGGTTATACAAAAGACGAATTCCAAACTTGTATTGATCTAATTGCAGAAAAGAAAGCCGATGTACTAAAATTTGTAGATGACATTGTAAGTCTAGAAGAAGTACAAAAATCATACGAAAGACTAACTTCTGGAACAGATGATGCTGTAAAGATTTTAGTAGACCCTAATAAATAAAAAAGTTCTCGGAAATTCGAGAACTTTTTATATGGAAAAAACTATGGTCCCGTAGGTCCTGTAGGTCCAGTTGGTCCCGTAGGTCCTGTTGCACCAGCAGCTCCACTAGCACCTGTAGGTCCAGTTGCACCGCTAGCACCCGTAGGACCAGTAGGTCCGGTAACACTAGGTCCAGTCGCTCCAGTTGCACCGCTAGCACCCGTAGGACCGGTAGGTCCAGTAACACTAGGTCCAGTGGCACCAGTTGCTCCCGTAGGTCCGGTTGCACCAGCAGTTCCACTAGCACCAGTCGCTCCAGTTGGACCAGTAGGACCGGTAACACTAGGTCCAGTCGCTCCAGTTGCTCCAGTTGCACCGCTAGCACCCGTAGGTCCCGTAGGACCAGTAACACTAGGTCCAGTTGCACCAGTTGCTCCCGTAGGTCCTGTTGCACCAGCAGTTCCACTAGCACCAGTGGCACCCGTAGGACCAGTAGGCCCGGTAACACTAAGTCCGGTCGCACCTGTTGGACCAGTAACACCGCTAGCACCCGTAGGACCAGTAGGTCCCGTAACACTAGGTCCAGTCGCACCCGTAGCTCCTGTAGGACCAGTAGCACCAGTTGCACCAGCCATACCAGAGGCTCCCGTAGGTCCTTGAGGTATAGTTAAGTTAAGTACAAAATTAGGAGATATACCAGTAATACTTGCAGAAGCAGTACCGCCAGGAGTTCCTGTAGAAACAGTTCCGATAGTTAGGTTAGGGGAAGCACCCGTGGCACCTGTCGCACCTGTTGCACCGCTAGCACCCGTAGCACCAGCAGGTCCTGTGGGACCGGTTGGACCAGGAACAATAGGCGTAGCAGCCCAGCTAGCAGTAGCAGCATCCCACATATAAAGAGTACCGCCAACGACATAAGAGTCTCCTGGATTTCCAGTAGGATGAGCAGCAATAAAAGATGCAAAATCAGGGAAATATCCTAAAGTAGCAAGTCCACTTCCAGCAGGCCCGGTCGCACCTGTTGGACCGGTAGGACCAGTAGCTCCCGTAGGCCCTGTAGGTCCAGTAATTCCACCTGTAATACCAGTAGCACCAGTAGGACAAAGACAGAAAATCACCTTCGGACGATTTGGCCTTGGATTGCAATCGTTATCACAACAATCATTTTGATTCCAATTTGGTAGCATAGATTTCCTCCTTTCATTAATAAGATATGTTTATAACCTAAAAAAAGAGATAATAATTTACCTAAATAACTAAGAATAAAGAAAATAATGATAGTCATATAATAAAATGAGGTGAAATATGAAAAACTATACAGTGAAAAGAGGAGATACCTTATATGGTATCAGTAAACAATTCGATGTACCAGTAGAGACCATAAAAAAAGTAAACAATTTAACTAGCAATACAATAACGGTTGGACAAGTACTATCAATTCCAACAAACACCACAACAGCAACCTATACGGTAAAAGCAGGAGATACCCTATATAAAATTGCTAATCAATATAATACAACAGTACAAGAACTAATAGAACTAAATAACTTATCTTCTAATATTTTAAATATCGGACAACAATTAAAAGTACCAGTAGAAGGAACGAATAATCAACCAGACAGCAACTATATTACTTATACCGTAGTAAAAGGAGATAATCTTTATAATATTGCCAGTAAATATGACGTAACGGTAGAGACAATTAAACAAGCAAATAATCTAACATCAAACTTATTATCTATCGGACAAATATTAAAAATACCAACCCGGAACATAGAAATAGGATATAAAGAATACGAAGTAAAAGCAGGAGACAGTCTCTATAGTATTGCTAGAAGCTATAACACAACAGTAGAAGAAATAATGAATGCCAATAACTTAACAACGACAATCCTATCAGTGGGACAAATACTAAAAATACCAACGGAAAAAGAAGAAGTAATACCAGGACCAGTCAAAGAATGTTTTGGAGAAGGCTATGTAGAACCAAAATATGAAACATATACTGTAAAACGGGGAGATAACTTATATGATATTGCTAGGCGCTATAACACGACAGTAATTGATTTAATGAATTTAAATAATCTAACTTCGACTAACTTAGAAATTGGTCAAGTATTGAAAGTGAGGGAATTATAATGAATTTTACTACCTTAGAAGAATTCAAAAAGACCGAAAGTTATCAAAAATTTATAGAAGAAAATCCATCCACAGGTAGACTAAAAGTAGAAGTATTCACTGCTTATAAAGCCGTACCAATCCCAGATACAGAAATATTAATAACCAAGGATATTGATGGAAGTAAAGTGTTGTTTTTTAGAGGACTAACAGACTCTAGTGGAATGATTAGTAATATTGAATTGCCATCCAAAGCAGAAGATAAAAACTATAAACCTGGAGATACTGCTCAATATACCATGTATGATGTAATAGCTATCCATGAGGGATATGAAAGAATTAAAAAATATGATGTTGCAATATTTGGAAACACTGGTGTAATTCAATATATTAAAATGATTCCTGATGTAGAAATGGAAGGAATTGATCAAAATGGCAGTTAGAACACCGGTAGTTCCTACAGGAATTACAGTCCATATAGGACCACCAGAAGAAGCAGGAAAAAATATTACAGTAACATTTCCAGAGTATATAAAAAATGTAGCATCGAATGAAATATATCCATCTTGGCCAGCAGATGCGATAAAAGCTAATGTATTAGCTCAAATTTCTTTTGCTTTAAATAGAATTTATAATGAATGGTATCCGTCTCAGGGATATAATTTTGACATTACCTCATCACCAGCTTATGATCAAACCTTTAATGAAGACTCTCAATTTTTTGAAAATATCTCTCAAATAGTAGATGATATTTTCAATAACTATATTGTAAAAGGTGACCAAGTACAACCTCTATTTGCCGCTTACTGTGATGGTATTAATACAACCTGTGACGGACTTTCCCAATGGGGAAGTGTAGAACTAGCAAGACAAGGACTATCTCCTACTGAAATTTTAAAAAGATATTATGGTAATGATATCAGAATTGTCTATAACGCTCCAGTATCTCCCAACATTCCTTCTTATCCGGGATTTCCCTTTAGACTAGGTTCTGCCGGAAACTATGTAAGGCAATTAAAAGTCCAACTTAATAGGATTAGTAATAACTATCCAGCCATTCCCAAAATAGAAGAAGAAAATATCTTTTTTACAACAGATATGGAAGAAAGCGTCAAAGCCTTTCAAGAAATATTTGACCTACCAGTAACTGGAACCGTAGATAAAGCAACCTGGTATGAAGTAAAATATCTTTATAATGCTGTAAAAAAAGTAGCAGATTTAGCAAGCGAAGGAATTAGTATTGAAGAAGTAGAGTTTCCTTACGGAGAAACACTACAACTGGGAGAAGCTGGACCATATATTAGACCATTAAATTATTTGTTAAATTTCTTATCCTATATTGACACAGATATCCCTAAACTGAACTTATCTGGAGAAGAATTTACAGAAAACACCAAAGAAATGGTAATTGCCTTCCAAACAAGTAATAATATAGAAGCAAATGGTATTGTCGATAAAAACACCTGGAATGCTTTAGTAACATCCTACAATCAAACCAAAGAATTAATACCGGAAGAGTACTTATATTATGAAGATAAATTATATCCTGGTATTTTCTTATCTTTAGGTATGACTGGTGATGATATTCTAAACTTACAAAACTTCTTATATATAATTTGTGAAAAGACTCATCAAATACCAGGAGTACGTGTGAATGGTACTTTTGATGAGTTAACTGAAGAATCGATTAAGGCAATACAGAAAAGATATAATCTACCAGAAAACGGCATAGTAGGACCAGCTACTTGGCAAAAAATAATAGACTGGGTAGAAAGTTTAGAATAAAGTAAACTAATAATTAACATTTTTAATGACAAAATAAGTAAAAAAAACAGGAAAAGTTAGGAAATCAAACAAACTCATGCTATAATAGGGATAAGAAGTGAGAAAAGGAAAGAGAGTATGCAATTTGATAAAAAAATAGGTCTAATAAGAAAATTATTAAAAAAGAAAAAAGAGTCACCAATAATAGAACTCCAAATCAAAGATTATAATAAATCAAATTTTTATATATCTTTATTATATAATCGTACCATAGATAAATTTAAAGTATTATATATTCCATTAGATGTAGTAGAAGATAATAAAATAGAAGAATATTGCTGCTATCAATTTATGGAAGTAAAAAGTATTATCTATATAACGGAACAAATAAAAAAGGAGTTACCTAAATATGAAGAATTAGTATCTAGGGATAATAGAAATAAACATATTAATAATTTTATAATTGAAATAGATGTCTATATGAATAAGAAAAAATATGATTTCTATGCAACTAGATATTTACCAAAACGTTGGGAATTTCTATTTGAATCTATTGTGATGTTATTTGAGCATTGTCCTAATATTATGAATGAGTTAGCAACAGAAATTTTATCTGTAATTATGAATACAAATGAAAGCATTGAATATCAAGCATCACTAAATTGTGATTTAGATACGATGAATTTAAAAAATTATTTTCCATTTCTTCAAGATGAGAAAGCATTAAAAGAAAAGAAGATAGACTACTTAGAATATGTAAATGGAAAATATTATGCTGTAGTAGAAGATCATTTGATTATTATTGAATATAATAATAACAGAAAAATTTTAAATATATTCTGTGATCAAGCAGAATTAGTGTATAGTAATAGTACCTATCAGGTATTAAAAGCCATTAAAAATAAACAAGAAGAAAGGTTTTACAAAATAAAATATATAGATGAGGAAGATAAAAAGTATAATTATTTATGCTTATCTATTGATAAAGATGGCTTAAAGGTAATTAAACATAATGAAATAGTAACGCTTCCTATGTCTACATTTAAGGATAAAGATGTAAAAATATTAGAAGATAAAAATAATATTTTAAAAAGAGAATTTGAGAAAGTCATGAAATCATGATTTTTTCTTAAAATATTTTTTAGCACTCTATCTTGACAACTGCTAATTATAGTGTTATAAATAAAGTATATAAAGGAGATGTAAAAATGAAGAAAAAAGCATTTAAATCAGAATCTAAGAGATTATTAGATTTAATGATTAATTCTATTTATACAAATAAAGATATCTTTTTAAGGGAGTTAATATCCAATGCATCTGATGCGATAGATAAATTATATTATCGTTCCTTAACAGATAAAAAAGTAAAAGTAAAAAAGGATAAATTAGAGATTAAAATTGATTATGATAAGGAAAATAGGACTCTAGTAATCGAAGATAATGGTATCGGTATGACAGAAGAGGAGTTAGATAAGAATCTTGGTACCATTGCTGAATCTGGTTCACTAAATTTTAAAGAGAATATGACAAAACAAGATAAAATTGATATTATTGGTCAATTCGGTGTTGGTTTCTATTCTGCTTTTATGGTAAGTGACTGCATTGAAGTAGAAACAAAATCTGTAGATAGTGAAAAAGGATACAAATGGATTTCTACTGGTGCTGAAGGTTATAGTATTGAAGAGTGCGATAAGAAAGAAAATGGTACAAAGATTTCTCTTCATATCAAACCAGATACGGAAGAAGATAATTATAGTGACTATCTAGAAGAATATAATCTAAAAGAATTAATAAAGAAATATTCTGACTATATTCGTTATCCAATCAAGATGAAAGTAACAAAACATGAATTAAAGGATGAAGAAAAACATGAATATGTTGATAAAGTAGAAGTAGAAACCATTAACAGCATGGTTCCACTATGGAAGAAAAAAGCAAGTGATGTAACAGAAGAAGAATATAATAATTTCTATATGGATAAGTTTAATGACTTTGATAAACCATTAAAAGTAATTCATACTTCTGTAGAAGGAATGTGTTCTTATAATGGATTGTTATTTATACCAAGTCATGCACCATATGATTATTATACAAAAGACTATGAAAAAGGATTAAGTCTATATGCATCAGGAGTATTAATCATGGAAAAATGTGCTGACTTATTACCAGACTATTTTAGCTTTGTAAAAGGTGTAGTAGATAGTGAAGACTTATCGCTAAATATTTCAAGAGAAATATTGCAAAAATCAAAGAGTTTAGGATTAATTGCTAAAAACATTGAATCTAAAATAAAAAAAGAATTAGAGACAATGTTAAAAGAAGATCGTGAAAAGTACGAAGAATTCTTCAAGACCTTTGGAGTACAATTAAAATATGGAGTATATAATAACTATGGTGCAGATAAAGACAAATTAAAAGATTTGATTATGTTCCATTCTTCAAAAGAAGATAAATTAATTACACTAAAAGAATATGTAGACGCTATGCCTGAAGGGCAAGAAAAAATCTATTATGCATCTGGTGCCTCTATTGCTAAGATTGATTCTCTTCCACAAGTAGAGCAGGTAAAAGAAAAAGATTATGATATCTTATACTTAACAGATTATGTAGACGAATTTGCAATTACTGCTATCCAAGAATATGAAGGTAAGAAATTTGCCAATGTAGAAAACGGAGACTTAGACTTAGAAACAGACGAAGAAAAAGAAGAAACAAAGAAAGTAAATGAAGAAAATGAAGATTTACTAAAGGATATGCAAGAAGAAATTAAAGATGTAAAAGAAGTAAGATTTACGAATAAGTTAAAAACACATCCAGTATGTCTAACTAGTGAAGGTGATGTTTCTATTGAAATGCAAAAAGTATTTGATTCTATGCCAAATGATTTAGGAATCAAAGCACAGACAGTGCTTGAAATCAATGAAAAGCATCCTATTGCTAAGAAATTAAAAGAGTTATATAAAAAGGATAAAGATGAGTTTAAGAAATATACCAAAATACTTTACAGTGAAGCAAAAATGATAGCTGGACTTCCAATCGATAATCCAACAGAAATCTCTAACTTAATCTGTGAAGTAATTTCTAAATAACTGTAAAGAAGGCTGCAAATGCAGTCTTTTTTTTCTAGGAAAAGAAAGAATATGTTATACTCAAAATAGGTGATAAGATGAAAAAGAAAAAATGTAAAGCCAAAAAAATTACAATAGCAATAATAATCATAGTAATTGCACTAATAAGTATAAAATTACTATATACATTAGTAGAGAATTACAATCAAACAGACTGTGTAAAAATAATTAATAAAGAATTAGTCCAAAAATTAAGAGAGCAATTTATTTATAATTTGTGTTATGTAATCACAATCACAGTACTAAGTATTTATCTAATAATACAAGCAATCAAAAGTAAAAAAAGATATCTACTCGCTATAAGTTTACTAGCAATAATACCAATCATGGTTGGAATAAAAGATACAGTAACCAATTATAAGAATATGAAAACTATAGAAGATGCTTTCAAAGTAATACAAAAAAGTTCAGAATAAGAAAGATGAAAAATCTTTCTTTTTTTTGCAGGAGATTTCTACATTTTTCTAATAATACAGTAGGAGGTGATAGTTATCACAAAATTTTATACCTGTCGCTATGACAGAACATTTAAAGAAGTCTTTATGAATGAAAAGAATAAAGACCTATTGATTTATTTGTTAGAAGGTATATTAAAGGTAAAAATAAAGGAGGTGAAATATCTTAATTTAGAACAAAATGCCGATAATGTATCAGTAAAAAGAAAACATTTTGATCTTAATCTAAAAACAGATATTGGAAGAATTCAAGTAGAAGTAAATGCTTCTGACTTGGGATATGTAAGACCAAGAAATGCATCATATTTGTGTGATATTTACTCGCATCATGTTCTAAAAGGGCAAAACTATAAGGAAGATGTAAAAATGATTCAAATTAATTTTAGTTATGGACTAAAAGATAATAAAGCGTTAAGAATATACTATATTCAGGATGAAGAACAAAAGAAGTATGTGGAAAATTTTGTTATTTATGAAATCAATATGGAAAAGTATATGAGTTTTTGGTATACTAACAATATACATGAGATAGAGAAAAATAAAGAAATAATCATGCTGGATTTAGGACTAGAAGAATTAAAATCTCTATCAAAAAAAGATAGGATGGTGCAAAGATATATGGAAGAAGTAAAAAGAGTAAATGAAGATCCAGATTTTCATGTATTTATGAGTGCAGAAGAAGATAATCGAAAAATTGAAAACTCTATCAGGGAAGAAATGATAGAGAAAGGTTTAAAAGAAGGAATGGAAAAAGGATTAGAACAAGGACTAGAACAAGGACTAGAACAAGGGCTAGAACAAGGACTAGAACAAGGACTAGAACAAGCTAACCGGCAAATAGTAATGGCAATGTTAAAAGAAGGTCTAGATATAAGTACAATTTCTAAATACACAAAATTAGAAAAAAAATTTATTGAAAATTGTCAAAAAGATTTCAAAGAACAACAGAGAAATTAATAGAATTACCAAAAAAGCCTAGAAAAGCAATATTAAAAATGATACACTTATATTGGAATAATATAAGGGAGAGTGTAAAATGAAATTAGATGGAAAAGTTGCAATAATAACAGGCGGAGCCATGGGAAATGGACTAGGTATAGTTAAGGTATTTTTAAAGTATGGAGCAGACGTAGTAATTATTGACTATTCAGACAAGCTACAACAAACTCTACAAGAATTAAAAAATCCTAAAGTACTAGGATATAAAGCAGATATCAGAGATAAAAATATGTTAACTGCGGTAGTAAATGATGTAATAGCTAAAAAAGGAAGAATTGATATTTTAGTTAACAACGCTGGTATTGCCAAATTACAACCATTTATAGAAATGACTGATGAAGTAAGAGATAATCATTTTGATATTAATATTAAAGGTACATGGAATATGACGCAAGTAGTAGTACCACATATGATAAAAAATAAATATGGACGTATCGTAAACTTATCAAGTGTTACCGGACCTATGGTTGCAGATACTGGTGAAGTAGCTTATGCTACGACAAAAGCAGCCCTAATGGGATTTACCAAAGGACTTGCTATGGAATTGGTAAAAAATAATATTAACGTAAATGCCATTATGCCAGGATATATTATGACTCCAATGGTTGAAGGAATAGCCAAAGATTCTAATGGAACAAATCCTCAAAGTGTAGTAGATGGAATAGCTGCAGGTATTCCTATGGGACGTCTTGGAACAATAGAAGAACTAGGAGAGTTAGCTGCGTTTCTAGCAAGTGATGAGTCTACTTATATCACAGGACAAGGTTTTGTAATTGATGGAGGATCAACTCTTCCAGAAACAAAAAGTGTTGGAGTATAAACTAGGGTAAAACCTAGTTTTATTTTGCCAAGATATATAACATCCAGTTGACAAATTTACCCTGGGGGGGGGTATAATTTAGAAGAATAGAATATAAAGGTAGGAGTATACATATGAAAAAGAAACGAATAGTGTTTTTATCAATTTTTATAATGGTAATATCTATTACATTAAGTGCAAACAAAAATGTTTCAGCCCTTACTACAATTAATTGTTGTCCGGCAAAAGTAATCATAGAACAAGCCGGGGAATTAGAATACATTCCTGGAATAAAAGTACCCAGATATATAATGAAGTCATTAGATGGAAATATATTAAATTATAGTGTGATTACGACGAATAAAAGCGCAGTAATCGAAGATGGACAATATAGTAAAGACTATGAAATGCAAGGGAACATACCAAAGTTCAGTGATAATAGCGAAGAAAATAGTTATTATTCCCAATTGTTCTTATGGTGGATTGATGATATACATTATCAAGAAAATAATTTAACAGAAGAGGAAAAAGAGTTAATAAAAAACTCTCCTAATGGTAAAAAAATAGTAGATAAAGTAGAAGAATATATGAATTTTGAGAATTCTGATCATAATCTAGTATTAAATGACATAAATACGGAAAATATTACTTACACAGTAACCGATAACTATATAGAAACAAGTCTAATTATACCAGATTGTGCAAAAGATTATTCCTACATGTTTACCGATTATCAAGTGAATGTACCATCACCAATTACAGTAGTAGATAAAGAGGGAAATAACGCAACAGAATTCCAAAGGGGAGAAGGTTTTAAACTACGAATTCCAATATCAGAAATCAAAGATGGTAATATGAATATAAGTGCAGAGGTTATTGGTAAATCTACTTTGGATATTTGGGAATCATATAGTATGAATCCATATGTAAAAGGAATAGGAATCTCTTCTTATATAATAAACTGTAACCAAAGTGAAAGTAACTTATGGACAAATGTAGTAAATCTTAACTATATGATACAACTGGGAAATCTAAACATAAATGTAATAGATACAGAAACCAAAGAGAAATTATCGAATGCAACAATTTCTATCTTTGATAGCTTAGGAAATATAGTATATCAAACAACAACTACCAATAAGGAGATAAATATAACTCTACCTGTAGGAAATTACACAGTAAAACAAACAGTAACACCAGAAAACTACCAGCCAGTAATAATAGAGAAGAAAGTAGCAGTAACAGAAAACCAAGAATCAGAAGCAGTGTTAGAAAATATAAAATTAGTAGAAGTACCAGACCTAGGCCAAAGGGTAAAAGGAATACTTACAATGATAGGTGGTATAGCCGTAATCATAGGTGGATTAATCATAGGTCTTAACTTAAGAAAAAATAAAAAGAAGCAAAATTAATCTGAAAAAACTACTTTAATATAACAAAAATAAAGTAGTTTTTTGATGCATAAAATGGATTTAATAAAACACTTGCCCTAAGAATCATAAAGTTCTTAACATATAATAAAATATGTATTATAATAATCAAAAAAAGGAGGTAACATGAAAAAAATTACCATACCAAATTATACTTTAGGGGAAGAATTAATTAATGCTATATCTCATGGAATAGGTGTATTACTAGGAATAACCGCCCTAGTATTAACCATTGTTTTTTCTGCTAAAAATAATAATACAATAGGAATTATATCATCATCTATCTATGGTGGTACTATGATTATCATGTATTTAGTAAGTTGCCTATACCATGCATTAAGTCCTAAATTAACAGCGAAAAAAGTATTTCGAATCATAGATCATTGTGATATTTATCTATTTATTGCCGGGTGTTATACTCCATATTGCCTTAGCTTAATTGGAGGAACAACTGGCTGGATAATCTTTGCAATTATTTGGATAAGTGCCATCATAGGAGTTTTATTAAATGCCATTAATCTAGAAAAATTTCAAGTACCTTCAATGATTATGTACTTAGTCATGGGCTGGATGATAATATTTTCCTATAACAATATTAGTACATTACTACCAAAAGCAGGATTAATACTACTAATCACTGGAGGAGTATCCTATACAGTAGGTGCTATATTTTGTGGACTAGGAACAAAGAAGAAATATTTTCATTCCATCTTTCATTTCTTTGTACTCCTTGGCTCAACCTTACAGTTTTTTAGTATTCTACTTTATGCAATTTAATAATGAAAAAGATAATAGGTAAGAAAAGGAGAAAATATATGAACGATTTTTTTGAAAAAAAATTAAAATGTACTAATGTACCAAAACAAGTATTAGAGTTTTATGCTAAATGTAACGGAAAAAATTTAAAAATAAACAAAATCTTTAGCAAAAAAGAAATATTAGAAGAAATGGATAATTTCAAACGATATCTAAATACAGGAATAAAACATAATAAAAGCGACTTGTTAATTCCTATTGCTAATGATGGAATGGGAGGATACTACGCTTTTATTGGAAATAAAGAAGATGAAAATATATATTATTTTGATCACGAGTTTGCTGACGAAGACCCTGAAATTTATACCATACACGATATTATTAACATGGATTTAGAATTAACAGAGGAATAAAAGACAACAAGTAAAGCTAAAAAAAGGAGAAAGTAAATGAGACTAACGGAAATAGACAAAGAATCACTAACGGATGAAGAAATAGAAAAAATTGTCTACAGTGATATCACAGATACTGGTGAAAGTACAACCTATGGTATTGTATTTGGAAATAGTATGTTAATAAAAGAAAGAGTAAACAAAGCAGTAGATGCATATCAACAAAAAAGAATAACAAAGGTAATTTTTACTGGTGGAAAAAATGGCATTAGTAATGAAGAAAAAGATAACATCTCGGAAGCACAAAAAATGAAAGCTCTAGCAATCAAACAAGGAATAAAAGCTTGTGACATAATAACAGAAGAGGAGTCAAATAATACATTTGAAAATATAGACAATACCATGAATTTGCTAAAAAAAGAAAAGATATCTGAAATTGCCATCATCACTAGTGAATTTCATTTAAAAAGGTGCATGGCAATTATGAAGAAAAAATATCCAAATATAAAAACGATACTAATTCCATCTTTCGACGGATTGACAGATAAAAACAACTGGTATTTAAGTGATACAAGTTGGAATACCGGAAGAAGTATTGTAACCTATGAAGCTAATTTATTAATAAAATATGCCAAAGAAGGAAAAATAGAAGATGTAAATATCACAGGGTTAAACAAAGTCTTACAAAAATAAATATTTCTAGAGAAAACGCTTGGTTTTTTCTTTTTTTTTCGGAAAAAATGGTATAATACAAGTATAGATAGGAGGATGTTTATGGCCTATATAGAATTTAAAAATGTAAGTAAGGTATATGGAGAAAAAGAATCTAAAGTCATTGCATTAAATGATACCTCTTTTTCTATCGATAAAGGAGAGTTAGTAGTAATACTTGGACCATCAGGCGCTGGAAAAACAACAGCTTTAAATATTCTAGGAGGAATGGATAAAGTAACTAGTGGACAAGTAATAATTGATGGAAAAGATATTACTAAATACTCAAATAAAGAATTAATAAAATATCGTAGAAATGATATTGGTTTTGTATTTCAATTTTATAATTTGGTTCAAAACCTAACAGCTAGAGAAAATGTAGAACTAGCAACAGAAATATGTAAAAAGCACTTATCACCAGTAGAGACTCTAAAGGCCGTAGGATTAGATCATCGTCTAAATAACTTTCCATCCCAATTATCAGGTGGAGAACAACAACGTGTTGCAATTGCAAGAGCCGTAGCCAAAAGCCCTAAAATTCTACTTGCCGATGAACCAACAGGAGCCTTAGATGATGAAACAGGAAAACAAATTTTAAAAGTATTAGAAAAATTAGCCAGAGAAGATCATATGACAGTAATTATCATTACTCACAATAGTGTGATTGCTCCAATTGCAGACAAGATTATTAGATTTAAAAATGGAAAAGCCGAGGATGTGACAATCAATAAGCATCCACAAAAAGTAGAGGATATTAACTGGTAGATGAAAAAGTTATTAAAAGAAACACTTGTCTGTACAATCAAAACGAGTAAAAGATTTATCTCAATTTTAGTAATTGTCTTATTAGGAGTAGGATTTTTTGCAGGGATTAGAGCAGTAGCGCCAGATATGAAAAATACGTTGGATGACTATTTTGATAGTACCAATATGTATGATATATATATCACATCTAATTATGGAGTAGAAGATAACATCCTAGAAAAATTAGCAGAAAATTATGACATCGAAGCAGGATATAATTTTGATGCCATCACAATGAAAAAAGAAGAGTATGCAACAAAAATTATCTCTTATGATAAAGCATCTAAGCTCAATATTCCTAAACTAATCAAAGGACATATGCCAGAAGAATCTAACGAAGTAGTAATTGATAATAACTATAAAGAAGAAATAAAAATAGGAGACAAAATTACCATAGACTCTCCCTTAGTAAACAATAAAACATTAACAGTAACCGGCTATGTTGAAAGTCCTTTATATATTTCAACTGAAAGAGACTCTACCTCACTATTATCAGGAATGATTGACTATTACTTATATATGCCAGTAGAAAATATAATTTCTCCAATGAAAACAACAGCATATATTAATCTAAAAACAAAAGAAAGCAGATTTTCTAAAGACTATAAAAAATTAGTAAAAGACGCAAAAAAAGAGATTAGAAAAGAATTAAAAAAAGAAAAACTAGAAGGACAAACTTGGTATGTATTAGACTTAAATTCTAATGCTGGATTTTATCAATACGACCAAGATACCGAAAGAATAGATAATGTAGCCAAGGTATTCCCTTTAGTATTCTTTGTTGTTGCAGTATTAATCTGCCTTACCACCATGACTCGTATGGTAGAAGAAGAACGTGGCCAAATTGGAACACTAAAATCTCTTGGCTATGGAGATAAAGCCATCATGTTTAAATATATTTTATATGCATCTCTTGCTACCATCACTGGAGCTATGATAGGCGTAATCATTGGTTATCGTCTATTACCAGATTTATGTTTTGAAATGTATAAAACAGCCTATCGAATAGGTGACATAAAGCTAAGTTACTACTCATCCCTTACTTTCCAAGGGATGATGATAGCACTACTTTGTACCTTAGGAGCAACCATATATACATGCAGAAAAACGTTAAAAGAAGTACCAGCCAACTTATTAAGACCAACGGCACCAAGTCCTGGAAAAAGAGTACTACTAGAAAGAATTAACGGGATTTGGAAGAGGCTATCTTTCTCATACAAAGTAACACTACGAAACGTCTTTCGTTATAAAAAAAGATTTCTAATGACAATCATCGGTATCGCAGGTTGCACGGGATTAATACTTGCAGGCTTTGGTCTAAAAGACTGTATCGAAAAAATGGTGCCAAAGCAATACGAAGACATATTTAATTATCAAGCAACCATCTCTTTAAATGAAGAAGCAACGGAACAGACTATAAACCAGATAAAAGAAAATAAAAAAATAACAGACGCATTAAGAGTACAAGAAGAAACTATCTCTATTGATAATAAAGATACCAATCAGTCAGTAACATTAATCATACCAAAGACGAATCTAGATGGCTTTATAAACTTACAAGATAGAAAAACGAAAGAAAAGTATCAACTAAGTGATGGTTTAATTATAACAGAAAAACTAGCCAGTTTATTAGAAGTAAAAGAAGGGAATGTTTTAGAGTTCACAGGAACAAACTCCTACAAAGAAAAAATAGCTCATATTACAGAAAATTATTTATTCCACTATGCTTATTTACCAAACAAAGCTTATAAAGGTACTACTTATAATTCTGTGTTGATAAAAACAAAAGACATGAGTGAAAAAGAAGAAAAAACTCTTGCGAATGAATTAAAAGAAATACCAGGAATTTCAAGTATATCTTTTGTATCATCAACAAGACATGTCTTTGATGATACCATGGAAAATTTTGCTTATATTTCACTAATTCTAATTATCTCTGCTGGTGCTTTAGCCTTTGTTGTGTTATACAATTTATCTAGTGTAAATATTAGTGAAAGAAAACGAGAACTAGCAACCATTAAAGTATTAGGTTTCTATGATAAAGAAGTCTATCAATATATCAATAGAGAAAACACTATTTTAACTATCATAGGAATATTATTAGGACTAGGTGTAGGTAATATTTTAACTATTTATATTTTAAAAACCTGCGAAGTAGATACTTTTATGTTCGACCCTACAATTGCTCCACTTAGTTACCTATATGCCATATTAATAACAGCAGCTTTTGCAATACTAGTAAATATAATTTTATATTTCTCATTAAAGAAAATAGATATGATTGAATCACTGAAGAGTGTAGAATAGGAGATATGATGGAAAAGACAATAATAGATGTTAGTAAAAAGAAAAATATAAAGATAATAAACGATGGTAGAGAAGTAGAAGAGTATAGCAAAAATCATGCTATCTTAGATATAGTAACTGAAGTAGAAAGACCATGTAGTGATATGGATCCTTTTGGACTAGACACAGTAACAGATTGCATCACTTGCTCTAACAGTGATTATAAAATTATGTTAGATGGTAAAGTAATAAAAGAGTTTAAAAAACTATCTAGTAATACTGAAGAAGAAAATAAAGAAAGGTATGTAATCGAATTTTTTGACGACATCCCTGCACCTGATAACATAATTGCTTATTTAGAAGATAACAACAGTAATTATCGCATCACAAGAGATAGTGATGGCATCATATTAAGACCATCTTTAGAAGATAGAAAAAGAAAAGAAGAAGAGCAAGCAAAAATGATGCAAGAGTTTGAAGAGATGGAAAGAAAATTATTTGGATTATATAGACAAGAGAGTGGTAAAGAATCAATACCAGCTTTACCTTCTGCTCCTATAGTAAAGAAAAAATCAATTTTAAATCGTATTTTCGGTACAAGAAAAACACAAAAAACTTCAGAATAATATATAAAAAAGGCAGATTTGAGAATAAAATGAATTTGTCTTTTTTTCTTTTAAAAAACTAATTTTTGATATATAATGATTAAGATAGGAGAGATGATATGGCAACACTTTCAAAAAAAGAATTAAAACTAATGGATAAATATTTTAGAGTATTAAATTATATATCAGTAGGACAACTTTATTTATTAGATAATCCCTTACTAAAAAGGCCGTTAACTAGTAATGATATTAAACCAAATGTAGTAGGTCACTGGGGAACAGCACCAGGACAAAATTTTATCTATATGCATTTAAATCGTGTAATTAAGAAATTTAATTTAAAAATGATGTATATCTCTGGTCCTGGACATGGTGGAGAAGCTATCATTGCCAATAATTATGTAGAAGGAACATATACAAAATTTTATCCTAATATTACAGAAGATGAAGTAGGATTAAAAAGATTGTTTAAACAATTTAGTTTTCCTGGAGGAGTATCATCTCATGTAGCACCAGAAACACCAGGTTCCATTCACGAAGGAGGGGAACTAGGATATAGTCTAGCCCATGCCGCTGGAGCCGCTCTAGATAACAAAGGACTAATTGTTGCTTGCGTCATAGGAGATGGCGAAGCAGAAACTGGACCGTTAGCAACTTCTTGGAATATCAATAAGTTTTTAAATCCTAAAACCGATGGTTATGTATTACCAATCCTACATAGAAATGGCTATAAAATATCAAATCCTACTATCTTTGGAAGAATGACGCAAGATGAAATGGAAGACTTTTTCTATGGACACGGATGGAAACCTTACTTTGTCACAGGAACAGATCCATTGAAACTTCATGAAGAAATGGCGAAAACACTAGATAAAGTCATAAAAGAAATAGAAAATATCAAAGGAAGAGCCACTGTAGACCATGAATGGCCAATGATTGTCTTAACAACACCAAAAGGCTGGACTGGTCCAAAAGAAGTAGAAGATCATGAAGTAGAAGGAAGTTTTAGAGCCCATCAAATACCAATTACAATTACAAGAGATAATCCTATGAATATCCCTCTATTAGAAGCCTGGTTAAAAAGTTATCATCCAGAAGAACTATTCGATGAAAGAGGAAGAGTATTAAAAGAAATTAGAGAACTAGCACCAACACCTTCTAAATGCATGGGAAAAAGTGATTATGCCAATGGTGGATTATTATTAAAAGAAATCATCACACCAAACTGGGAAGATTATGCCGTAACAGTACCAGCACCAGGAAGTATAGATAAACAAGATATGATAGAATTAGGAAACTATATCAGAGACTTATTTGTCTTAAATAAAGATCATAAAAATTTTAGAATTTTCGGACCCGATGAAGCACTATCTAATAGACTAAATCATATCTTTGAAAAAGAAAATAGAACATGGAACGGACCTATCTACAAAACGGACGAATATCTATCTCCAGACGGCAGGGTAATGGATTCTTATCTTTCAGAACATCTTTGTGAAGGTATGTTAGAAGGCTACTTATTAACTGGAAGATTCGGACTAATTCATAGCTATGAAGCTTTTATAAGAATTGTAGATTCAATGATTACACAACATGCTAAATGGTTAAAGGTAACAAGGGGAATCATGTGGAGAGCACCAATCGCTTCTCTAAATATTTTATTAACATCTCATGTCTTCCAACAAGACCATAATGGATACACTCATCAAGATCCAGGTTTTCTAAATCACTTAGTAACGAAAAAAAGTGATATTATAAGAATCTATCTACCACCAGATACCAATTGCTTATTAGCTTGTATGGATCACTGTATCAAAACAAAAAATCAAATAAATACTATTATTGCCAGCAAACATCCACGTCCACAATGGTTAACTAAAGAACAAGCTAAAAAACATTGTGCCAAAGGAATCGGTATCTGGGATTTTGCTAGTAATGACGGAGGAAAACCAGATGTAATCATGGCTTGCTGTGGAGAAACTCCAACCCTAGAGACTCTAGCAGCAGTAGATATATTAAAAACCTGCGTAAAGGATATAAAAATAAGAGTAATTAATGTAGTAGATTTAATGACGCTAGCCCCAAGGCTAAAGCATCCACATGGCTTAACCGAAGAAGAATATGATAAATTATTTACGAAAGACACACCAGTAATCTTTAACTTCCACGGGTATCCATCTTTAATAGAACAACTAACATATTATAGAACAAATAAAAATATGCATATTCATGGCTACCTAGAAGAAGGAACCATCACCACAACATTTGATATTAGAGTTCAAAATGAAATAGACAGATTCCATCTAGTAATGGATGCACTACTACACATTCCAAGATATCAAAAAACATCAAAAGTACTAATTAACTGGTGTTTGGATATGTTAAAACAACATAAAACATACATTAAACAAAACGGAGAAGATTTGCCATATATTAAAAACTGGAGATGGCAAAATAAATAACTAAATAACACCTAAACATAGGTGTTATTATTTTAAAAAAGAATTGTTTTCTCTCTTAATTCTGTTATAATTAACATAAGGGGGAAAAGAAATGATAAAAAGTCCAAAACGCTATGCTTGCATGCCAAAATTAAAAAAACAGTTAGGAAAATCTAAATCAGATTTACAAGTCACAGAATATAATACAGAAATTGAGTGCTATATACCTGTTGTTTGCTATGTAATAGCAGATAAGACAAACTATATGCCAGATGGAACAATAAAATATAACTGTGAAATTGCTTATACCAGAAATCAATGGAATTTACAACCTATTGAAAATCCGCTAGGCGAAAATAAAGGTAATATTGACACGTTACCAATGGAGGAAGTATCAGAAGACTATGAAATGATAAAGGCGATATGTACACAGAAAAACAAAGGATTAATAGAAAAATTATGGACATTAAGTGATGATAATTGGCAAAGAAAAAAATATAACTTTTTAGAAAATGAAATTATTTATTTTAGTAAATGTTACGAGCCATTACAAAAAAGTGAAGTAAAAGAATTAAAGAAAGAAGGATAAGAATGAAAGAAGAATTAAAAAACATATTTTTAATGGGATTAGGTGCAATGTCTATGACAAATGACAAAGCTAACGAGTTAAAGAAAGATCTTTTACAAAAAGGTGAAGAAATGTTAGAAGCTGGAAAAGTTGCTAACGAAGAATTAAAACATAATATTAAAGAAAAAATGAAAGAAAATGTAACAGTAGTAGTAAAGGAAGATACTTCATATGAAAAAATAAAAGAAGCCCTAAAATCATTATCCAAAGAAGAAAAACAAGAATTAATAGATTTATTAAAAGAAAATCAAAAGGAAGATAGCAAGAAACAAGATGAAAAATAGTACTAGTAGATTAGGAGAAATTATTGCTATTGTAAAAAAGTATCAACTAGCAAAAAATCCTACTCCCAAGAATGTCCGTCTAGCCTTAGAAGAACTAGGTCCAACATTTGTAAAAATGGGGCAAATATTATCATCAAGAGATGATTTACTTCCAAAAGAATATTGTAAGGAATTACAAAAACTAAAACATTCTGTAAAACCAATGCCCTATGAAAAAATAGAAGAGATATTAAAAAGAGAATATGACTGTGCTCCAGAAGAGATATTTTTAGAAATTGACAAACTTCCAGTAGGTTCTGCATCCATTGCACAAGTACATAAAGCAAAATTAAAAACAGGAGAAATTGTTGCTGTTAAAATAAGAAGAGAAAACATTGAAGAATTAATGGCAAGAGATGCCAAACTATTAAAAAAGGTAATTAGTATTTTAAGGTTAAATAAAATATTTGGAGATATTATTGATCTTACAATGGTAGTAGATGAAATGTATGAAAGTGCTAAAGAGGAGATGAACTTTCATACAGAAAAACAACATATAGAGGAGTTCTTACAAAATAATAAAGACATTGTATATATAAAACCATTAAAAGTCTATAGTAAATATTCCACTTCTAATATCTTAGTCATGGAATATATTGAAGGTTTTAAAATATCAGAAAAAGAAGAATTAGTAAAAGCTGGATATGACTTAGATGAAATTGCTGAAAAATTAGCTCATAATTATTTAAAGCAAGCAATTGATGATGGTTTTTATCACGCAGATCCTCATTCAGATAATATAAAAATTGTAGATGGCAAAATTGCTTTTCTAGACTTTGGTATGATGGGAAGACTATCTAAAAGAAATAGAACACTACTTGAAAATTGCATTATGGCAATCGTAAAAAATGATATTAATGAAGTAGCTCATATCTTAACTTTATTAGATGTGTCTAATAATAGAACAGACTATATGCAATTAAAAAATGATGTTAGGAAAGTACTAGACAAGAATAAAACAACCGCAATTGCAAATATCGATATCAAAGAGTTTGTAACAGAAATGTTTATCTTACTTAGAAGAAATGAAATTACACTACCAAAAGAAATATCAATGTTAGTAAGAGGAATTGTAGTATTAGAAGGAACATTAGAGAAGGTTAGTCCTAATATTAATTTAATTGAAGTCTTACAAAAAAAATCCAATCCCGTAGAAAACGTATTCGATAAAGAAAAAATAGGAGACTTTGCTTTATCTAGCATGAAAAGTGGAGCAAACCTACTATTAATACCAAATGAAGCTCTACAGACGTTAAAGGGAATAAATAGTGGTGAATTAAGATTTAATGTAGAACTAACTGATTCTAAGCATCAAATAGATAGAATTGAACGAATTGTTCATTTGGTAATTATCAGTGCCTTAGATGTAGCATTTATTATTGGAACAAGTCAAATGGTTGTAAAATCAGAGTATGAGTTACCATTTATATTTTATCTTTATATGCTTGGTGCCATTATCTGTACAGTATGGTTACTTTATAAATTAATTATTTCTAAATTTAAAAAATTATAATTTCCTACACTAGGAAATTATTTTTTTTAGGAACTTTATCAAAACTAGTATAAAATTTAAAAAAAATGTAAAAAATAAAAATAATTTAGCACTCACTATTGACAAGTGCTAAAAATGGTGGTATAACATAATTGTAAATGAAAGGAAGATGATAAATATGGATTTAATGCCAAGAAAATTTTATTTAGATGATATTTTTGATGATTTTATTTCTTCAAGAAAGGAACAAAGCATGAAATGTGATATCTATGAAAAAGCTGGCGATTATCATATTGAGATGGATATTCCAGGATTTAACAAAGATGAAATTTCTGTCGAAACAAAAGATGGATATTTGACAATCAAAGCTGAAAAGAAAAATGAAGTTAACGAAGAAGATAAAGAGAAAAATTATATTCGTCGTGAAAGAACTTATGGTAAATATGAAAGAAGCTTCTATTTAGGAGATTTAGATGAAGATAAAATTGATGCATCATTTGAAAACGGAATGCTAAAACTTGTAGTTCCTAAAAAAGAAGAAGTAGACACGAAAAAAGTTATCGAAATTAAATAATAAATGGTGGTTCAATGTCAAATAGTGTTGGTGAAACCAAAACTTATGATAAATGAACTACGTAAGAGGACTAGAAATTAGTTCTCTTTTATTGTGTAATCAAAGGA
>CASEGV010000021.1:0-29279 GCA_949287595.1 uncultured Mycoplasmatota bacterium
ATATGTCCAGAATGTGGAAGTTATCATGATAGAGATTATAATGCCAGTTATAATATTATGTTTGAAGGATTAAAGAAGTATATGATGGAGTTAAAGTAGAAAAAGAAAGAAACAAAAGAAAAACTACGGTAGCGACTATCGGATGTTAAGCCTGTGGAGAAGTGGGGATACCTAGTCTATGAAGCAGGAAACTTGGAAGGTGACGACCAAGGCGAATTAAGTTTACTTAATTTTTTTGTTCTTGTTTTGATAGAATGATTAAAAAATTACATACTAATTCAGATAGATTTATTAAATTTTAGTGATAAAATACGGGCGAAGATTCTTGTTTTTTGGCTTTTGTTAACTTTAGTTGACAAAATTCCAAGTTGTTTTGGTAGTGCGCAACTTTAATATTTACTATAATAATTATGAGGTGAAGAAAGTGAGTTTAGGTGAAAAGTTATTAAAACTAAGAAAAAAGAAAGGATTGTCTCAAGAAGAAGTTGCTGATAGGTTACATGTTACTCGTCAAACAATATCTAAATGGGAAACGGATCAAAGTATGCCTGATTTTGATAAAGTTGTTCCTATTTGTCAGTTATATGAAATATCTACAGAAGAGTTGTTTTGTGATGAGGTGGAAAGTTCTCGTTGTGATGAGAGTAGAGCTCAAGAGGCTGCTAATGTTAGTTCAAGTACTCCTGCTTTATTAGAATATAATCATAAGAAAGCACTTTTTACTACTGTTGCAGTCGTATTTTATATTTTATCTGTTGTTGTGATTATTTTCTTTTCAGTTGTATTACGTAGTCCTATTGTTGGAGTTTGTGGTTTCTTTTTAGTTATCGCTGTTGCAACGGGGATGTTAATTTATATAGAGATGACAAAACCACTTGTTAATGAACAGAAGAATGAATTAAAAAAAGAAAAAATATTGACGAGGGAAGATAGATTATATAAGCAAATTACTAGTGTATTAGCTTTATTAGTGCTTGCTATTTATTTAATTGTTAGTATTCTTACTATGCGTTGGGATATTACTTGGATTTTATGGATTGTCTATGCTCTTCTTACAGAGATTATTAAATTATGTTTTTCTTTGAAGGGAGTGGATATTCATGAAGAAGACTAGTAAGAAAAAGACAATTGTTTTGATTACTTTGTTATCTATTCTTAGTGTTTTATTACTTGGATTTATGATTGCTGGTATTTGTGGTGTTATTCCTGTTTTTTTCTTTAATACTGGTAATTTAGAAGTTAGTAGTCATTTGGCTTATGAAAAAGTATATACTCAAGAATTTCAGACAATCTCCGTTGATGTTAGTCTTGGAGATATTGAGGTGTTAGCTTCTAGTGATGATAATGTTCATGTTCTTATCTATAGTGAAGACGATTTATTTAAGTTAGAGGATACTACTTCTACTTTGTCAGTTGTTTTCCGTGAAGAACAAGGATTTCATTTTTCATGGCCTAGAAAGAAAGATTTTGTTAAAATTTTTGTTCCCAAAGATTCTATTATGTCTTTTCAGTTTACTAGTGATTGTGGTGATGTTACTGTAGATGAGTTTTCTAATGCTAGTTTTGATGTTACTGCTAATATGGGAGATATTTCGATTGATAAAGCAGCTAATATTAATATTGAAAGTGACTTAGGTGATGTTAATATTGGAGAAGTTCGTACTTTGATAGCTACTTTAAGTCTTGGTGATTTAGAGGTTTCTTCTATTCGTGAGTATTTATCTATCGAAAGTGACCTGGGTAAGATTAGTCTAGATAAAGTATCTCTTACGAAAGATTCATCTATTACACTTTCTTTAGGCGATTTAGATATTAGTCATTTATCTAATGCTTATGTAGATGCGAAAACAGATTTAGGTGATATTGATATTTTAGATAATGATAGAGAGGCACCTTATACTTTAACAATTAAAAATGATTTAGGTGATGTTAGTATTGGATAGAAATTTTTAAGTATCAGCAGCATCAGTATCATTATGCTGATGCTTTTTATTTTACTTTGTAATTTTATTTGTAGTTGACACTTTATTTAACTGTCAAGTAAATATAAAATAATAGAAGTTTACTTATTTACGTTATTCCTATGATACAATATAGTAAAGGAGTGAAGATATATATGAAAATAGGTAATTTTGGACGTGATGGTATTTCTATTTCTTCTTCTAATGCTACTGTTCAGAAGATTTTAGATTTTCTTTTTGGTTTTGGAGGCGGTATTGTCTTGGCCTTCATTGGAGTTGTTATTCTTTTTATTACTACTTCTTCTATTCAAGATGTTATGGAGAATAGTTCTTATGTTGATGGTAGTGCTTTAGTTGAATCTTGTAATAACGTAGATGGTAAGAAAAAATGTAATATTTCTTATTTAATATATGGTGAATATTTTTATCATGAAGATGTCACAAACTTACCAGATGGAGTCACTGATGGTTCTACTTTTCCTATTCGCTATAATCCTGACAATCCTAGAGAATATGTTATAGAACAAAAGAGTTTTCCTTGGATACCTTTTATTATTGGATTATTATTTTTAGCTGGAGGAGGATATATTATTGTTCGTAATATCTTACTATTACAGAAAAAGAAGCAAACTAGTTTTCAAAATGATGTTGTCGATATTCATATTACGAATTCTCCTATCAAAAAGAATGATATCACACAGAATAATGGAAATAATAATAATATCCAATTTTAATAAAGCTATGAGAGGAGTTAATATTTGTGGATAAACGTAGAAGAGTTAAATTTATTTTATTAATTGCTGTATCTGTGTTTGCTGTTTTATTCATTGCTGCTATTGTTATTTTTATTACGGGAATTTATAGTTCTAAAGTTAGTGAAATTTTAAGTGTGCAAAAACTTTATCCTAATACTTTTCAGACAGTAGATGTTTATGTGGATTTTGGTAATATTCAGGTTTTGCCTTCTTATGATGCTAATGTTCATTTATCTATTTATAGTGATTCTTTATATAATGTAGATACTAGTGATAATATTTTATCTATTACTTCTTCTGAAAAGGGGGAAATTCCTTTTCTTAAAACCAAAGCTTTAGTACAACTTTATTTACCTGATATGGCTTATCAAAAAGTATCCTTAGTTTCTAATTGTGGAGATGTTTCTATCGATAAGTTTACACAGACTGGATTTGATATTGATGGAACTTTAGGAGATGTTACGGTTACACAAGCTCGAAGTTTATCTGTTTTTACTGATTTTGGTGATCTTAAGATTGGTGATGTTGGTAATTTGAGTGTTGAGAAAAAGTTAGGGGATACGGAAGCTACGAATGTTACAGAAAAGGTTTCTATTGATAAAAGTTTTGGAGATATTTCTATTGAAAATTTAAGCTTAATTGAGAATTCTGCTATTAATCTTTCTTTTGGAAATTTAGATATTACTTCTATTTCTAATGCTTCTGTTGATGCTAGTTCTAAATGGGGAGATGTTAGTGTTGAAGGAGAGGGAGAGAATGAAGCTGTACAATTTCCTTATCAGTTAACGATAAAAAATAAGTTTGGAAGTATACGTGTTGCTTAGTATGTAATACTTTACTTTACATTTTTTTATATTTAGGGTATACAGATATCTGGTTTTGTGATATACTTACTTTACTGAAGCGCTAGTATAGGCTTTCATAGTCTTTTCTGGCGTTTTTATTATTGACAGGTGGTATAAATATGAAAAAAAGATGTAGTTTTTGTAAAAAAGAAATAGATTTTTTTACTAAGGAATGTCCTTATTGTTATGAAGACCAAGGAATACCTGCTATCGTGTGGATAGGAATTATTGTTTTGGTAGTACTTTGTTTAGCAATAGGTATTTATTTGGGAGTTTCCGGGTAAACTCTTTTTCTTTTTGCTTAAATTTATGTTATGATATTAGTGGTGATAAGATGATTGATACGATAGAGATAACTATTAGTAATGGAGTTTTACCTCAAATTAGTGCTTATGTTGTTTATCAAGATAAGATATGTTATATCAATGATAAAAAGTATTCGGTCGATGATTTGTTTTTAAAACAGTTAAAAGATATACTTTATACATTTAAAAATGAGTATGGTATTTCGCGGCAGATAGATGCGGAAGAATTTACTATTAAAGTGTATTCTCAAGGAGTAGAAGATGTTTATCATGGTAAGGGAATCTTTCCTGCTAATTATGCTCTGTTTAAGAAGTTATTAGGTGATGTTTATGGAAGATAGATTATTAAAGTTTTTAGATTTTAATCAATATTTAAGAGATCACATTGATGTTTTTAAAGAATATTTTATTCGTTTTTATAGCAAGTTTTATGGAGAAAGTATTAGAGAAGAAATAGAAGAAAGAAATTTGTTAGATAAAAATGATAGTTTTGATGCTGCTATTTACCAAGAGCACGGAACTTTTCTTAACCCTAACGTTACTTTAAAATCTACTGATTATGATTTATCATCTTTGTTAATTGTTAAAGGGGACTTTTCTAGCAATTTTAATGATCATGATATTGTTCATGAAATGAATCATTTGTTTGAGCTCTATTTAGATAATGTTAATGAGGATTATTATAGTGTTATTGTAGGATGGGATAGACTTAATGAATCAATGGCACAGTCTAAGAATGCTGCTGAAACTGTTCATATTAGTAAAGAAAAACGACCTTATGAGTTGTTGAATGAAATTATAAATGAGTTGATTAGCCAAGATATTTGTAAAATGATGCATGATGATGGTGTTTTTGTTTTTGATAATCCCGAAGATTCTCGGTATAGAAATGTTACTAGTTATGAACATTCTTTGTTTTTAGTAAGAGAATTTTATGAACAGCATCAAGAAGCTATTATTAAAAGTAGGAGAAATGGAAATATAGGACTTATTTTTGATACTGTTGGACAAGAGAATTTTGATGAGTTAAATTCTTTATTTGGAACTTATTATGAAAATTTTAATGGCTTTAAGATTTATTCTTTGTATGATTCATTAAGTAAACAGGAAGATACACCAGCAACTAGAGTATATTATGATTTGATAGATAGAAAAAATAGGGTTGTGATGAATATGGACGTATATAAAGCTGGTCATGTTATGGAAAATCAAAAGATAGCGTCTAATTCTATATAGATTAATGGAAGTAGGTGATTTATGAAAAAAGTAGCAATTATTGGAGCAGGTGCAGCTGGTGTTATGTGTGGTATTCATGCAGCTTGTAGTGATATACAAGTTGTGTTATTTGATAAGAATATTATGGCCTTAAAAAAGCTTTTAGCGACTGGTAATGGTCGTTGTAATTATTGGAATAGTAATCAGGATTTATGTCATTATCATAGTAGTGAGGCAGAGTTACTTCCTTCTATTATTACACCTAAGGTACAGAAAGAAGCATTAGATTTTTTTGATTCTTTAGGTGTTGTTCCTAATATTCGTAATGGTTATTATTATCCATACTCTAATCAGGCTAGTAGTATTCGTGATTTGTTAGAAGAAAAAGCTCGTAAGAGGGGAGTTATTTTTTCTCTTGGTAGTGAAGTTGTAGATATTTACCGGGAGAGTGATCAGTTTGTTGTTATGTATGATGATACCAAAGAGTACTTTGATGAGTTAGTGATTGCAACAGGTTCTCTTGCTAGTTTTAAGAAAAGTTGTGAGGGAGAATCAGGATATTTGTTTGCTGAAAAATTTGGTTTAGATGTTAGTATTGTTCATCCAGCTTTGGTGGCACTTAAGACTTCTGGTGATTTTTTGAAAGCCTGGGCAGGAGTTCGAGCAACCTGTGTTGTATCTTTGTATCAAGATGGAAATTTTGTTAGAAAAGAAGAAGGAGAGATACAACTTACAGATTATGGTGTTAGTGGTATTTGTGTTTTTAATTTAAGTAGGTATGCTAGTTTAGAATATCGATATAGTAAGATGGAGTTAAAGATATCGTTTTTACCATTTTTAAAAGATAAAAGTAAGGAGTATATTACTTCTTGGTTTTCTAAGAGAGGAGAGCAACTAGGAGATTATTCTATGGTTTCTTTCTTAGAAGGTCTTCTTCCTTATAAGTTACTTATGGTTATTCTTTCTAGGGCTCATATTTCTAAGTCTTCTACTTGGTCTAGCTTAACAGAAGATGAAAAAGATCGATTGTTATCGTATATTTTAGAGTTTCCACTTTTGATTACTGGTTGTCGTGATTTTTCTTATGCCCAGGTGTGTGCTGGTGGAGTAAAATTATCTTCCGTTAATTCTAATTTGGAAGCTAAAAAGATACCTCATTTATATTTTGCGGGAGAGGTGTTAGATGTTGATGGTGATTGTGGAGGATATAATTTGGGATTTGCTTGGATGTCAGGTATGATTGTTGGAAAGAGTATTCGAGGTGATTATCGATGATTCGTATTCGTCAAATCAGAGTTCTTTTAGACTGTGAAGATAAGTTATGTGATATTGTTGCGAAGAAATTAAGGCTTAAGGCTACTGATATTTTAGAAGTGCATATTCAAAAGAAATCCTTAGATGCTAGAAGGAAGAATGATATTCATTATGTGTATGAAGTGGATGTTAAAGTAAAAGAGGAAGGGCGAATTTTGAAGAAAGTTGCTTCTAAAGATATCTTTTTAGCACCAGAAGAGGAGTATCAAGCACCTCATCCTGGAAATGTTAATCTATCTAGTCGTCCTGTTGTAGTAGGAACTGGTCCTGCGGGATTATTTTGTGCTTATATGTTAGCGAAAGCTGGTTATCATCCTTTGGTTATAGAGCGGGGTGAGCGAGTTGATGAGAGAGTAGAGACTGTTACTAAGTTCTGGGAGCAGGGTATTTTAAATCCTAATTCTAACGTTCAGTTTGGAGAAGGTGGGGCAGGTACTTTTTCTGATGGTAAGCTAAATACTCTTGTTAAAGATAAGTATTTTCGAGGTAAGAAAGTTTTTTCTATTTTTGTAGAACATGGTGCACCAGCTGATATTATGTATTTACAAAAACCACATATTGGAACAGATTTGTTAAGGGATGTTGTTAAAAATATTAGAAATAGTATTATTCGTTTAGGTGGAGAGTTTTTATATTCTACTTGTCTTACGGATTTAGTGATTTCTAATCAAAAGTTGGTTGGAATTGAAGTAAATCATCAAGAGATTATTCCTTGTTCTGTTTTAGTTTTAGCGATAGGCCATAGTGCAAGAGATACTTTTTCGATGTTATATGATAGAGGAGTTTTGATGCAAGCAAAACCGTTTGCGGTTGGCATCAGGGTACAACATCCACAGAAGATGATTCAACTTAGTCAATATGGTAGCTTGGATTCTAGACTTCCGGTTGCCGATTATAAATTAACTTATACTACGAAGAAAGGCCGTGGAGTTTATTCTTTTTGTATGTGTCCTGGTGGATATGTTGTGAATGCCTCTAGTGAAGAAGAATCTCTTGCAGTTAATGGGATGAGTTATCACGATAGAGGAAGCGAAAATGCTAATAGTGCTTTAGTTGTTACTGTAGGACCAGATGACTTTGGCCATCATCCATTAGATGGAGTTTCATTTCAGCGAGAATTAGAAAAACGTGCTTATTTCGCTGGTTCTGGTTATATTCCAGTCCAGTTATATGGAGATTTTAAAGATGGTATTTTTTCTACTTCTTTTGGAGATATTCAACCAGTTATGAAAGGACGGTATCAGTTTTCTGATTTGAAAGATGTACTACCTGATTATGTTTCTTCTGCTATTTGTGAAGCAATGCCAGCCTTTGGTAGAAAAATAACTGGTTTTGATAGGGAAGATGCTATTTTTGCCGGAGTTGAAAGTCGAACGTCATCACCAGTAAAAATCATAAGAGATGAAGAGGGAGAAGCAAATATTTCTGGTATTTATCCTTGTGGTGAAGGGAGTGGTTATGCTGGAGGTATTACTACTGCTGCGATGGATGGCATTAAGGTTAGTGAATGGATTATTCAAAAATATAAGCCTTTTTCTAAGAAATAATTTACGAATTTTAGTTTCTTAGGTATAATTAAATTATGATAGGAGGGACTATTATGTATGTACCTGATGAAGAAAATTATATTATTGATAAAAAAGATGACGATTTAGAAGAAGAGTCTAAGTTTGATGATTTTGATTCATCTGGTTCTGATAGTTCTTCTAAACCTAGAAAGTCTAAGAAGCCTAATATATTAGTTCTTAAAATATTAGTTATTACTGGTGCTATTATTATAGGGTTTATTGTTTACTTTATTAGTAGTCTTATTTTTTAAGATAGAAGATATTTCTATCTTTTCTTTTAGAAGTTTGTTATAATAAGTTCTGTGGAGGCAAGTTTATGAAACAAGAGAATATTAGAAATTTTTGTATTATTGCACATATAGATCATGGTAAAAGTACGCTTGCCGATCGTATTTTGGAAAAAACTGGTGCTATTGAAAAGCGTGAATTAAAGAGTCAGATGTTAGATTCTATGGATATTGAACGTGAGCGTGGTATTACTATTAAATTAAATGCTGTACAACTTACGTATCATCATGAAGGAGAAGATTATTATTTTCATTTAATTGATACTCCAGGGCATGTTGATTTTTCTTATGAAGTATCTCGTAGTTTGGCTGCTTGTGAAGGAGCATTACTTGTTGTTGATGCAGCTCAGGGAGTAGAGGCACAGACGCTAGCTAATTTGTATTTGGCACTCGATAATAATTTGACAGTCATTCCTGTTGTTAATAAGATTGACTTACCTAGTGCAGATATTCCTAAGGTGACAGAAGAGCTTGAGAATATTGGATTTTCTAAAGATGAAATTATTTTTACTAGTGCAAAAACTGGTGTAGGTATTGATGAGTTGTTGGAAGCTATCATTAAGAAGATTCCTGCTCCAACCGGGGATTATACAAAACCTTTAAAAGCGTTAATTTTTGATAGTTTATTTGATGCTTATCGTGGTGTTATTATTAGTATTCGTGTTGTAGAAGGCGAAGTCAAAGTAGGGGATATCATTCGTATGATGGATACGGGTGCAGTCTATGATGTTGTAGGACTTTCGATTAATACGCCAAAAGAAGTTAAGGTTTCTTCTTTAAAAGCAGGGGAAGTTGGCTATTTATATGCATCTATTAAAAGTATTAGTGATGTTTCGGTAGGAGATACGATTACTTTGGATAGTAATCCAGCAGATGTTGCACTACCTGGATATCAGCCAATGAAGCCTATGGTTTATTCAGGACTTTATCCAATTGATGCTAGTAAGTTTGAAGATTTAAGAGAGGCATTAGAAAAGTTAAAATTAAACGATGCATCATTATCTTTTGAACCGGAGACTTCTAAGGCTTTAGGATTTGGATTTCGTTGTGGTTTCTTAGGACTTTTACATATGGAGATTATTGAAGAGAGAATTGAAAGAGAGTTTGGTATTGATTTGATTGCGACATCTCCTTCAGTTGTCTATGAGGTAATACTTAGTGATGGTTCTAAGATGATGGTAGATTCTCCTACAAAAATGCCTAAAAGAGAAGTGATATCTAAGACTATGGAGCCTTATGTTAAAACTAGTATTTTTACACCGACTGATTATATTGGTCCAATTATGGAACTTTGTCAGGATAAACGTGGAACATTTCTTAATATGGAATATTTAGATCAAAGTAGGGTAACGATTCATTACGAACTTCCTCTATCAGAGATTGTCTATGACTTTTTTGATAAATTAAAGTCTTATACTAAGGGATATGCATCTTTTGATTATGAGTTTATTGGTTATAAGGAAAGTAATTTAGTTAAGATGGATATTTTATTAAATGGTGATGTTGTCGATGCTTTATCGGTAATTGTGCATAAAGATTTTGCTTATAATCGTGGTAAAGTTGTTGTTGAAAAGTTAAAAGAGATTATTCCAAGGCAGATGTTTGAAGTGCCAATTCAAGCAGCGATAGGTAATCATGTGATTGCTAGAACTGATATTAAGGCACTTCGTAAGAATGTTTTAGCCAAATGCTATGGTGGAGATGTTACGCGTAAGAAAAAATTATTAGAAAAACAAAAAGAGGGTAAAAAGAGAATGAAAAAGATTGGTAGTGTTGAAGTTCCACAAGAAGCATTCTTGTCAATTTTATCTACTAGTGATAAATAATAGAAAGTGATGTGAGTTTATGAAATATTTTATGAGTGATAATAGGGTGTTAGCTAACGCTATGATTGATATTAGTAAGAGGGATGAGCGATATATTATTGATAATCAGGATATTATGGACTATACCAGTGCACTTTTGAATGCTTTTTCGCAATATCATGTTGATGTTGATGTAAGTTATTTTTGTGGAGGATACTGTGATATTAATCAATTGAAAAATATTAATACTGATTATTTTATGCCTACTGGTTCTAATGGTAAGTTGTTACTTAATAAAGGTGTGCAGCATATTCATAGTTATATTTTGTTGCCCTGGGTCAGTCGAGATGATTTAATTCGTGAGTACCGTAGTAATTATCCGTTAGATAGTATGTTTTGTTTATTTGAACGTGATAATGTGAATTATATGGAAGATGTTCCTAAACGTACCATTCCAGAATTTGCTTCTTTAGAAGGAAATTATCAATTAGCGTTACAGTCTTTGTTAAATAGGACGAATTCTCAGAAGCAAAAAGCAGAAGAGTCTGTTAAAGTATATCAAAAACAAATTGAATGTATCAAAAATCAAATGAATTAGTCATTTATGGTTGAGTGATAATATTATTATAGAGGAAGAGATGATTGCGAATGCTTTAATTTGTATGACAGAATATGATAATAGAAGAATTGTTGATTGGAATGATATTCATCATTTTCAGGATGCTTTTTTTGTTTTATGGATGATAGGTTATGATTGTTTTATTATTCATAATCTAATATAAGGAAGTTGTATTGCTATGGGTAGTGTAAGAAATTGTTATATTCATATTCCATTTTGTAAAAAGATTTGTAGTTATTGTGATTTTTGTAAATTGTTTTATGATAAGGAATATGTTTCTAAATATTTAGATTCATTACAGTTAGAAATTGATACCTATTATCAAGGAGAAGAGTTAGATACAATTTATATTGGAGGAGGAACTCCTAGTAGTTTATCTGATAGTGAGTTAGAAAAATTATTTTCTATTTTATCTGTTTTCAAAAAATCTTCTTCTTGTGAAGTTACGATTGAAGCTAATTTTGATAGTATTACAGAGTCTAAGTTAGATATTTGTAAGAAATATGGAGTGAATCGTATTAGTTTTGGTCTAGAGTCTACTCATGCTTGGATTTTAGAAAAGATGGGACGTAGTTTGGATTTAGAGTATGTTCGCCATATCATTTTCTATTGTAAGAGAATTGGTATTTGTAATATTAATGTTGATTTGATGTATGCTTTTTTAGGAGAAAGTTTAGAAGAGGTGGAAGAAGATATCGATTTTATTCAACGTTTAGCTATTCCTCATATTTCTACTTATTCATTAATTTTAGAAGAGCATACGAAATTATATTTAGACAAAGAACAATCTATATCTGAAGAGTTGGATGCAAAGATGTATGAGGTAATTTGTTCTAAGTTATCTGATTATACGCATTATGAGATTAGTAATTTTTGTAAAGAGGGATATTCTTCAAGGCATAATTTATGTTACTGGCAGAACCGGGAATATTATGGTTTTGGACTTGGTGCTAGTGGCTATTTAGGAGATATTCGTTATACTAATACTCGTAGTATTACACATTATTTACAAAAGAAGTTTCGATATTTGGAAGAAAAATTAAGTATTTATGATAAAATGGAATATGAAGTGATTTTACATCTTAGGACTAAGAAAGGTATTTCTAAGAAGAATTTTTTTGATAAATATTCAATGAAATTGGAAGACTGTTATTCTTATTTAGAATTAGTTCGAGAAGGTTATCTTATAGAAGATGATGAGTATTTAGCGATTCCAGAGAAATATTTTTATCTTAGTAATGAAATTCTTGTTAGATTATTGGAGGAGTGTTGTTATGAATAAAATAGATGAGTTTGAAGTGGAATTAGGATATATTAAAGATGAGACTATTCAGGAGGATTGTCGTACGATGATAGTGTTGCTACCAGATTACTTTTTTTTAGTTCCTGCATCTTCTACTGGTAAATACCATCCTAGTTATTCTTTAGGAGAAGGTGGACTTCTTCGTCATACGAAGGCTGCGGTTAGAATAGGGTATGAGTTATTACAAGATCCATCTATTGGTGATAAATATACAAGTATTGAGAAAGATATTATGTTGATGGGATTGTTACTTCATGATGGATTAAAATTAGGTATTCCAAGAGAAAAATATACTCGTGTTGACCATCCTATTTTAATGGCTAATTATATTATGGAACATAAGGAAGATTTACTTATGAGTGATGCCGAAATAGAGTTACTTTGTTCTGTTATTAAGACACACATGGGACCATGGACTAAGGATTATGATGGTAATGAAGTGTTAGAAGCTCCTAAGACAAAGTATCAGAATTTTGTTCATATGTGTGATTATTTGGCTAGTCGTAAGTTTTTACTTGTACCTTTTGATGATAATAATAGAATAAGTGTCTAACTGGACACTTATTTTTAGTTGCGATATTATCTATTTTTTGATATGATAGAGAAGAATATGTGAATTAATGGAGGCTTTGATATGAAAGGCAAAATTATTGTGATTGAAGGGACAGATTGTTCTGGTAAGGAGACTCAGTCTGTTTTGTTGGAAAAGCGGTTAAAGGAGCAAGGAAAGAAATGTGTACATTTTGGATTTCCGATGTATGATTCACCTACGGGTAGAATTGTTGGTGGTCCTTATCTTGGTAATCCAGAAATTTCTGCTGGCTTTTTTAAAGAAGGAGCAGATAAAGTTGATCCACATATTGCCTCTTTATATTATGCAGCGGATAGAAAATATAATATGGAAAAACTTCTTCCTTATTTAAATGATGGTTATTATGTTATTTTAGATCGTTATACGACTTCAAATCTAGCTCATCAAGGAAGTAAGATACAAGATAAAGAGGAAAGATTTCTAATGTATCAATGGATTGATAAGTTAGAGTATTGGTTATTGCAATTGCCTAAACCAGATTATACTATTTTTTTACATATGCCTTATCAGTATTCTTTAGAATTACGAAAGAATAGGAAAGTTATTGATGAGCATGAGCGTTCCGAAGAACATTTGAAAAATGCGGAAGATGCCTATATTGAACTTTCTGAGATGTATAATTGGAAGAGAATTGAATGTGTTAAAGATGGCGTTATTCGTGATGTTTCTGATATTAATGATGAAATACTTGAATATTTAGAGAGTATTGTATGAATAAAGACCTAATTGTTAGTAGCAATTAGGTCTTTTAATTTTGGGTAAGTTGTACTAGTGGTATGGAAGGAGCAGGTGTCGTTTGTTGCCTTTGTTGTTGTAGCTGTTGTTCATATTGTTGCATTGCTGATAATGGTTGTTTATGTTTTTCCATCTCTTCTTGTTGGATTTTAATTTGTTCTTGTATTTGTTGTAATTGTTCTTTTGGTTGTAGCATTGGTTTTATATTATTATTTATTTGTCCTGATGGTAAAGTTATAGGATTTGTTATTTTTTGATTGATAGCTGGATTGGTAATTTGTTGTTGGGTAGGTGTGGTTGTAGTTTCCTGTGTTGCTTGTGTAGTTACTTGAACAGTAGGATTTGGTTTAATTGGAATTTTAGGAACACGTGATTGTTCTTCTTTCTTTTCTTCAATATTATTGATTTTTTCCATGGTGTTTATTGGTTTATCGGGACTCGTTGTTTTGATTGGCGTTGTTTCTGTATTTACTGCCGTTGGTATTACTGCTGGTATGACTTTCTTTTCTTCTTTTTTTTCTAGTGTTACTTCTTCTAAATTTGCACTTTTATTTTCTTGCTTTAGTTCTTGTTGTTGTTTTTCGGCTTGCCTTTCTAGTGCTTCTTTAATTTGGGCATCTTTTTCTTTTTCCTTTTCCTTTAATTTTTCGGCTGTATCATTTTCAAAGAAATCTTCGGCATCTTCTATTTCAATAACACGTAATACTTCTTCAAAGCTAGTTGTTCCATCTAATACTTTGCCTAAAGCATCTTGTAACATTGTAATTACTTTATCGCTATATACTAATTTTGATAATTCGTCTTTGCTTATTGTTTCATTATTTAAGGCGTTTCGCATTTCATCATCTAATTCTAGTACTTCTTGTATTGCGACACGTCCTTTATATCCTTTACGGCAGGCATCACAGCCATCAGGATTTATATCCCAGATTTTATTAACATCTTTATGTAGATATTTTTTAAATACTTTTTTTTCAAATTTTGTTGTATCTCTTTCTACACGACATTTTGTACATATTTTTTTAGCAAGTCTTTGAGAAATAATACCGGTTAGGGCGGTAGATAATAAGTAACGTTCTACGTTCATGTCTAGCAGACGTTCTACTGTTGATAGTGTATTGTTGGTATGGATTGTTGATAAAACTAAGTGTCCAGTAATTGCGGCACGTACGGCAATCTGGGCTGTTTCACTATCACGAATCTCTCCGATTAGAATAACGTTAGGATCTTGACGTAATATAGAACGAAGAGCGGCTGCGAAGGTCATTCCTATTTCGGCATTTACTTGTACTTGATTCATTCCTTCAATGTTCATTTCGATAGGGTCTTCTACAGTAATAATATTTGTTTCTTCTTTATTTAAGGCTTGTAGTATAGAGTATACTGTTGTAGATTTACCTGAACCAGTTGCTCCTGTAATTAATATAATACCGTTTGGTACTTGAATCATTCGTTTTAATCTTGCTAGGTTAGATTCGTTAAATCCTAGGTAATCCAATCCTTGTAAACTTCTAGAATAGTCTAAGATACGAATAACGATTTTTTCACCTTCATTTAGGGGAAGACAAGATACACGCATATCCAAATAAGTACCACCAAAGTTTCCTTTGATGGCTCCATCTTGAGGTAGGCGTGATTCGGTGATATTCATATTTGCCAACAGTTTTAGTCGTGTTGTTAGGTTTCGTTCATATGTTTTTGGTATATATGTAAAATTTTGTAAATCTCCATCAATACGAAAACGTATCATCATGCCATCTTCTCTTGGATCAAAATGAATATCTGAAGCATTTGATTTTGCTGCTGATATGATGACATAGTCGGCAATTTGTGTAATTGGCGTCTTTGTAAAATCAAATTTTATCATAGTGTCACAACCCCTTTTATTTTGAACTATCTTTGTTTTTTACTATGGTATTTTATCTTATTTTATTATATAATAGTTTTATCAGAATAGCAAGAAAGTAGAGTGAAAAGATGAAAAAAAATAATAAGGGCTTTGTTTTGGTTGAAACCTTAGTAGTTACTGTTTTTGTTATGGCAGTATTTTCTGTTATTTACATTAATTTTTATCCTTTAGCTGGAGAATATGAAAGACGCGAGTTTTATGATGATGTCGATAGTAAATATAGTGCTTACTGGGTAAAACGTTTTATTCAAGGAAGTACTTATGATTTCTATGGTAGCGGTGGTCCTGCGGATACAATTAGTAGTAATAAATATGCTGTTTTTCAATGTAGTGACTTATCTTCTTCTGAGGAAGTGTCTTTTTGTAATAAGATGTTTAATAGGATGAATATTAAACAGGCTATTATTACGGATTATGATTTAACTGAGTTTAAGCAAAAACTTCAAGATGATGATAGTTTGGCATCTACTTTAGGTAATAATTTTACTGCTTATCTTGAGTATTTGCCTAATTATTCTTTTGCTTCGCTTAATGGAGCAGAGTATCGAGTTTTAATCGAGTTTGAACGTCATATGGATAGTGATGAAAATAGTGACATTTATTATACTTATTCTAATATGGAAATATTAAGACCTTCTACTGGTTCGGTTACTCCTCCTATTACTCCTCCTTCTGGTGGTGGCGGAGGCGGTGGTACTACACCTCCCGTAAATCCAGGTGGTGGTGAAAGTGGAGGCGGTGGTACGACTCCTGAAGAACCAGAGGAACCTGATGAGGAAGATGGCGAAATTCTTAGCGGTGCTGATTGTGATAGAAGTGGAAAATCTGTTTGCTGGTTTACTTTTACAGGTTATACACCAGAATTGTTCTCTAGTAATTTCACACAAGGCGCTAATGATTATGATTTTGATGTTACTATTATGTTTGCACCTGGTACTTTTAACTGGCAATGTTATACTGGAAATAATAAAGGTTATAACTGGTTTGGTGCTAATTTATATGGTGGATTTCGATGTTGGGAAGGTTCTAAATGTTACGACTTTTTAATGGCTAACCAAGGACAAAGTGTTAATAATGGTACTGTTAGTACAAGTTGTCAATGGGGAATGTAGTAGTAATATGAGAAAAATATAATAGATAGGGTTGAAAGTGATGATAAAGAGATTAAATAATAAAGGAATGACGGCAATAGAGATTTTAATAACATTTGTTATTGTGGTTATTATCGTTATTTCTATGTATAATGGAATTATGGATTTAAAGACGAAAGAGACGATAGCTTCTTATAAACTTAGTTTAGTTACTTATAAGAATTTACTTACTAAAGATATTCAAGATGATATTATTAAAAATGGACTTACTGCTGCTAGAGCGGAACCTATGGTTGAAGCTGGAACGCCGGTAGGATATCGTGTAACCTTAACCCTTCGGGATGGTAGTAGAAGAATATTAGAGGTGCGACAAGTATTTGGTTGTGCTGCTATTGATGCATCCGAAGTAGATGAGTTATGTACAAGTCGAGGAATTACGGCTAATCAGGGGGATGAGTTTTCTATTAGTTACGGGCCAGAAGGAGATTTAACAGATTATCCTTTACCTGATTTAGGTCATGAAGAAATTGAAAATTTGGATGGTTCTGGTAATAAACATACGGTTTATAGTTTGCAAATTAATGAAGTTAATGTTGTTGCCAATGATTCTATTTTTTCTATTCGTATTGTATTATCTCATCCAGATTTAAGTTCGAAACATTCTATTGATATTGTTTCACCAATTAATTATTAGTATTAATAATAGGCAGGCTATGATTGTTTGAGCAATCCTGCCTATTAGAAAATTTTTATATTTTATTTTAGTATCAGCAATGATACTTTTTGTTTGCATATGTACTGATAGTCCACCAAAGCAGAAAAAGAAGATAATATACATACTTCTTAGTGTATTATTAGCAATTAAACTGGTTAAAAATGTTCCGTTTGTTAAGTCAAAAATTCCATTAATCAATACATATTCTGGCAAAGGTAAGTTTATATAGTGATTTATCATGGTAATTATTAAATAAAAGAAAATAGAGGTACCATAAATAATGATTAGAGTTTTACAAGAAGAAAGTATGGCTTTGGGTAAAGCTTTAGCAAACGATGTAGTTTCTTTTCTTTTTATCGGGAGAGTATTTTTTTCTTTGGGATGATTTATTAAGGCAATTATAAAATTTGCAGTAATGATACAAATTAATATTTTTAGAGCGTAAGTTTTATTTGGAAATAATAAAGAGACTGGTCCTAATATAAAAACGGGATTGGGAAAGTGTGTAAATTTGATTAAGTAATTAGCATTTTTTTCTGTAATTAAGTTTTTTTCTAATAAGTCTTTGGTGTATTTACTACCACTTGGGAATCCACTAATTAGGCTCATTGCTATTACATAGAAATTAGCTCCATTTATTCTTAGGGTATTACTTATTTTTTCTATAATATTATAATCTATTAATAGACTAGAGAAAGTAAAGAATAAAAAACTGGCTGGAAATAGTTTTTCTAAAAATAGTTTTGTATATATTAATATATTTTTGGTTATTAGGGTAGAATTTATAATATATAGAATCATTAGACAGATTAATGTGATTAGAATTATATTACTTTTTTTATTTTTTTTCATATTTCCTCATTTCTTTGTTATAATGTATCATGGAGGTAGATTCATGTTTAAGAAATTGTATGAGAAGATTAAGAATTTTATTAAATCTGAATATAAATTTATTTTATTTTTAGTTGTCTTTTATGTTGCTTGTATATGGCCAGTGAATTATTATATTGTTATAGGGGGAGGAATTAGTGATATTTCTAGTCGTGTTGTTGTGGAAGATGGATATCAGAGTAAGGGAAGTTTTAATTTGTCTTATGTGTCTGAATTAAAAGGAACAACACTTAGTTATTTACTTAGTTATGTTATGCCTCATTGGAAAAGAGTTAACATGAATGATTATAAATATACAGAAGACGAGGATTATTTAGATATTGAGTTTCGTAATACATTAGATCTTCAGTATTCTAATAGTAATGCTATTTATTATGCTTATCAATTAGCAGGCAAGCCTTGTCGTCTTGTTAATACAAAGCTTTATGTTATTGTTTCTTTTGATGATTATTGTAATCCGTTAGAAGTAGGGGATGAGATTTTAAAAGTCAATGGAAAAGAGTGTAGTAGCTTAGATGATGCACAACAAGAGTTATCGAAAGTAGAAGGTAATGAGGTTTTGGTTACTATTTTAAGAGATGGAGAGGAACAAGAGGTTACTTGTAAGTTATATGAAGAAGATGATAGAAAAATTTTAGGGGTTGCGTTACAAGCTGTTTCTACGTACGATGTTGATCCTAAGGTAGAGTTTCAATTTGAAGCGAATGAGTCAGGTCCTTCGGCTGGACTTATTACTACGTTATCTATTTATGATCAGTTAACGAAGAAAGATTTGACTAAGAAATTAAATATTGCTGGTACGGGAACTATTGAAGCAGATGGTTCTATTGGTGAAATTGGAGAAGTAGAGTATAAATTACTTGGTGCTGTTCAAGGTGATGCTGACGTTTTCTTAGTACCTGCAGGAGATAATTATAAGACTTGTAAAAAGGTTGCAAAAGAGGATAAGTTAGATATTAAGATTATTCCTGTTAAAACGATAGAAGATGCTGTAGAGAAGTTGGAAGAATTATAGTTAGGAGGAGTATTATGAGTGATCAGGAATTATTAGAGTTTGGGAAAAAATATATGGAGAATATCGGTGGATTTATTCAACATAATCAGTACCGGTTAGTAGATATTAAGAAAGATTATTGTGTGATGGAAGCAGATGTTCGAGAAGAAGCTATGAATTATTATGGTGTTGTTCATGGTGGATTTATGTTTGGTCTTGCAGATACTGCTTGTGGTGTAGCGGCTCGCGCAACAGGAAGAAAAGCTGTTACTTTGAATTCTCATATTGAGTATTTGCATGCTGCTCGTGGAAGTAAGATTAAAGTAGTTGTGAATGCTATTAAGACAGGACGAAATATTTCTGTTTATCAAGCAGATATTTATGATGATCAAGATGTGATGGTTGCGAAAGCGGTTATGGATTACTTTTATATGGAATAGATGATAGTGTAGGGTGATTATATGAAAGTTATTGGGAAAGTTTTAAAATTTGGTTTTATTGTAGTGGTTCTTTTCTTTATCTCTTTTTTTCTTTATAAGGGATATTTAGTTTATGTTAAATATCGTGTTACTAATTTTCAATATAGTCCTGTTCAAGGTAATGTTGATATTAAAACTAGTCGGGAATGTGATTTAGATTTTGGAGATTTTTCTATTTGTCTTCCAGAACAGTTTTCTATGGATACGAATAAAACCTATGTTAAGAATGGTATTAGTTACTTTGATTTAGAAACGCATGTTGTTATTAGTACTGTTTTGGATAATGATTTAGAAAAAAATATTCAACAGATTCTAGAAAGTGATGATGTTGATGATAATTTTAGTTCTGTTTTGGAAGAGTATCAGATCCATAATTTAGTCGATGTTTTACACTATTTAGATCAGCATGCTGATGATTCTATTACTGTTTTTACACCAGTATCTGATATTAGAATGTCTTATCTTAGTAAGGTGCTATTTGATATGAGTTTTCCTAGCGGGGATATTTCTTATCTTACAGGTAATTATTATGGTTATCTTATTAAGCAATCTCGTAATTACTATAGTTATCTTTATCGTGATAATAAAATATATGAGATTACTTTTTTGAATTCACCTAGTGATACGGATTACTTTACAGATGATATTGTTTATGATATTTTAAGTAGTGTTCATTTTAAAATGAATTATTAATTAAGGGGGAAGGGTATGGAATTTTATCCAATTCAAGGTTTATTACAGATGAAGAAAATAGAACCAGATAATGAGAAGGATGTATGGTTATTGCATCATTTAACGATGGATGAAGATGTCTATGGTGATCCTCTCAAAGTAGCAGAGGAGGGAAGTCAAGGATTTCTTTGGAATTTAGAAAAAGATACATTTTTAAATTTAGGATATTTAAAACATGATGAGTTATATAGTTCTGCTTTTTCTATTTATTATGGAGATTCTCCTATTGGTTTTTTAGATATTTCTGGAATTTTATCTACGCCGAAGTTTTCCTATGTTGATTTTTCTTATGCTTTAGTAAAAGAAGCTAGAGGACATGGATATATGAAGAATACTTTAAGTGTTGTTAGTGATGAAATGTTACGAAATAAAGTTTATCAACTTGATTTTTGTGAATGTTTTATTAGTCCTTTTAATTCTAGTAGTATTAAGGTTGCTTGTGCTTCTGGTTTTTTTAGAGATACTGAGCGAGAAGAGAGTGAATATACGATTTTACATTGTTATACAAAGAAAAGGAAATAATTTGTTTCTTTTTCTTTTTTTTCCTTTATAATGATAATAGAGGTGATAGTAGTGAAGAAGGGTGTTAGTAAAAATAATAAGGAAAGTAAAAGTATTAGAATTATTGTTATCTTACTAGTTTTTGTTTTTATTGTTTATTTAGCTGTTAGGGGATTTATTATTTATTTTGGATATAGACTAGAAACGGATGATTTTATTCGCTTTCAAGATACGATTACGTTAGAGAAAAATAGGACATGTGATTATACATTTGGAGATTTTTCTGTTTGTCTTCCTGATAGCTTTTCTTTGATTCAGGCCGATGATGATGTTATTGGTTATACAGATGCCCAAAAGCGTTATGTTTTGGCTGGTGAAGTAGAAGGAGATTTTGATAGTGATATTTTATCTGTTGATGATAAAGTAGATGTTTCAGAGTTTAAGCAAAAATATCAGTTTTCTTCTACTATAGATGTATTACATTATTTTGAAGAACATCAACATGAGAAATTTAGTTTGTTTTCTAAAATTTCTGATGTGAGAGATTATTATATTATGTGGAATTTAGTAAATTCTTTATTACCAGAAGGAGATTTATATTATATTGAAGGAGATTTTCAGGGTTATCTTGTTAAGCAAAAAAATAATTACTGGTTCTATTTCTATGATGATAATGGTAATAAATATAGTATTTCTTTTGGTAATTCCGGTTTAGAAGATGATTACTTTAATGATGATAATATCTTTTCTTATCTTGGAAGCGTTCGTGTGGAAGACTAATTGGTCTTCTTTTTTTTCATAATTTCCCATATTTTTATCAAATGGTTTTCATAATACTATTTTATACTGGCAACATGAAAGGAGGATATGATAGAAAAATTGTTCATTGGAAATTAGTTTCCCATAATTTCCCATAATTATTTAATAATTCTTACACATTTATACGATATAGTTATATTGTCAAGAGGAGGATGATAGATAAGAAAATAGAAGATGTTCAGTTAAGTTATTAATATTATTTTATATAGATTAGAAAGGATGGATGTGGAATTCAAAAAAGTAAACTATTCTTATTAAAGGAGGCGATGCCCGTAAGGTTATAGAAGAATTCAGGGAATAGTGTTATACTATTGGTAGGTGGTAATTATGTATACAATATGTTTTGTTGAAGATGAAATTGACTTATCAAACCTTATTCGGACCTATTTAGAACGTTCTGGTTATCAAGTTGTTTCATTTACCAAAGGACGCGATGCGATTGATTACATCGGCAATAAAGTTGATCTTTGGATACTGGATATTATGTTAGGAGATGATGTCAATGGCTATGATATAATCAAAGCTATCCGGGAGCAAGATAGCAATGTACCTGTCATTTTTACTTCCGCAAGAGATCAAGATTTAGATAAAATCTTAGGATTGGAATTAGGTAGCGATGATTATATCACAAAACCATATTCTAGTAAGGAATTAGTCTTACGTGTAGATAAAATTTTAAAAAGAGTATATAAAGATACTCCTAAGCAATTAATTAAATATGATGATTATACAATCGACGTTGATAAACGTGTTGCTTTAGATAAAAAAGGAAAAGAAATTAAACTTACAACATTAGAATTTGACTTGTTGTTGCTATTTGTTAAAAATAAAAATAAATGTTTTTCTAGGGAAGAAATATTAGATTCTGTTTGGGGAAAAGATTATTTTGGAACCGATAGAGCAGTCGATGATTTAGTAAGAAGACTTAGAAAAAAGATGCCTTTACTTAATGTTAGTGCTGTTTATGGATACGGGTATCGTTTATCATGAAATTTAGAAAAACGAAACTAAGTCATCAGTTGATTGCTTTAATCGGAGTTGCGTTTGTTATTCTGTTTATTTCCTTAGGTGTTATTCTTCCCAAGATGTTAATTCCAGTAGCCGAAAAAAATATTTATACTTATTTAAGTGAACCCTTAAAATTTGTAGGTAATAATCGTATTGATAAATCTTTACTTAATACAGAAGTTGCTTATATATATATTGTAGATGATACAATGACAACCAGTGAAAATATACAACAAGTGATAAATATCAGTGATACTGATAAATTATTATCCTATATTAAAGATGATTATGGCAAATTTAACTATGATCATGATACTTACTACTACTATACAATTACCAAAGATAAAATTACAAAAGTTGCTATCTCAAATGATAGTTATATCAATGAAACGAAAGCCGCAATTTTAAGTGCCATCTTTCCAATAGTTTTGTCTACGTGTTTGTTAATTGGTCTACTTCTTGTTATTTGGTCTTCCTTTGTTGTTAAGAAGATTGAAAAATTAAAAGATAAGATAGATCATATTGATAATCCAGATTATAATCATAATATTAATTTTGAAATTGATGACGAGATTAAATCTCTTGCTTTAGCAATCGAAGATATGCGAATTTCTTTAATTAATCAAGAAGAATATCGCAATCAGATGTATCAAAATATATCACATGATTTTAAGACACCTCTCACCGTTATAAAATCATATATTGAAGCTGTTGAAGATAATGTTGAAGATAGTAATACCGCACTTCGAGTTATTAAACAGCAGACTGACAAATTAGAACAAAAAGTACACTCACTTCTTTACTTAAATAAACTTGATTATCTTAAAAATTCTAAAAATATTGAATCTAAATTAGTCGATATGGAGCAAATTATCACTATTGAAGTTGAAAAATTTAAGTTTCATAGAAAAGAAATTAATTTTGTTACGGATATTGATAAAAAGTCAAAGTATTATGGTACTATGGAACATTGGGAAACCATTTTTGATAATTTGCTTTCGAATTTTATGAGATATGCTAATACTACTATAAAAATTACTGCAAAACAAAACAAACTTATTCTTTATAATGATGGTGAACGCATCGACGATGATTTTCTTGAAGGAATCTTTACTCCGTTCCGGAAAGGAATTAAAGGAGAGTTTGGTTTAGGACTTTCGATTGTTAAAAAGACTTTAAATATTATGAATTATGATATTACAATTAAAAATGAGAAAAAAGGTGTATCCTTTATCATAAAAAGAAATTCTTGATATAGAATTTCTTTTTTTGGTTATAGTAATAGTAGGTGATCTTATGCGAGTTTTAATTACAGGTGCTGCTTCTGGTATTGGCTATCAAGTTGGAGTGATGCTTGCTAGACGTGGTCATTTGGTATATATGACTTGTAGAAGTGTAGCAGAGGTGTTTGTGTTACGAGAAAGGTTGGAAAGGGAAGGTGTTCCTGCTGTATGCTTTAAACTTGATTTACTATCTGATGATATTAATATTGCCGATTCTTTAGATATTGATTGTTTATTTAATCATGCAGGAATTGGTACAGCAGGCAGTATTTTATATATGAATGAGGAGAGCCTTCGGAATATTTATGAAGTTAATTTTTTTCGGTCTTTTTTGTTATTAAAGAAAGTATATCGGCATATGGTGGATAGAAAGATAGCGGGTAAGATTTTTGTTACTTCTTCTTTACTTGGTATGTTTCCAATGCCTTTTTTTGGAGTGTATGGTTCTAGTAAGGCAGCTATTTCACAGGTTGTTAAAACTATGCAAGAAGAAGAGAAAGTTTTTCGTCATGGTATTTCATTTTGTTTGGTGGAGCCTGGTGCTTATGCTACTGGATTTAATCAGGTTATGATTGATTCTCAGGAAAAATATGTAGAGCCTTTGTTCTATCGGAAATTTTTATCTAGTTATCCCTATCAAAGAAAGTTATTTTTTTTATTGGAATCTAGAAAAGTAGAGCAATTAGCTCGACGAATTGTCTTAGAAATGGAGCACAAAAAAACGAAGAAGATTCTTCGTATACCTTGGATACAAGGCTTCTTTTTAAAATTATATAATTTTTTCTTTCATTAATTTATTTTTTCTGCAACATTTTTCCTTTGATTGTGGTTGCTGGTTTTATACTTCTTTCATCTAAGTAGCGATATCCTCCAATTAATTCGCCATCTGGAATCTCTGGATTTTGTGCTGCGATATCATACGCATAATCTAAGGCTTCTTCTTCTGTTAAAGGAACGTCTCCGTTATCACGAATCCAGCGACCGAAAATGTTTTTATGTAGTAAAATGTTTTCTTTTTCTGTTGTTGTTTGTTGAATATACTCTCCATCTTGTTTTAATAAATATAGACGATTTATATTTCCTTTATAATTTTGTTTCATAATTATTTCTCCTTTGTAATTGTTATTATACTTAAAAAATATCATTTTGTATAGAAATAAAGAAAAAAAGTATTGAAAAACTAAATTTTATTTGTTATAATCATTTTGTCGCATGTAAATGGCGATGTAGCTCAGCTGGCTAGAGCGTCTGGTTCATACCCAGAAGGTCGTGGGTTCGATTCCCTCCGTCGCTACCAATATGATATTACTCAGGATTTCCTGAGTTTTTTTATTTCCACGACCTTCTTTTACTTAGTTATATATAAAAGATAGGGCTATTTGATTGATTAGTAGTATTGGTTGTTTGTGTTATAGAATTAGACGTTTCTTCTACTGTTTGTGATGATGTAGGTGTCTCTTTTAGTGAATCGGCAATTTTAAAAATGGTTTTGGCATTGTTGACGATTGGCTTTATTTGATAGACAATAGGGATTGCTTGATTAATTACTCCTAATGTTTTTTGTGTTCCTTCTAATAATGATCCCCATTTTATGTTTTTTATAGAAGATAGTCCTTTGCTTAGTAAACTTAACTTTGGTGTAGTTGTCATTAGATAAGGATTTGGATACATATCATCACCTCTTAATTTAATATATGTCAATTGTAAAAAAAAGTTAATTTAATTATTTTCAAAAAAAGATATGTTATGTTATACTTATTAGAGAATAGGAGTGATGTATGGTGAGTTTTTTACCTAAATTGAAAAAGGAAAACAGTGTGCCTTCTACTGCAACACCTGCTAATAATACATCTGTAACTCAAACTAGTAATCCGCAAGTAGCTCCTGCTGATGGTGCAGTAGCAAATACACCTTCTGTGCCTAAAGAAAAAAAGTCTTTTTTTAAGAAAAAGAAGAAAGAAGAAGCACCTGCCCCTAATTTAGATGAGTTTAATGCTAATCATGGACAAAAACCAGTAGAAAAAGCTCCTGATAGACCACTTATTAAGTATCGATATGTTATTGTTAATGCCATGGGTAAGAAAGAAAATGGTACGTTTGAAGCAGAAAATGAGACAGAAGTTCGTAACTTTTTGTTGTCTCAAGACTATGAAGTTGTTTCTATTAAAGTACGTCCAGGGTATGATATAGATATTAATGATCATGCAAAGATGAAAGTAGGAGAATTGTCTTTTTCTTTGACTCAGTTATCTACTTATATAAAATCTGGAATTCCATTAGTTGATGCAGTTAAAATTTTGGCTAAACAAGCAACAAAACCAGCTTCTAAAAAAGCATTTCAAAGACTTGTTTATGAGCTTTTAAAGGGTGAGAGTTTATCTAGTGCTATGATGAAGCAGGAAACTGTTTTCCCTAAGCTATTAATTAACATGGTAAAGACTGCTGAAATGACTGGGGATTTGCCATCAATTTTGGATGATATGGCAGAGTATTATACTTCTATGGAGAGAACTCGTAAGCAGATGATTAGTGCGATGACATATCCATGTGTTGTACTTACCGTTGCTTTTGCGGTATTGATTTTCATGCTTACTTATTTAGTTCCTCAATTTGCTTCTATGTTCGAAGAAAATGATGCAGAACTTCCTGCGATTACACTTGCTGTTTTAGGAGCTAGTAATTTTATTAAAGATAATTATATTCTTTTAATTATTATTATTTTAGTACTCGTTGTTGGATTTATTTTTGCCTATAAGAAAAATGTTCATTTTCGTACAGGAGTACAAACTCTTTTAATGCATATTCCAGTTCTTAAGAGTATTATCATTTATAATGAAGTTGCGAATTTTACAAAGACTTTTGCATCTTTAATTAACCATGGTGTCTTTATTACGGATAGTATGGAGATTTTGTCAAAGATTACTAATAATGAAATTTATAAGCGAATTATTAATAAGACCTTGCATAACTTAGGAAAAGGTAATTCTATTTCTGAATCCTTTCGAGGCGAATGGGCTTTTCCGGTTGTTGCTTATGAAATGTTAGTTACTGGTGAGTCGACTGGTCAGCTTGGTCTTATGATGGAAAAAGTTGCTGACCATTTTCAAGCTTTACATAAATCAGTTATCGATCAGTTGAAGAGTTTGATGGAGCCTTTAATGATTTGTGCACTAGCAGGAGTCGTTGGTATCATTCTTTTATCGATTGTTGAGCCTATGTTTGCTATTTATGGTCAAATGCAGTAAGGAGGATAATTATGGATAGTTTATATTTAATTATCTTTTTTATTTTAGGATTGTTTTTGGGTGGATTTTATACTGTTGCTGGTACTAGATTAGCAGAAGATAATTATCATTTTTTTCCATATCATTGTATGGAATGTTCTCATAAATTAAATTTTATAGATTCTATTCCTATTATTTCTTATCTTTTATTAAAGGGAAAATGTAGGTATTGTCATAAAAAAATTGATATTATGGAATTATTAATGGAAGTGTTTACAGGAATTTTGTTTGCTGTTGCTTATTATAGTTTTGGTTTTTCTTATGAATTATTGATTGCTTTAGGAATTATTTCTTTGCTTATTATTATTACTGTTAGTGATCTTAACTATTTAATTATTCCTGATGAAGTATTAGTTTTCTTTAGTTTTTATTTTCTGATTGTACAGTTTTTATCGTCTGGATTTTTAGGTGCAGTTCATCATTTATTTACTGGTATCTTTTTGTTTTTATTAATGTATGTTATTATGTGGTGTGGTGAAAAACTATTAAAGAAAGAAAGTCTTGGTGGTGGAGACGTTAAGATGATGTTTTTATTTGGACTGGTTTTAGATCCATTACTGGGTACGATTGCTATCTTTTTAGGCAGTGTTTTTGCTTTGCCTATGTCTTTATTCTTACTTTATAAAAATCACGAGAAAGTAATTCCTTTCGGGCCATTTTTATTAATTGCACTTACTTTTTTATATTTTACTAAGATTACACCTTCTGTAATTATTTCTTGGCTTCAAATTCCTTAGAAAATTACTTTCTTTTTTTTTAATTTTATTGTACGATAGGGAAGGGTGATGGGAATGAAGAATAGGACAATTTTACCTGCGGATACTTATATTGTTATTAATAAGACGGTACTTAATGATTCAGATAAAAAATTAATTAGTATGCTTTATCAACCTATTATAGGGTATACGGCCGTTTCTTTATATTTTACTTTATTAGATGATTTAGATAAGTTGGAAGTTATGAGCGGGGATTTGACACATCATCATTTGATGGCTACTATGCAATTAAGGTTGGAAGATATTGTGATTGCTAGAGAAAAGTTAGAAGCCTGTGGTCTTTTAAAGACTTATTATAAGACTGGAAATATTAATCAATATGTATATTTAATTTATTCTCCAATGTCTGCACATGAGTTTTTAACGCATCCTATTTTAAATGTAGTTTTGTTTAATAATCTTGGTAAAAAAGAGTATGAGAGAATTGTTAATTATTATAAAATTCCTCGTATTAATTTAAAGGATTATGAAGATATTACCTCTTCTTTTGATGAGGTGTTTACTTCTGTTCGGGGAAATTCTTTTGAAGTTAATCAAGATATTACGAAAAGAGATACGAATAATATTTTATTAAATAAGGGAATTGATTTTAATTTACTTATTTCTAGTATTCCTAGTAGTATGGTACATGAGAAGTGTTTTTCTAAAGAGACTAGGGAGTTTATTAATGCTCTTAGTTTTACCTATCAATTAGATACTCTTGCGATGCAAGGATTGGTACGAGATGCTTTAAATGAAAAAGGTATGATTGATAAGACTCTTCTTAGAAAGAGTTGTCGTGAATATTATCAGTTTGAACATAATGGAGATTTACCGACTTTAATTTATAATAAACAACCTGATTATTTGAAGAAACCTGCTGGAGATCATTCGAAATGGGCTAAGATGGTTTATGCTTTTGAAAATTTGACTCCTTATCAATTTTTAAAAGCTAAGTATAAGGGTGCAGAACCTACAGATCGTGATAAGAGGTTAATTGAAAATTTACTAGTAGATCAGAAGTTAAATCCTGGTGTTGTTAATGTATTGATTGCTTATGTTTTAAAGATTAATCATGAGCAGTTAAAGAAAAGTTATGTAGAAGCGATTGCTGGGCAGTGGAAGAGATTAAATATTGAGACAGTGGAAGATGCTATGAAGATTGCGGAAAAAGAGCATAAAAAGGTAAAGAAGGCCTTTGAGAAAAATACGACTTCTAAGAAAAGTAGTCCTAAGAAAGAAGCTAGTCTGCCAGCTTGGTTTGACAAAGAGTTAGAAAATGAAAAGACTACTGAGGCAGAAGTAGCGGAATTAAATAAAATTTTAGAGGAGCTAGTATAGCTCTTTTGTTTTGCTATTGTAAAGTTGGATTTTACTTGGAAATATATATTGACATAGTTATTGTTCATAGATATCTTGACTTTGACAGTTAAAATGAGGAAACCCTTATTCTATATAGGTTTCCTCATTTTTTAATTGTTGTATATCCGAGCTTATTTTCAAAAATTTAAAAT
>CASEGV010000022.1:0-27485 GCA_949287595.1 uncultured Mycoplasmatota bacterium
TAATTGACTAACAGTATCTTTATCTATTCAAAATAAAGTGTAACATTTTCCCTGATAATTGGCATACTATTTTTGTAACATTTTCCCTGAAAAATCACAGGTGCTAGTCTATTTTTGTAATTCTTTTAATAATTCTTTTGTATCATCATGCATTTTGATACCTTTTTCTTTTAGTCTAATTTTTTGTTTTTCTAGACAATAGAGTAGAGCTTTATCTATATCTTGATAGGCTAGTTTTTTTACTGGTATTAATGCTTCTGGTATTTTTTCTCTACCGATTTTATCAGCTATGTAAATAATTTTTGCTAGTAAATCCATACTTTTATTTCCTATTGTATGGTATTTTATAGCATTACAAATATTGTCATCTAAATTATATTTTTCTTTTGCTATTACGGCTCCAATATCGGCGTGTTTAATATTTAAATTTTCTTTATTTTCTAAGTTTTTCGATAATTTTCCTTTTTTAATCCAATAAATATTTTCATCTTCTGTTAATTCTTTTGCTATATCATGAATTAATCCTGCTAGGTATGCTTTTTCCTCATTTATATGATAATGTTTTGCTAATTTTTTTGCTTCTTCGGCAACTAATATACTATGATTATATCTTTTTTGAGAGAGAGTTTTTTTTAACTCTTCTTTTATTGTTTTTATATCCATATTTTCCCTTCCATTTCTTACTGCAAGTATATCATATTTTTCCTTTGTTAAAAATTTAATTAACTACTTCTCATCTTTTTAAAATTATGGTACAATGATTTCATAATAGGAAGGGTAGGATAATATGACTGATGAAAATATAAGAAAAGTTAAACGAAGAGGAAGAAGTGTGCCAAAAAGATATACTAAAGAGCAAAAAGAAGTTCTTGAAGTTGAACAAGATGGATGGTGGGTATATGTTTTATTGTTATCTACTATAGTAATACTTGCTCATTCTTTAAAAGATTATACCTTTTATGTTGAAAACTTGTCTTTGACATATTCTATTTTTATATTACCGGTAGTATACTTTGTGACTAACTATATTACTAAAAAATATGGTTATGCTAAATCTGTTATTGGTATTGCAATGTCAGGGTTGCTATTAGTATTATTTGCGTTAGTTATGAGTTTTGTCATTGGAAGAAATTTTAGTTTTTATGATATTAGTGGAGAATTTTGCGGATATGTAGTTAGTCAATTTGTTAATTTAACTATTTACCAATTTTTATTAGTAAATACCACAGGCTCATTTATTTTAACATTTTTAACTTATATGTTTGCTTTTGTAGTTTTCTATTTATTTTATACATTATTATATATGAATTTATTAGTATTTGATAATTACTGGGTATCATATTTTTCAACACTCATTCTTCAAGGTATATTGTGTTTGTTATTAACGTTCTTCGATGTTCGTATTAAGAAGGGGTTAGAAATTTAAAAAATCGCATGCAAGCGATTTTTTTTATGCAATAATTGATAATATTATTAATGTTGTATTATGAATCATATGCATTAGCATAGAAGTATATATTGTGTTTGTTTTTTGATACATTATAGCAAATGCTGCTCCTAGACTTCCATAAGGTATAATAAATAATAAATCCATAGGTGATGTCATGCTTGTTATTACATGTAATGAACCAAATACTAAACTAGATAGACCAATGAATAACCATTTATTAGGAAATGCGTTTTTGTAACATTTTCTAAAGATAATTTCTTCTACACATGGTGCAATGATTCCAGCGTTTATTACCATTACCCAGGGTAGATAGGATATTAGTTTTTGAACTTCTTGTTCATTTGTTGCTTGTCCCATTTTTAAAACAAATGTAAGAATAGTATTAGATACCATCATAACGATTAAGCCTATAATCCAATATTTTATTCCGGTATCGAAGTTTTCTAAAAGTTTTTCTTTAAATAGTTTCCATTCATGCAGTAGTTGCTTTCTAAAAAAGATAATTAGTATTATTAATAATATTGTATTTGAAAATAGAGATAACATTACTTGGGTGGAACCAGTAATTTTTTTAATGTTAAATAAAATTATTGGGATTAGTTGCAAATAGGAACTATAATAGTATACGATGAAGAGGATAATACCAGTGATAATTCCTCTCATATTTATTAATTGATTTTTTTTCATTTTATTCATTATAATGCTTCCTTTCTTATCTTTCCTTTTCTTCTTCAAGAATAGCATAAAAGTTACTAAAATTAAAGATATTTGTTTGTATTTTACAAAAAGTATGTTATACTATGTACAGAAAGGAGTGGGAAGAAATTTGTCCCGCTCCTTATTATTTCTAGGAGGTGAAGTATGAAAGAGAAAATAATTGATTTGGTGAGTGATCATTTAGGTGAGTTTCAAGTCTATATTGATGATGTTTTTGTATCTATGGAGGAAGGAAAAAAGATATTAAATATTGTCTTAGATAGTGATGTTGGTATTATTGATTTAAATCTAATTACGGAGGCTTCTAGAGTTATTAACCAAATAATAGATAAAAATAATGTATTAGATGATGATATTTATGAAGTAGATATTTATTCTAAAGAGAAGGGAGAAGATTAATATGAATGGTAAAGAGTTTTTAAAAGCATTAAATAATATTGTTAAAGAAAAAAATATTGATCCAGAAGTAGTATATGATGCTATGGAATTAGCACTTACTTCTGCGTATAAGAAAAATTTTAATTCTAAGACTAACGTAAAAGTGTTGTTTGATCGTGCTACTGGAGAAATTAAAGTTTATTCTTATTTAACAGTTGTGCCTGATGATAAAATGACAAAAGAAGAATATGAAGATTATTTATTTGAACATTATACTGATGAAGATGATGAAGAGGAAGTAGAAGGTGAGGAGGAGGAAGAAGAAGAGGCTCCTGTAAGTTATTTTAATCCTGAGACTGAAATTAAAGTAAGTGATGCTAAAAAAATCGATAAAACTTTAGAAGTTGGAGATACTATTGATAAAGAAGTTACTCCAAAAGATTTTGGACGTGTTGCAGCATCTACTGCTAAACAAGTTGTTATTCAAAAGATTCGTGAAGCTGAGAGAAATAGTATTATGGAAGAGTTCGGAGACAAACAAGATGAACTTTTAATTGGTACTGTAGCATTAGAGGATACGGATAACTATTTTATTGATTTGGGTCGTACTAATGGTATTTTGCCTAAGAAAGATATTATTCCTGGTGAGAAAATTGAAATGGGTTCTCAAATTAAAGTATATGTTACTAAAGTAGATAATAATGGTAAAAACTTACTTATTTTATTAAGTCGTAGTCATTATGGATTTGTTAAGAGACTTTTTGAACTTGAGATTCCTGAACTTGCTGATGGAACTATTATGTTATATAGTGTAGCAAGAGATCCTGGAAATAGAAGTAAAGTTGCTGTTTATTCAGAGTATTCTAATATTGATCCAATTGGTGCATGTATTGGTGAGAAGGGTAGTAGAATTGCTCGTATTATTGAAGAGTTACATGGAGAAAAGTTAGATGTTGTTAAATATGATAAGGATCCAGCTATCTTTATTGAAAATGCTTTAAGTCCTGCAAAAGATTTAACAGTATGTATTACTGATCCTAAAAAACAAGAAGCTATGGTTATTGCTGATGGAGATAATTTCTCTTTAGCGATTGGTAAGAAAGGACAAAATGCTCGTCTTGCTAGTAAACTTACGCATTATAAGATTGATATTAAGACTACAGAACAAGCTAGAGAAGCTGGCATTAACTTTAGATAATTGTTTTTAAGGAGGTTTTATGAAAGTTAGGAAAATACCTTTAAGAACTTGCGTTGTTACAAAAGAAAAATTACCAAAACAAGAATTACTTCGTATTGTTCGTACACCAGAAGGCAATGTTATGATTGATGAAAGTGGAAAGATGAATGGTCGAGGTGCATATATTAAAAGAGATGTTCAAGTATTAGAACAAGCCAGGAAGAAAAAAGTTTTAGAAAGACACTTAGAATGTAGTATAGATGATAGTGTATATGAGGAAATAAAAAATGTATTAGAAAAATAAAATGGAGGTGAAGGTAATCATGAATATTGAAGATTATGCTTTAGATGTAGGAAAAACAGTAGAAGAGATTAAAGCTTTATGTGATAAAATTGGAATTAATTATAAAGATGAAAGTACTGTTTTAGATGAGACTGATATTATTTTACTTGATAATGAAATTCAAGATCAAGAAGATTATGTTGAAGGTGATATTGAGGATTTAGAGTCTAGACTTTATGAGGAAGAAGTTTATGATAAAGCTGAAGAATTGGCAATGAATACTAAGATTGATTTAGATAATTCTACTTCTTTTGAAAAAGTAAAACCTAAGTCTCAGAAGAAAAATGATAATAAGAAGTCAGAGTTTTTTAAAGAGAGAAAGAAGCTATATAAACATCGTGAAAAATTACAAAAGAATGAAGCTGTACAAGATGATAATGTTATCTTATATAAAGATGGTATGACTGTTTCAGAGCTTGCTAATATGCTTAATGTTGCAGCGGTTGAATTAGTTAAAAAGCTTATGGGATTAGGCGTTATGGCTAATATTAATCAGTCTATTGATTTTGAAACTGCTGAAGTATTGGTTGCTGATTATAATAAGACATTAAAGAAAGAAGAAACTGCTGATATTTCTAATTTTGAAAATTTTGAGATTGAAGATAGGGAAGAAGATTTAGTAGAGCGTCCACCTGTTGTAACTATCATGGGTCATGTTGATCATGGTAAAACGACGTTACTTGATACTATTCGTAAGAGTAATGTAGCAGTTGGAGAAGCAGGAGGAATTACACAGGCAATTGGTGCTTATTCTGTTACTTGTAATGGTAAAAAAATTACATTTATTGATACTCCAGGACATGCTGCTTTTACTGAGATGAGAGCACGTGGTGCTTCTATTACAGATATTGTTATTATTATTGTAGCTGCAGATGATGGTGTTATGCCACAGACAAAAGAAGCAATTGATCATGCTAAAGCTGCTGGTGTACCAATTATCGTTGCGATTAATAAGATCGATAAACCTGAAGCTAATGTTGAACGTGTTATGACTGGTTTAGTTGAGAATGGTCTTACGCCAGAAGAATGGGGTGGAGATGTTATTGTTAATAAGATTTCTGCTGTTACTGGTGAAGGTGTTAATGAATTATTAGAAAATATTTTATTAGTTGCTGAAATGCAAGAATATAAAGCTAATCCATCTCGTTATGCAACTGGTGTTGTTATTGAGTCTAAAAAGAATAATAAAGTTGGTTCTGTTGCTACTTTACTTATTCAAAATGGTACGTTACGTTTAGGAGATCCTATTGTTGCTGGTACTATTTATGGTAAGGTTCGTACTTTAAAGAATGATTTAGGTCAAAATATTGTAGAAGCAACTCCATCTACACCAGTAGAAGTAACTGGTCTTAGTGATGTTCCTAATGCGGGAGATAAGTTTATGGCTTTTGAATCTGAAAAACAAGCTAAGCATATTGCTGATGAGAGAAGTTTAAGAGCAAGAGATGCTGATACTAACTTTAGTGGTATGTCTTTAGAAGATTTATTTGGTCGTATTCAAGAAGGTGTTAAGGAAATTAACGTAGTGTTAAAAGCTGATGTTAATGGTAGTTTGGAAGCTGTTCGTGGTGCTTTAGAGAAAATTGATGTTGCAGGTGTTAAAATTAATATTATTCGTGGTGCTGTTGGTGGTATTACTGAAAGTGATATTGTATTAGCTAGAGCTAGTGATGCTATTATTATTGGTTTTAATGTTCGTGCTAATAGTCAAGCTGTTGATGATGCTAAACAATATGGTGTAGAAATTAGAACTTATGATATTATTTATAAAGTAGTAGAAGATATGGAAGATGCTATGAAAGGTATGCTTGATCCAGAGTATGAAGAAAAAGTAACTGGTAAGCTTGAAGTTCGTCAAATCTTTAAGTTCTCAAAAGTAGGACTTATTGCTGGATGTCATGTTGTTACTGGTGTTGTTAGAAATAATGAAAAAGCTCGTATTATTCGTGATGATGTCGTTGTTTATAATGGTGCTGTTAATACATTGCAACATGAAAAAGATCAAGTAAAAGAAGTTACTAAAGGAATGGATTGTGGTATTACTTTAGAAAATTGTCAAGATTATAAAGAAGGAGACATCATTGAAATTTACGATTTAGTAGAAGTTAAAAGATAATATTTAGTTTATTTTAATAAAATATGGATGTTACCAGATAGGAGGAAACTATTATGGCAAATATTAAAATAGAAAGACTTAATCATTTTATACAACAAGAAATTAGTATTATTTTGATGGAAGAAGTCAGAGATGAAGATTTGAAATTTGTAACGATTACGGATTGTGATACAAGTAGTGATTATAGTTATTGTAAGGTATATTTTACAATACTTGATGATACAAAAAGAGCTTCTGTATTAGAAGCTTTGGAGGGTGCTAGTTCTTTTATACGTAGTAAGCTTGCTGAACGTATTGATATTAGACATACTCCAGAATTAAAATTTATCTACGATACTTCTATTGAGTATGGCCAACATATTGAGAAAATTATTGATAAGATTCATGAAGATGAAGTAAAAGAGAGTTAGGAGTTCATTCCTAATTCTCTTTTTTCTTTTGATATGTTTTTGTTGTAAGGGTAGGTCTTGCACTTTGTAGGCAATTTTTTGTTAGAGTAATTACTTCTTGTTGTTCTACACCAAATAGTTCTGCTACTATTTCTGTTGCTGCTGGTGCATTGATAAAACCTAATCTTAAGGCAAGCATTGCTTTTTGTTCTTCTGTACATTTAGATACATAAGGACTAAATATTGAATTTTCTAGATTATGAATGCCTATTAAGATGTTATTTCTTTTTTCTTCTTGTACATTATTTTCGGGAATATCATATTGTCTAATAAATGATTTTATTTTTTCTAAATCTTGACTTGGTATTTTAATACTTCTTCTTTTTTTATAATGTTCACGGATTATTTTATCTTGTTCAAAAGATGGCCATATTTCTTGTATTTCTTCTTTTATTTCTGGAGTTGATTCGATTTTTTCTAGAGTTTTATTTATTATATGATGTATACTGGATTTACTATAGTGAAGTTCAGATGATAATTGTTCATACGTAATATATGATGTTTTTGGAGGATTAATTAAGTATATATTTTGTAATATTTGTAATTCTTGGTTTGTTAATACATTTGCTTGAGTTTGAGTTACTTTAGGATTTAAAAAGTCAGGGTATAGTTCTAGCACTTTTGCTTTTAAGTCTTCATTTGTTTTGCATTTCTTTTTTAGTATACTTAATGTTGTTTGTATACTTCTTGTGTTTTTATATTCTGTTAGTTTTATTAATTCATTACCTGGTATACTAGGATTCTTTGCTAGTTCTTTTAGTAGCGTTTCTTGTTTTTCTGTTAGTAATGTTTTTTTTGGTTTAGGCTTAGGTGTTAAAAATTCAGGATATAGTTCTAGTACTTTTGTTTTTAGTTCTTCGTTTGTTTTGCATTTATTTTTTAGTTTGTTTAATGTTGCCAATACACTGTTTTTATTTTTATATTCAGTAAGTTTTGCAAGTTCTTTTCTTGATATATTGGGGTTATTTGCAAGTTCTTTTAATAGTTTTTCTTGTTTTTTTGCAAGTAACGGGTTTTCTTTTTTTTCTGTTTTAGACTTAGGTGTTAAAAAGTCAGGATATAGTTCTAGGACTTTTGCTTTTAGTTCTTCATTTGTTTTGATTTTCTTTTTTAGTTTGTTTAATGTTGTCCATATACTGTTAATATTTTTATATTCAGTAAGTTTTGCAAGTTCTTTTCTTGGTATGTTAGGATTTTTAGCAAGTTCTTTTAGTAGAGTTTCTTGATTTTTAGTTAGTAGTGGTCTTTCTTGTTTTTCTGCCTTTTTCTTTTCTGGTTTAGGTTTAGGTGTTAAAAAGTCGGGATATAGTTCTAGTACTTTTATTTTTAGCTCTTCGTTTGTTTCGCATCTCTTTTTTAGCGTGTTTAAAGTTGTCCATACACTGTTTTGATTTTTATATTCTGTCAGTTTTGCAAGTTCTTTGCTTGATATATTTGGATTATTTGCAAGTTCTTTTAGTAGAATTTCTTGATTTTTAGTTAGTAGTGGTCTTTCTTGTTTTTCTGCCTTTTTCTTTTCTGGTTTAGGTTTAGGTGTTAAAAAGTCGGGATATAGTTCTAGCACTTTAATTTTTAGTGCTTCGTTTGTCTTGCATTTCTTTTTTAGTATAGATTTTGCTTTGTATATTGCTTTTGGACTTTTATATTCAGTAAGTTTTACTAGTTCTGTTCCTGTTATGTTAGGATTTTTAGCAAGTTCTCTTAGCAGTGTTTCTTGCTTTTTTGCTAGTAATGGTCTTTCCTTTTTTTCTGTTTTAGACTTTGGAGTTAAAAAGTCTGGATATAGTTCTAGGACTTTTGCTTTCAGTTCTTCATTTGTTTTGCATTTCTTTTTTAGTATGTTTAAAGTTGTCCATACACTGTTTTGATTTTTATATTCAGTTAGTTTTGCAAGTTCTGTTCCTGGTATGTTAGGATTTTTAGCAAGTTCTATTAGTAGTATTTCTTGCTTTTTTGTTAGTAGTGGTTTTTCTTTTTTTTCTGGTTTTTTCTTTTCTGGTTTAGGCTTCGGATTTAAAAAGTCTGGATATAGTTCTAAAACTTTTTCTTTTAAGCTTTCGTTTGTTTTGCATTTCTTTTTTAGTATAGATATTGTTTGGTATATTGCTTTTGGATCTTTGTATCCGGTAATTTCGGATAATCTTTTTTTTGCTATATTAGGATTTTTAGCAAGTTCTTTTAGTAGAGTTTCTTGTTTTTTAGTTAGTAGTGTTTTTCCTGTTTTAGGTTTAATATTAAAGAAGTCAGGACATAGTTCTAGGACTTTTCTTTTTAATTCTTCGTTTGTTTCACATCTTTTTTTTAATCTGTTTAATGCTGTCATTATGCTGTTTTGCTTTTTATACTCAGTAAGCTTTACTAGTTCTGTTCCAGATATATTTGGATTTTTAGCAAGTTCTTTTAGTAGTGTTTCTTGGACTGTAGTTAGTAACGGGCTTGCTTGTTTAGGTGTAGTATTAAAGAAATCAGGATATAGTTCTAGAATTTTTTCTTTTAATTCTTCGTTTGTTTCACATCTTTTTTTTAGTTTGTTTAATGCTATCCGTATGTTACTTGGATTTTTATATTCAGTAAGTTTTACTAGTTCTTTTCCGGTTATGTTAGGATTTTTAGCAAGCTCTTTTAGTAGCACTTTTTGTTTTTTAGTTAGTAGTGTTTTTCCTGTTTTAGGTTTAGTATTAAAGAAGTTAGGATACAATTCTAAAACTTTTGCTTTTAATTTTTCGTTTGTCTTGCATCTCTTTTTTAGTGCACTTAATACGTTTCTCACACTTTCTGGAGTTTTATAACCAGCTAGTTTCGCAAGTTCTTTTCCTGATATATTAGGGTTTTTAGCAAGTTCTTTTAACATAATTTCTTGTTTTTCTGTTAATTGTGACTTTTCTTTTCGTTGTGTTTTTTCTTTTGTTCTTTTTCGTTGTCTTTGTTTAGGAGCAGGTTTTTTTCCTTTTGTTTCTTCTTCTTCTTTTTCATCTTTATCTACGAATAACTTTATACCGAAGTTCGTTGCTTTTATTTGTAACATTTTTTCGCAATTAGGGTATCTAGTTTTTACTAATTCTATATTTTTTTCTTCTTTTAAATGTTTAAAGGTAGCTTTTAGACTTTTTTGTATTTCTGATTCTGTTTTTCCTTCTTTTTTTGCAATTTCATCAACGCTTAGGCAAATGTCGTTAATTTCACCTATATAATATCCTAAATATTTTAAGTCTTGTTCTGATATTACTGGTGTTTGGTTAAAAAATACTTGTCTATTTTTTAATTGTCGTTTGTAATTTGGAAATAATTTGTTTAATTCTTCTTTTATTTGTGTGGATGCAGGTCTTAACTTTTTTAATGCTAGATATACATTTTTAGAGTCTGTGTGCAGGCTTATTCTTATTTCATCTTCTGTTAAATAACGATTTTGACTTTGATTTAAATATAGATATATTATCTTTTGTTCTTGTATTGGAATAATTGGTGATGGTGCAAAGTATACTTTGCTTATTTCATTTTCTAGTTTCTTTTTTATATATTTTTGGAAGGGTAGTATCGTAGTTGGTTTATATGTTTCTATTTCGTTAGAAAAAACCTTTGTTATTATGTTTTCTTTTTCCTCTTCCGTTATTAATAAGTAATCTAAATCCCGTTTTAATTCTTTTTTTATTTTTTCTTGTTCTTCTATATCCTGCTTTAGTCTTTGGACATATTCATAATTATTATTCATATACGTCTCCTTTTGTTTTTCGTATTTCTTCTTATTATACATTATTATTGTCTTTTTGCTTTCTTTTTTTTCTTTTTTTCTTTTGGTTTTCTTGATTTATGGTATAATGTTTGTAGTGGTGATGCTATGAAAAAAAATATTAGAGGAGTTTCAGTTAATTATATACAATATGGTGAGGGAAAAGATATTTTGCTTCTTCATGGTTGGGGACAAAATATTGAGATGATGAAGTTTATTGGAGATGCTTTTTGTGATCGCTTTCGTATTACTATTTTAGATTTTCCTGGTTTTGGAGAAAGTGAAGAACCTCCGGTTGCTTGGTCGATTGCTGACTATACTTTATTAATTGAAGAATTGGTAAATACTTTAGATTTAAAAAGACCTATCGTTATGGGACATTCTTTTGGTGGTAGAGTTGCGATTCGATATGCTTCTAATCATCCGATAGAAAAATTAGTTTTGTTTGGTAGTCCTTGTGTAAGAATTCAAAAAGAGTTACCATTGTCAGTTAAAATCTTAAAGAAATTAAAAACATTACCTGGATTAGATGCTTTTGGAGAAAAAATGAAAAAATATATAGGGTCTCGTGATTATAAAGCTGCGAGTCCTATTATGAGACAAACTTTAGTCCAAGTTGTCAATGAAGATTTATCTGAATTTGCCAAGCAAATAGAGGAACCAACTTTGTTGATTTGGGGAGATCATGATGAAGAAGCACCATTAGAAGAAGCAAAAATATTAGAAGGTCTATTGTATGATGGAGCTTTGATAGTTTTACCTGGAACTCATTATGCTTATATTGAAAATTTGTCACAAGTAGTAGCCATTTTGAATAATTTTATTTAGGAGGATTTTATGATAGTAGTTTATGTTTTTGTACTTTTTTGTATGTTTGTATGCTTAATTTTTAAATCAAAAAGATATCTTCATATGTTACAACAAAATTTATATAATGAAAATAACCGTTATTTAAAATGGGTTTTCCGTAATAGTAAACAATTTTTAGATTTGGATATTATAGCAATATTTATATCTTTAATTGGAATGCTTGTTGTTTATGATTTAGAAAAAATATCAATTTTATTAATATTAGCATTAGGTGCAATTTTTCTTGTACTTGCTTATTTATGGAGAAGTCGTTTGCAACATGATCAAAATAAAAAACCTTTAGTTATTACTAAAAGAGTTAGACGTTTGATTGTTACTACTTCTATTTTATATTTAATACCAGTTGTATTTTTACTTTTACAAAATTCAGATTCTCAATTTGCTTGGATTATGATTACCTTACTTTCTGTGATGATATTTTTGAATCCATTTGTTGTATTTTTAGCAAATATTATTAATTTTCCTATTGAAAGAGGAGTTTATCATTATTATAAACATAAAGCACAATCTAAACTTAAGAGTATGCCAAATTTAAAAATTATTGGTATTACTGGTAGTTATGGTAAAACAAGTAGTAAAAATATTTTAAGTGATATTTTAAATATTAAATATAATGCTTTACCTACACCTAGAAATTTAAATACTTATAATGGTTTAATTATGACTGTTAATAATAATTTAACGAAGTTTAATGATATTTTTATTGCTGAAATGGGAGCTTATGTTAAGGGAGAGATTAAAGGACTTTGTAAGTTAGTAAAACCTCAATATGGTATTTTGACTCGTCTTGGTACTGCTCATTTAGAGTCTTTTGGAAGTGAACAAAATATTATTGATGGTAAGTTTGAACTTATTGAATCTTTACCTAGTGATGGATTTGCGGTATTAAATGGTGATGATCCAAAACAAGTAAATTATAAATTAAAAAATAAAGTTAGAATTATTTGGATTGGTATTGATAATCCTGATGTTGATGTTAGAGCAACTAATATTAAATGTTCTAGTAAGGGAACAGAGTTTGATGTAATTTTCCCTAATGATAAGAAAGAATATCATTTTGAAACTAAGTTATTAGGTGATCATAATGTTTATAATATTTTAGCAGGTCTTGCTTTTGGATATGAATTTGGTATTTCTATTTCTGATTTACAGCAAGCTGTTAAAGGTGTTAAACCTGTAGAACATCGTTTAGAGTTAAAACGTTTAAATAATTTTTATCAAATTGATGATGCTTATAATTCTAATCCAATTGGTGCTGCTAATGCAGTTAAAGTATTAGGTATGATGCCTGGAGTTAAAGTTGTTGTTACACCAGGAATGATTGAACTTGGTGAAAAAGAAGCTGAATATAACAAAACATTTGGTGAACAAATTGCAGAGGTTGCTGATTATGCGGTATTAATTGGTGAAAACAGAACAAAACCTATTAAAGAGGGATTGCTTGCTAAAGGATTTGACAAAGATAAAATAGTGGTATTTAATGATGTACGTGATGCATATCCTTTTATTGGAGAATTAGCTAAGAAGAAAGATGTTTATGCATTATTTGAAAACGATTTACCAGATACATATAATGAATAGGAGATTGATGTTATGAAGATAAAAGTTGGAGTTATTTTTGGTGGAGAGTCTGTAGAGCATGAAGTTAGTGTTATTTCTGCTATGCAGGCTATGAATAAATTGGATCAAGATAAATATGATATTATTCCCATTTATATTACAAAGGATAGAGAATGGTATACAGGAGAGATGTTAAAAGATATTGAAGTATATCAGGATTTATCTTTGATTAAGAAGTATGGAAAGAATGTTGTTTTGTATTATAATAAAGGTAGATTTGTATTACAAAATAAGAATTTTCCTAAATCCATTGTTACAGATGTAGATATTGTTTTCCCTATTGTACATGGAACTAATGTTGAAGATGGAGGATTACAGGGATATTTACAAACTATTGGTGTACCTTTTGTAGGTAGTGATGTTTATGCATCTGTTGTGGGACAAGATAAAGTGTTTATGAAAGATATTTGGAAAGCTAGTAAGCTTCCAGTTACTGACTATGTATGGTTTTATGATGTAGATTACAAAGATGATAGTGATGAAGTAATTAAAAAAGTGGAAAAATTGGATTATCCTGTTATTGTTAAACCTGCTACTACTGGTTCTAGTGTTGGTATTGCGGTATGTAATACACGCGAAGAATTAGTTAGTGGTATTGATGATGCTATTCAATATGATAAGAAAATTTTAGTTGAAGAAGTAGTACAACATTTAAAAGAAGTAAATATTGCTGTCATGGGTAATTATGAACATCAAAAAGTTAGTGAGATTGAGGAAGTTATTTCTCCTAATAAGTTCTTAACCTATGCTGATAAATATATTGGTAATGGTAAAGGTAAGTTAAAAGGTGGTAAGATACCTATGAAGACTACTTCTAAAGGTATGGCTTCTGCTAATAGAAAGTTACCTGCTGAGTTAGATGATAAGCTTAGAAAAGAAGTAGAAGAAGTAGCAGTAGAAGCATTTAAAGCATTAGGATCTTCTGGTAATAGTAGAATTGACTTTTTAATTGATGAAGAGAAGAAAAAGGTTTATGTTAATGAGATTAATTCTATTCCAGGTAGTTTAGCATTTTATTTATGGGATGCGAAAGATATTGATTTTTCTTCTGTATTAGATGAGATGATTAATATTGGTGTTAAAGATTATAAGAAACGTGTTAGTAAGACACATTCTTTTGATACTAATATTTTACAAGGCTTTGCTGCTCATGGTGGAGTGAAAGGCTTAAAAGGTATGAAAGGGAAGTTAAGATAACTTCTTTTTTTCTTTATGAGCAAGTTTTTGTTATTGTTACGCAGTGAAAATACAGAAGCAGAAAATAAGTATTATATTCGAGCTATAGAAGAGTTTGGCGGAGAAGTTGTTTTTGCTCGAGATACGGATTCTTATGATGATGTTTTAAAGGTGTTACAAGAGGTTTGTGGTATTTTATTACCAGGTGGTTATGATGTTGGTAGACTTGATTATTTTTTGATTTTTTATGCAGTTTCTCACCAGTTACGATTATTAGGCATTTGTCAAGGAATGCAGTCGATGGCACTTTGGAGAAGTGGTAAGCATTTGGTTTCTATTGGAAATTCATCTCATCATCAGAAGGAAGGCTATGTTCATTCTGTGTTGTTAGATGATAGTAGGTTGCAACAGATTTTAGGAGTAAGTCAGATTAAAGTTAATTCTTATCATTATCAGACAGTATTAAATAGTCATTATTTTAAAGTTGTAGGGAAGTCTTCTGATGGATTCATTGAGGTAGTGGAGGATAGTAATCAATATTTTCAAATAGGAGTACAGTGGCACCCTGAGAGAATGTTAGAATATGATGATGCTAGTAGGAAGTTGTTTTTGGCATTTATAAAGTAATATTTTTTGATTATAGTGTACTGGCAGATAAAAAACACATAATATTTTATTATGTGCTATTTTAAATATTTTACAGTAATATCTCCATATTCTGATGTTGCCTGTATAGTTTTTGGAGGTAGTGGTGTTGTTGTAGTTGAATAGGATGGCGCTATTTCTACGTTTCCGTATTCTGAAATTATTGTAGAAAGATAATTTGTTCGTTTATCATTTATAGTTATATCAATATCACCGTCTTCTGTATTTAAGTTTATTGCGTCACTTGTTATATTTTTTAAAGATATATCACCTTTGTTAGTTGTTATATTAAGATTTTGGGCAGTAATATTCTTTCCGTCAATATCACTACTTTTAGTTAACATTTCTAACTTTTCTGTTGCCAGAGTGTTGTTTAGGGTAATGTCTCCTACTTTTGATTCTATTGTACCATTTAAAGCATGTATATTTTTAGCTTCAATTTCTCCACTTTTTGTTGTAATATCAAATTCTTCAATAGTAGAATTATCAAATGATATATCACCATATCCTGATTTTACTGATAACTTTTTAGTAATGATGTTATGTAGTGAAATATTACCATATTTTGTTTCGATAGTGATACCATAGCCTATGAAACTTTCTACTTTGATGTTACCCGTTTCTATATTTACTGTTAATATGAATTTTGGATTTGTTCCTAATACTAATTTCGCATTATCTTCTAATTTTATTTTTGTACTTTCTGTTATAGGCATTTCTGATTTTGAGCCGTACATATAAGATTGTATTTGATTTGCATTAAAATTAATTGTTAAATTCTCATATGTACCATTTATTATTACATTTTTCATTTTTCGTCCTTTCATTTAATATTTTATTTTATCAGTTCTTTGTTTGTTAGTCAAAAAAATTGGCACAAAAAAACCGGAGTACCCGGTTTACTTTCATTATGGTGGACTGTTAGGGATTCGAACCCTAGACCCACTGATTAAGAGTCAGTTGCTCTACCAACTGAGCTAACAGTCCAACTACAAGTTACTTAATGATTATAACATATAATTATGAAAAAGAAAACACCTAAATTTTAAATTTTAGTCGTAATTTGTGCTTTTTTTATATATATTAGCCTTTCTTTTTAGTTTTTGTTCAAATTTTCATATATCATTACAAAACTGTCATTTCCTAAATTTTAAAAATGTGGTATATTAATGATGTTGTAAGGTGATGTTATGAAGAAAGATAGAGTTGTTGCAGACATTAAACAAGGTTTAACAGTAAAACAAGTAGAAGAACGGATTAGAGATGGACTTGTTAATTATAATACAGAGTCTAATACGAAAACTGTTAAGCAAATCGTTAGAGATAATGTTTTAACGTTATTTAATATTATTAATATTATTTTGGCTGTTGCTGTTATATGTGTTGGATCTTTTAAAAATCTGACTTTTATGATTATTATTATTCTAAATACTTTAATTAGTATTGTCCAGGAACTTAGAAGTAAAAAGACATTAGATAAATTGCAAGTATTAGCTAGTTCTAAAGTAGCAGTTATTCGTGATGGGAAGAAGCAGTTTATCGATATTAATGAAATTGTATTAGATGATATTTTAACTTTGTCTATAGGAAATCAAGTTGTCGTTGATAATTTGGTTCGCGATGGAGAAGTAGAAGTTGATGAGTCTTTTATTACTGGTGAAGCAGAGACTGTTTTCAAGAAAAAGGGGGATATGTTAATTTCTGGTAGTTTTATTGTTAGTGGTAAAGCTATTTGTCAGGTGGTTCATATTGGTCTTGATAATTATACGGCTAAGCTTTCTAGTGATACTAAATATATAAAACCAGTGTCTTCAGAAATTATGCGTAGTTTGAATAAGATAGTTTCTACTATTTCCTTTTTGATTGTTCCTGTTGGGCTGTTGTTGTTTATTAGACAAATGTATTTGGAGGGAAATACTGTATCTCAAGCTATTGTTAGTACTGTGGCGGCTTTAATTGGTATGATTCCCGAGGGATTAGTTTTACTTACCAGTACTGTTCTTGCGGTTAGTGTTATTCGTTTGTCTAGGCGAAAAGTACTGGTACAAGATTTATATTGTATTGAGACTCTTGCCCGTGTTGATACGATTTGTTTAGATAAGACTGGTACCATTACTGAAGGAAAGATGGAAGTTGTAGATTCTATAGTAAAAGATAAGTACTATTCTATAGAAGAAGTTCTTTCTAATTTGAATTATTCTTTAGATGAGGCTAATCCTACAGCAATTGCTTTAAAAGATAAATTTGGAAAGAATGCTACTTATCATTTAAAAGAAGTGATACCTTTTTCTTCTAGTAAAAAGTATTCTGGTGCTATTTATGAAGAGGGCTGCTATTTTGTAGGGGCACCAGAGTTTTTGCTGAAAGATAAAATAGAAAAATATAAAGATGAATTAGATTTATATGCTAAGAATTATCGTGTTTTGGTATTAGTCAAGGCTAGTGATAAAAAATTAGAAAATCTTGTTGTTATCGGGTATTTGTTGTTACAAGATAAAATTCGTAAAGAGGCACCTGATACTCTTCGATATTTTAAAGAACAAGGTGTTAAAATCAAAATTATTTCAGGAGATAATCCAGATACCGTTTATGGTATTGCTATTCGTGCTGGGCTTTCTAAAAATTCTAGAAAGATTGATGCTAGTACTTTAAAGACAGATAAAGATATTTTGGATGCTGTAGATCATTATGATATTTTTGGTAGAGTAACACCAGAGCAGAAGAAAAAATTTATTTTAGCGTTGCAGCGACTAGGACATACAGTTGCAATGACTGGTGATGGTGTGAATGATGTTTTAGCATTAAAAGAGGCAGATTGTTCTATTGCTATGGCCAATGGTAGTGATGCTAGTAAAAATGTTAGTCAGTTAGTACTTTTAGATTCTAATTTTTCTTCGATGCCACATGTTGTTGCAGAGGGTAGGAGAACCATTAATAATATTGAACGTAGTGCTTCTTTGTTTTTAGTAAAGACCATTTATGCAACTTTACTTGCTATTATTTTTATTTTTGTTGAGATGCCATATCCGTTTATTCCTATTCAATTAACGTTAGCAAGTGTTGTTACGATTGGTATTCCTTCTTTTGTGTTAGCTTTGCAGCCTAATCATAATCTGGTTCAGAAGGGATTTTTAAAAAATGTATTAAAAAGAGCATTTCCTCCAGCGATTACTATTGTTTTAAATATTTTAGTTGTTTTTATTGCTAGTAATTTATTTAATTTTAGTTATGAGCAAACATCTACTTTATCTGTTGCAGTTACTGGGTATACTTCTTTCATTTTACTTTATAAGACATGTTTACCACTTAATCCATTGCGAACAGTTTTATTTATTACTATGTTTATTGCTTTTGTCTTTGGATTTTCCTTAAGAAGTTTGTTTTCATTTGCTCATTTTGATGGCATTATGATTTTTGTTACAGTTTTTTGTATTGTTATGTCACATCAGTTATATACGATGATAGAGCGTTTAGAGAATAGGGTTTTTGATTATTTAGTGAAAAAAAATAAAAAAAGTGAGATTTTTAGCAAATAGTGCTTGACTTTCTCACTTTTTTTATAGTATTCTAATATTGCAACTGAAAAGCAAATGAAAAAATAATTAATTTTATAAAAGTTTTTCTTGCATTTATTTAAAAAATAGTGTATATTGAATTAGTACTGTTAGTTATGGACCTGTAGCTCAGTTGGTTAGAGCACACGCTTGATAAGCGTGGGGTCACAGGTTCAAGTCCTGTCAGGTCCACCATTAATAGTGCCTCAATAGCTCAGCTGGTTAGAGCACTTGACTGTTAATCAAGGGGTCCTAGGTTCAAGTCCTAGTTGGGGCGCCATATGGCGAGTTGGTGAAGTGGCTTAACACACTGCCCTTTCACGGCAGCATTCACGGATTCGAATTCCGTACTCGTCACCAATTAGAAGTATACTCCGGAAGGAGTTTTTTTTATGCTGGAGGTAGTTCTATGAGACTTAACTCGCAGGATGCTTATCGATTGTTAATTAAAGATGTGATTATTTCTGCAGAAGATTGGAAAAGGCCAGAAAATAGATGGTTAAAACATTGTATTTATGTAGGGGATGCAGCTGGTAGGATAGCATGCCAACTTGGGTTAGATAGCGATTTTGCTAGAGCATTAGGATATGTGCATGATATTGGTAGAAAAGTTAGTCATCCTCGTCATGTTATAGAAGGATATTCTTATTTAATGAGGTTAGGGTATGATGAGATGACACGAAGTTGTCTTACTCATTCTTTTATCGATAATGATATTAATTTAACGGCGGGTGGTCCAATACGAGCAGATACGCAGGCTATGGTGCTTCCTTATTTGGATAGCCATCCTGTTAACATTTATGATAATATTGTACAATTATGTGATTTATTTTGTTTAGATACTGGATATACAACAGTAGAAAAGAGAATGCTAGATATTTCTAAACGTAAGGGTGTCTTTTCTAATTCTTTAGAACATTTTCATAGTGCTTTAAATTTAAAAGTGCGAATAGAAGAGCAATTAGGGTGTTCTTTATATGATTTATTTCCTGAAATTTCAAAGGAAGATATTCTTCATATTAGAAAAAATCGCGAGTATTTAGAAAGGTTATTAGTTACTCCAATGATAAAAAAGAAATAGTTTTTATTGACTTTTTCCTTTTTGTCCTGTAATATTATATGTGCGGAAGCAATTTGAGACGTGGAGTAGTACTCAAGAGGCTGAAGAGGCGCCCCTGCTAAGGGTGTAGGTCGGGCAACTGGCGCGAGAGTTCAAATCTCTCCTACTCCGCCATTATTGAAATAAAAGAGCGTAGGCTCTTTTTTCTTTGTATTTTTCTAGGCGATATATCTTTTTTGTGTTATAATTCTTTTAGGAGTGATAAGACATGGCAAATGCAGTAAAAAAATTTTTAGTGGATTTCGAAGATATAAACGAATACTATACTTTTTTGGTGGATAAGACTAAAAGACTTGAATATGTAGGAATTACTAATGAATGGTTAATTGATAATTTTTATTTATTAGTAGAGCATAAGACAAATGTTATTCATGATAAAAAATATATTGTAAAAGACTTAAAAAAGAATAGTCGTATCTTTTATTGTTTAAGAGATATTGTTAGTCGTAATAATTATAATATTAGTTTTCGTATACTTGTGTCTGAACTTCGTGAATATCAAAAACAGACAAAAGTGTTTTTTTCGTATTCAGAGCTTGTTTGTGTTAAAAACTTTTTGCTTTTTATATATACGAAGAGATTAGCTGATTTATGTAGAGAAGAGTATCATAATTTACTTAATAAAGAAAAAGTTGCTAAGATTATAGAAAGTAGAGAAGAAAAAGATATTGAACTTTCTAACTTTTTAGAGGATGATTTTTCTATTCAAGAAGATTCTAATTATATTTTTGAGATTAATAATCAATTAAAGGAAATTGGTGGAAAAAGCAATCGATTATTTAAAGAGTTAAATGAATTACTAGAAGAAAAGCAAATTAGTTTAAAAGAAATTATTAATAATGAATATCAGAAAAGTATTGATAATGATATTTTGATTTCTAATATTTTTGGTGATTTAAAAGAGTTCTTTGAATTTACTGAAGAAGATTTATTTAAAAAAGTTAGTAAGACTGAGAAATTGTTATTAGAAGATGAAGTTTATTCTAAAATGACTGTTGAATCTAAAAGACTTTATCGTAATCAATTATTAAAGTTATCTAAGGCACATCATAAAGATGAGCTTACGTATTTAGAGGAATTAATTGCGAATGCTAATGGAAGTGAGTATCATATTGGCTTTCAACTATTTCCAAAGAAAAATATATCACTTCGCGTTGTTTTATACATTTTAACTATTTTAGTTGCTACATTTGGAATTAGTTTCTTTATTTCTAAATACTTTATTGAGTGGCGGATATTAGGATTTGTTATATTACTTATTCCTGTTAGTCAGTTGTTTGTACAAATATTTAATCAAGTTCTTATGCGTTTTGTTCCAACTAATCCTTTACCAAAACTAGATTATTCTAAGGGTATACCAGATGATTCTAAGACGATGGTAGTTATTCCTACCATTATTTCTAGTACTGAAAAAATAAAGAATATGTTTGATACTTTAGAGACATTCTATATCATGAATAAAACGGATAATTTATATTTTACTTTACTTGGTGATGTAACGGCTAGTGATCAAGAAGTAATAGAACTTGATAGTGAACTTAGTCAGTTTGGTATTGAGTATGCTTCTAAGTTAAATAAAAAATATAAGAAAGATATTTTCTATTTTCTATATCGTAAGCGTTTTTGGAATGAGAAAGAAAATAGTTATTTAGGGTATGAGAGAAAGCGTGGAGCGTTACTTCAATTTAATCAGTTGCTTTTACATAAGATGTCTGAAAAAGATCAAGATTACTGGTATTTTGCTAATACTTTAGGTGATTTTTCTAATGATATTAAATATGTTATTACTTTGGATCAGGATAATAGGTTAGTATTAAATACAGCGCTTAATCTAGTAGGGGCTATGGCTCATCCTATGAATCGTCCAGTATTAAATAAAGAGGGTACGAAAGTAGTAAAGGGTTATGCTTTGATGCAACCTAGGGTTAGTCTAGATATTGAGGCTACTAATCGTAGTTTATATAGTCAGATTTTTGCGGGTATTGGTGGTTTTGATACCTATAGTGCAATTGTTCCTAATGTTTATCAAGATACCTTTGGCGAGGGTAGTTTTATCGGTAAAGGTATCTATGATTTAAAAGTTTTTGATCAAGTTTTATCTGATGTATTCCCTGAAAATTTAATTTTAAGTCATGATTTACTTGAAGGAAATTATCTACGTTGTGGATATGTTTGTGATATTGAGTTAATTGATGACTTCCCATCAAAGTTTTTAACAGATACTTCTAGACATCATCGCTGGGCTCGTGGAGATGTACAAATTATTGGATGGCTTTTACCTTTTGTTCGTAATAAGAGTGGTAAAAAAGTAAAAAATCCTATTAACTTATTAGGTAAGTGGAAGATATTTGATAATATTGTTCGTATGTTTTTATATCCAACTTTATTACTTGTGTTACTTCTTTCTATTTTTGTTGGAAAAGTAGAACCATTCTTCTGGGTATTCTTTGTTGTTTTAGAGATTGCTGTACCTATTTTATTCTTTTTGAAGAGTAAGATTTATCATAGAGATGGAAAACAAGAAAATTCTACAGTTTATTATAAAAACTTATTATTTGGTGGTAGAAGTATTTTATTACGTTCTTATATCATTTTAGCAACTCTACCATTTTATTCTAAACTATATTTAGATGCTTTTATCAGAACTGTTTATCGTTTGACTATTAGTCATAAAAATTTACTTAACTGGGTCACTGCTGAAGATGCTGCTAAAAAAGCTGGCACTGATATTTATAGTTATTTAAAAAGCTTTTCATTTCATTTAATATTTAGTTTTATTTTGTTAATTGTTGGATTGATTACTTTTAATTTCTATGCTTGTTTACTTGCTGTTGTCTTTATTACAGCACCATTTATTTTATATTCTGTTAGTAGGGATATTGATTTCCATAGGATAGATTTAAAGGAAAAAGAGTTAGAAGAAGTTAGAGATGTTGCTTATCGTACTTGGTGTTATTTTAAAGATAATTTGAAAGAAGAGTATCATTACTTAATTCCTGATAATTATCAAGAAAATAGAGAACAGAAATTAGATATGAGAGCTTCTCCTACAGGTATTGGTTTCTCATTACTTAGTGTTGTTAGTGCTTGTGAGTTAGAATTTATTTCTTATGAAGAGGCTAGAGATTTACTTTCTCATATTATAGAGACTGTGGATTCCTTGGAAAAATGGCATGGACATTTATATAACTGGTATGATATTAAAAATATGAAAGTAATGCATCCAAGTTTTGTTTCTACGATCGATTCTGGTAACTTTGTTGCTTCTTTGATTGTTGTACGTGAGTTTTTAAATCATCATGGGGAAACTAGCTTAATTAAGAAGTGTGATAAGTTAGTACATAATGCAAATTTTAAGAAGTTATATACTAAACATGATGTCTTTAGTATTGGTTATGATGAATTAGAAGGCAAACTTTCTATTTATAACTATAATAAATTTGCTAGTGAGTCTCGTCTAACTAGTTATTTGGCTATATGTTTAGGAGATGCTCCTAGTAAGCATTGGTTCTGTCTTGATAAATCTCTTACTACTTATAAAGGTAGAAAAGGACTTATTTCATGGTCTGGTACTTCTTTTGAGTATTTTATGCCACTTTTATTTATGAAGAATTATCCTAATACTTTGTTAGATGAGAGTTATCATTTTGCAAAGTTCTGTCAACAAGACTATATTGAAAGTGTTTCTCGATCTCTACCTTGGGGAATTAGTGAGTCTGCTTATAATGAACTTGATAATTCATTAAATTATAAGTATCGTGCTTTTTCTACACCATATTTAAAAGCAAAAGAAGATAAAGAAAACAGAATTGTTTTATCTCCATACTCTTCTTTAATGGCTATGGAGTTATTTCCTGATGAAGTTTATGATAATTTTGAGAAGTTTAAGAAATTAGATATGTTAGGTAAATATGGCTTTTATGAAGCTTATGACTATGATAATAAAGGTGTTGTTAAAGCGTTTTTTGCCCATCATCAGGGTATGTCATTGGTAGGTCTTGCTAATTACTTGAAGCCTGGTATTATTCAAGAGTATTTCCATGAGAATGTTAATATTAAGACTTTTGATATCTTATTGAAAGAAAAAGTACAAGTTCGTACTAGTATTGATATGAAAATGGCTCGTTATAAGAAATATGATTATCATAAAGAGACGATTGAAAATGATATTCGTACCTTTAATTATATTTCTTATTTACCAGAAGTAAGTGTTCTTTCTAATAAGAAGTATTGTTTACTTATGAATGACCGTGGAGATAGTTTTTCTAGATATCGTACATTACAATTAAATCGTTATCGTAAAGTTACGGAACAAGATTATGGAATTTTCTTGTATGTTAAAGATTTAGATACTGATTATGTTTGGTCTAATACTTATGCACCTATGAATAAAAAACCTGATAAATATGAAGTGGTTTTTGCGGCTGATAAGATTAAATATTTACGTACTGATGGTAAAGTTACTACTAAAACAGAAATTGTTGTTACTAAGAATCATCATGCTGAAATTCGTAAAATTACATTTAAGAATGAAAGTGATGATATTAAGAGATTAGAGCTTACTACTTATACAGAACCAATTTTATCTGAGAATATGGATGATATTTCTCATAGAGTATTTAATAGTATGTTTTTAACTAGTCAGTATGATTCTGATAGTAATTCTTTAATTGTTCGTAGAAAGAGTAGAAATGATACGAATATTAATAGCTATATGGTTCATCGCTTGTTAATTGAAGATACTATTGGAGAATATAGTTTTGAGACTGAGAGAAAAAATTTCTTAGGTCGTAATCGTACGATGCAAAATCCTCTTGGTTTGGAGCAAAAATTAAGTAGTGTAGCTGGTACGAATTTAGATCCTGTACTTAGTATTCGAAATACTATAGAAGTTATGCCTAATAGTTCTACTACGGTTTATGTCATTACTGGTTTTGGTAGAAGTATAGAGCAGATTCAAGATATTATTCGTTCTTATCATGATGATAGTTCTATTGAAAAAGCATTTAAGGTGTCTACACTTATGAATGTTATTAATACGAAGACTATGAATATTACTGGTAGTGATATGAGAATATTTAATATTATGCTTAATTATTTATATCAAACGACTAAGCTTTCTGTTACGGATGAGAGAATGGATTTACTTAGACGTAATGCTTTAGGTCAATCTGGTCTTTGGAAGTTTGGTATTAGTGGTGATAGACCAATTATTTTAGTAGAGATTTCTGATATTGCTGATTTAAGTTTTGTCTATGATGTTTTGAAAGCATTTGAGTATTATAAAAATAATTCTATCTTTGTAGACGTAATTATTATTAATAGTGAGTCTAGTCAATATGCTAAAATTATTAAGAAGGAAATTGATGATGAATTATATCGTATGTATACTTTAAATAGTTTTTATCATATTCCTGGTACTGTTACTGTTGTGGATGGTAGTGAACTTACTCGTGAAGAGAAAAGTTTGTTATATATGGTGCCAAGACTTACTTTTGTGATTCAAGATCATCATTCATTACAAGAAGCGGTAGAGGAGTTACAACGTACTAATAAAGTTAGTGATTATCAAAAAAATATTAGTGAGACTCATAGTAGCGATGTTTCTGTTGAAAAATTAAAGTTTGATAATGGCTTTGGTGGATTTAAAAATCATGGTAGTGAGTATGTTATTTATAATCCTGATACACCAGCTCCATGGAGTAATATTATTGCTAATAAGAATTTTGGTACGATTATTACTAATAATGGTTGTGGATATACTTATGCTTATAACTCTGGTGAGTTTAAGATTACTTCTTGGACTAATGATATGGTTGCGAATGATAAGTCTGAAGGATTTAAGTTTAATGGACGATTATTTGATCCAATGAAATGTACTCATGGTTTTGGATATAGCATTTTAGAGAGTGAAAATGATGAGTTAAAGAAAGAGATTACTGAGTATGTTGCTAAGGAAGATACGATTAAGTTTTATTTAGTAAAACTTACGAATAAACTTTCTAAAGCTGTAGATATTGATATTGATTTTTGGATTAATCCAGTGTTTGGTAATTTTGAAGAGAAAACTGCTAGACATATTTTAACGGAGTTTCAGGGCAATGATAATTATTTAAAACTTCGTAATGTTTATAGTGTTACTTATGGTGATGTTTGTGTATTTATGTCTAGTGATTTAGCTATTGATTCTACTGTTAATGATAAGATTTTAGTTAAGAGTATTCATACTAAGTTGCATTTGGATGCTGATAGTAGTGAGACTTGTGTCTTTGTTTTAGGAAGTAGTATGGATAGTGATGATATTCCAAATATTATTTCTAAATATGCTAAAGTAAGTAGTGCTAAAGCAGAACTTAAAGCAGTAAAAGATTATTGGAAGAATACGTTACATACTGTTTATGTAGATAGTCCAGATGAGAGCTTTAACTATATGGTTAATGGCTGGTATTTATATCAAGCTATGTCTTCTCGTATTTTGGCACGAGCAGGATTTTATCAAGTAAGTGGTGCTTTTGGTTATCGTGATCAATTGCAAGATTCTATGAATATTGTTCTTGTTAAGCCAGATCAGGCAAGACGTCAGATTTTAATTAATGCCGCACATCAGTTCGAACAAGGAGATGTTTTACACTGGTGGCATGAGAAGAATCGTTTTGGATTACGTAGTCGTTATAAAGATGATTATTTATGGCTTGTTTATGCTACTGCTAGATATTTAGATGTTACTGGTGATTATTCTATTTTGGATGAGAAAGTGCCATATGTTGTTGGTCCTGAGTTAAGTACTTATGAACATGAAAAGGGTATGGTATTTAGTTATTCAGATACTAAGGATACATTACTAGAACATTGCTTAAAATCTTTACAATTATCCATGAATTCTTTAGGAAGTCACGGATTACCTCTCATGGGTGGTGGTGACTGGAATGATGGTATGAACAAAGTTGGTATTAAAGGTAAGGGAGAAAGTGTATGGTTAGGTTTCTTCTTATACGAAGTTATCGATATGTTTATGTCATTTATGAAAGTTTATGATAAGAAATTTAAATTGAAAGAATATAAAGATTTTAATGATGAATTAAAAGAGAATTTAAATAAGAAAGCCTGGGATGGCAATTACTATTTAAGAGCTTATTTCGATAATGGTGATAAGCTTGGAAGTCATGAAAATAAAGAATGTAAGATTGACTTAATTTCTCAAAGTTTCTCTATTTTAAGTGGTGTTGCTTCTAAAGATAGAGTACAAAAAGTTATTACCGCAGTGGAGGAGAATTTGGTTGATGATAAGAATAAGATTATTAAACTTCTTACTCCACCATTTGAGAAGTCTTTGAATAATCCAGGTTATATTATGAATTATCCAAAGGGACTTCGTGAAAATGGAGGACAATATACTCATGCTACTGCTTGGTATTTGATGGCATTAATTCGTACTGGTTATTATGATAGAGCATACCGTTATTATCAGATGATTAATCCTGTTAATCGTAGTTTGGATAGTCAGGGTGTAGAAAAATATGTAGTTGAACCTTACGTTGTTGCAGCGGATATTTATTCGGCAGAACGTTATCCAGGACATGGTGGTTGGACTTGGTATACAGGTACAGCTGGATGGTATTATTATGTAGGTGTTAGTGAGATTATTGGACTTAAGAAACATGGAGATGAATTAAGCTTTTCTCCTAATATACCAATTGCTTGGGAGTCTTTTAAATTAGATTATACTTATATGGATACTATTTATCATATTGAAGTTATTAAAGGTAAGAAAGAAAGTGTTACCTTAGATAAGAAAAGATGTAGTAATGGTAAGATTGCTCTTGTTAATGATAAACAAGAACATGATGTTGTAGTACATTTTATTGCTAGATAGAAACGATTAGACTTCGGTTTAGTCGTTTTTTTGTTTATAAGGAATTTGCTTCTCAAAATGCAAATTTAAAAACTTGATAAAAAATAGTTGACACACGAACAAATGTATTATATAGTGTTCTCATCAGGAGGGGATATTATGTATAAATCTTATCGTTTTCGTTTGTATCCTACAACTAATCAAGTAGAGTTAATTCACAAAACATTTGGTTGTACTAGAGTAGTATATAATCATTATTTAGAAAAGCAAAAAGCACTTTATGATGAAGGA
>CASEGV010000023.1:0-28306 GCA_949287595.1 uncultured Mycoplasmatota bacterium
TAAAAAATTGATTTTTTAAAATCTTTTTGTAGTGGAACAAAAATCTTTTTAAGATTTTTGAAGAAAATGACTTGACTTCTTATAGTTAGTCATCTCCTCCTAAAATAAAATACACGTCTTTTGTGAAAAGAACGTGTATTTTAGAATTTTTTATAATCTTTTTTGAGTGCTTTTTCAATATACTCTATATTAATCGGTAAAATATTTATATCTTCTTTGTTTAATTCTTGTAATGGTATTTTTCTTATTTCATAATAGTTATCTTCCCTATTATTTTCTTTTTCTTCTCCACCTAGTTTTGGTATTCCCGATATTATTTTAGCATGATAATGGTAATCTATTCCGTGTTTAGTTTTATTTGATCCTAGATAGCCTAGTAATTCAATCTCTACAGAAAACTCTTCTTTTATTTCTCTTTTTACTGCATCTTCCACTGTTTCGTTTTCTTCTATCATTCCACCAGGTATTGCGTAATATGATATTATTTTGTTATTTTCTTTTTTCTTACGATATAGTAGATATATTTCTTTTTCCTCTTCTGTTAGAATTATTGCTCTTGCGGTATCTCTTTTCATTTTAATTCTTCTTCCATTATTATATTATCTTCTACATCATATATCGTAACTTTTTTTTCATCATATATCATATAACTTGGTAAATAGCCTTCTTTTGGTAAAGAAATAGAACCTGGATTTAGATAATAGTTTGTTTCTATTTTCTTTATAAATGGAATATGAAGATGTCCATAAATTAAAATAGAATGTTCCTTCATCCAATTACTTTCATTATATATATGTCCATGAGTAATATATAAATCATTGTTTTCTGTCATTATTACACTTAGTTCATTTACAATTGGAAAATTTGATATCATTATATCTACTTCTGAATCACAATTTCCTCTTACACAGATTAATTTATCTTTCATAGACTCTAAAAATGCTTGAACTTCTTTAATATCATAGCCTTCTATCATTTTATTTCTTGGACCAATATAATATAAATCTCCTAGTACTACTAATTTGTCGCAATGTAGTTCTTCAAATCTTTCTTTTACTTTTGAAAGGTTTGTTTTAATTCCATGAATATCTGATATAAACATTAATTTCATTTGGTATTCTCCTTTCTTTTATAAGCATTAATATAGATAACATTTATTATCTCTTTTTTATTATATAAATTTTTTCTAATTTTTCCAATGCTTTAATATAAAAAGATAGCTTACTTGCTATCTTTAGAAAGATTCTTTTGATAAATCCCTTAAACTTATAATCTTTATTTTATATTATTCTGATAATTATTTGTACTCATTATGTTATGAATTTTTAATTTTCTATTTTTTTTACTAATTTCCTCTTTTCTTTCTTATCCAAATTTCTAATCTATCTATTATAAAGTACATGATATAAGAAATAATACCAAGAATGACGACTCCTGTAATTACTAAGTTAATATTAAATACTTGAGAACCATACATAATCAAGTAACCTAATCCACTTTTTGACACTAGTAATTCTCCCATGATGACACCGATTAGACTCATAGAAACATTTATTTTTAAGGCACTAATTAATGTTGGGATATTACTTGGAAATATTGCTTTTGTAAAGATTTGTCGCTTATTTGCTCCAAAAGATTTTAGCAGTGTAATGTAACTTTTATTAGTTTGTGCAAATCCTTGATAAATAGTAAGTATGGTTACAAAAGTACTGATTAATAGAGCCATAAAAATAATAGAGTTCGTACTTGCTCCTACCCAGATAATAATTAATGGACCTAGAGCAACTTTTGGTAGAGAATTTAGTACTGTTATATAAGGATCGATTACTTTAGCAATAATTTTATTACTCCAAAGAATGATTGCTACTACAAAGCCAATTATGGTTGCAACCGAAAAACTTATTAGTACTTCGTATAGCGTTACTCCTATATGGGTGAATAATGTTTTATCTTGAAATAATTGATATGTGGTTTCTATTACTTCTGTTGGTGATGAAGATAAAAAAGTATTAATTAGTTCTAATCTAGATAGTAATTCCCAGGCTACTAAAAAGCAGATGATTATTAATAATCTAAAGAAAAAGATAATTCTTTTTTCTTTTTTTTGCTTTTTTAAATATTTCATATGTTCTTCACTATATGTGGACATCTAAATCCCTCCATATTTCATCATAGTAACTAGCAAATTCTTTACATTTTCTATTGTGAATTGGAGTTGATTTATTCTGCATATTAATTTCATATACTTTTTTTACTGTTGCTGGACGTTTAGATAATACAATAATTCTATCTGACATACTGATTGCTTCGGCAATATCATGCGTTACCATAATAGCTGTTTTTCCTTCTTTTTTGATAATTTTATATATGTCGTCACTAATTGCTAGTCTTGATTGATAATCTAGGGCTGACATTGCTTCATCTAGCAATAAAATGTCTGGTTTTGTTGCTAGTGTTCTAATTAGAGCGACTCTTTGACGCATTCCCCCTGATAATCTTGATGGATAAGAATCTATAAACTCTTCTAGACCATAGGTTTTTAATAAATTGATTACGTATTCTTTGTTTTCTTTTGTTAACTGATTTGTTATTTCTAATCCTAGTAGACAATTTTCTAGAACCGTTCTCCATTCGAATAGGGAATCATTTTGTAACATATACCCTATTGTATAGTTTTTAGAAAAATTAATTTCTCCATTTGATTTTTCTTCTAAACCAGCAAGAATGGAAAGTATGGTTGACTTTCCACATCCGCTTGGTCCTATAATTGAGATAAACTCCTTTTCTTTTACATCAAATGATACAGATTCTAAGGCTTTAATTTCTCCATCTCTAGTATGAAATGATTTTTCTAAATTAGTAATTGTTAGTATTTTATCCACGATATATTAATTTATCATATGGAACTTTTTTATCAATTGCTCCATTATCAATCATAATATCTTGTAAATGATTGAAAGAATCTTCCGAAAAATCCGTTGTTTTTGGCCATGCATCTATATCACGATATCTTTTTACGACTTTTGCGATATCTTCTAAAGATGTATCTGGAAATTGATTGATGATTGCTTTTGCTACTTCTTCATCTGTATGATTATGTACATAGTCAATTCCTTTTTGTATGGCTTTGGTGAAGTTATTTATTAATTCTTTATTTTCTTCTATGAAGCTTATTCTTGCTGAATAGGAAGTATATGGTACTACTCCGCCTAATTCTCCGATACTTGCTACCACATATCCATAACCTTCTTTTTCTATTTCTAAGGCATTGGGTTCAAATAAAGTGACAAAGTCTCCTTGTCCTCCGATAAATGCTCCTCCCATGGCAGCAAAATCTACTGAAGTATCAATTTCTACGTCTTTTTTAGGATCAATTCCATTTTGTTTTAAAGCGTATTCTAGAGTCATTTCTGGCATTCCACCAGCACGACCTCCTAGTACTGTCTTTCCTTCTAAGTCTTCTAGTTTAAAATCTTTTATTTTTTCACGTGAGACTAAGAAGGAACCATCTTTTTGTGTTAATTGAGCAAAGGTTTTTAAATAATCTTTTTCTCCTCCATTATATACATAGATTGTTCCTTCACTTCCACAGAAGCCAATATCTGCATCTTTTGATAGTACTGCTGCTGTTACTTTGTCAGCTCCACTTGTTAAAATTAATTCTACATCTATTCCTACTTCTTCAAAATAACCTTGCTCGATTGCAACATACTGTGGTGCATAAAAAATAGAATGAGTTACTTCTGCAAGTGTTATTTTTTGCATTTTTTCTTCCTTTGAATCCCCTTTATTTAAATCAAATAATACTAGGGCAGCAATTATAAATATTAATATACCACCTAGTATAAAAATTACAATTTTCCTTTTCATAATTCTCCTTTCCTATCTAACGTATTATATGTAATTAAAGTTATTCGGTTATTTTTTTTCAGAAAAAAAAGAAGAATTATTTCTTCTAGCTTTGATTTTGATTCATTTGCTTTATATCCTCTTCCTCTAGTTCATCCTCTATAATACTTCCACAATATTCACATTTTACTTTACTTCCTTTATTTAATTCATTTAAAGCTCCACAATTGGGACAATTTTTGGTTATTTTATCCTTCCTATTTTTATGCTTTTCAACTGAATAATAAGTGATAGTTCTATCTACTCTATTTAAAATAATTCCATTAATTAAGTCTTTATCATCTAAGTAACATAATTCCTTAAATACCTCTTCTTGTAGTTCTTTTTGATTTTTCATTCTGGCTTCTGGAAGTTTAGAGGCTATTTCATCAATTTGAAAATGATTGTTATAGATGTATAATTTATATTTTTTTAACAGTTTTTGATCCTCTTCACTACATTTATTGATTATACCATTTACTTCATCAATATAGTAATAATCGGCTAGTTTCCTTTTATTTTTCAAATATCTTATCTTTAATATGCAATCTATATACGTACAATTTGCTTGCCTGGCAATTTTTTTGATGTCTGTCTCTTTATTTTTAACGATTGCTTGGTATATGATTTTTAGTTTGTTTATAAAATCTTGTTCTGTAGGGAGCGTATTACCATAAAATTTTGCATATCTTTGATAAGATAGCTCACTGATGTTCTTTTCTAATCTTTTATCTCTTATCCATACAAAAATGAAAATTATTGTAAAGATTATTATCGCTATTATTGATGGCCATGGACTCATATTCTTCCCTACTTTCTATTTTTATTATATATTATTTTTTATTCTTGCAAAAGAAAAAGATGCTTTTTGCATCCTTTTTCTATTTTTTTTGCTGTTCTTTATTTTGATATGCTTGTTTGGCATTGTCTAATACTACGATATTTTCTACTGTAGTATAGTTCGTTATTATATCAGGAGTTACTGGTTGCAACTCTCCTACTGCATTAATTAAGCTTGCTTCTTCACCTGATAATATCATGTAATCTTCAGTATTATTTTTATTTCTGATTATCCAGCTTTGATTTGTATCTCCTGCTGCATTTATTTCATAGTCTAATGGTGTTTCTCCTGCTTCACAATATTGGTCTTTTACCATATTTAATGCCTCTTGTATTTCATAATTAATTTGACTAGAAATACGATTTTCATTATAAATTATACCCGTATTTGTATGATAGGTTGTTTCTTCTTTTATGAATTCTTCATTATATGTAGCAATTTTATAGCTATCTATATTGGCAGCAAAATCTTTAAATGTTGGAATAAATAGGCTTAAGAAATTATAATAGTCATTACTTCCCTCTTCTTTAGATAATTCAAGAGTTTCTTCTGTATTTCCCCAGAATATACTTATTATATTATTTACTTCTTTTGTTGTTGGACGTAATGTATATGAAGTTGTACCATTTTCATTTTTGAAAAATAATTCGGTTTGATCATTTTCAGTCGTAATTTCTTTTAGCGTCATTTTATTGCTAGAATCATTTTCTTGATTTTTATTTACAATGCTTTCTAAAGCTTTAGCTATTTCCTCTTTTATATTTATTTGTTTTAAGTCATCTTGTACATATTTTTTATTCTCATCAAACGAGTCTTTATATTTTTGTAGCAAATTTGCAAAAGTATTTATATTTTGTATTGCTTCTTGAGATGAAGATATATCATTTTTGATTGATTCTTCTGGTGTTTGTTCTGATAAATTTTCGTCTGCTTCTAATAATATACTTGCTGCTTGGTTGTATACCTCTGATGGATTTATATTTTGTTTTAAGTCTGCATAGTTATTTTCTTCTTCTAAATTTTGTTCATATTCTACCTGAGATGTACTATTAGTCATTGTACCTTCTTTACTACTACATCCATTTAACATACTTAATACTCCTAGCATCATCACAGAAGAATATACTTTCATTTTCTTTAATTTCATTATTTTCACCTTCCCTTTATTTCTTTATCTTACTAAATCCTTTTTCTATAATAGTATCCGATAATTCTTTGGTTGCATAATTTAAATCTACATGTCCATCAATTCCATCTATTTGTCCTTGTTGAGAATATTGATACATAGCTATTCCATCATTTGGTATGGTTAATATTTCATAATCTTCTGCCTTGAAGTCTTCAAAATCTACAGCAATATTATAAGTTGCATTTGAAGTTAGCCAGCAGTTATATACTTTGCTTATATCATCAATAAATTCTTTTCTTTTCGTGTTATCTTCACTTCCGCCATTACAGTAAACTCCTGCGAAATAGCCTTCGCTTTCTAATTCTGTCATAGCTGATATAATTACTTCTTTCATTTGTTGCTGATTTTCATTAATTAGTGCTTCTTGTTCTTTTGTCTCAATATCCATATATACCGGGTATTCTAAGGAGTATGCTTTTAGACTATTTGCTACAAATCTAGCTTCTGTGATTGCTTCTTCTTCTGTTGTTGCATGGGAATAATAATACACACCTACTGGAATGTTTAGTTCTTCACATTTTTTAATATTATTTTCAAATTGTTCATCTAGTTTGCATGTTCCGTCTGGTTGTTGATGATAAAAATCACATAATCTAACAATTGCGTAATCAATTTCTGGTTGCACTGTTTTCCAATCAATTATCCCTTGATATTGTGACACGTCAATTCCTTTTACTAATCGATTGGCTGTTTCGCTTTCTATATTTTCTTGAGTCTGGGTTGTATCCATTGTTAAATTATCTTGATCTTGATATTGATTAGGTAATGTTATCGTCTGTCCAACTATAATTTTATTAATATCTTCAATATTATTATAAAGAGCTAAATCTGATACTTTCATGTTAAACTTATTTGCTATATTGACTAATTTATCACCTGGTTGAATTGTATAGGTTTTATCTTCTACAAAATTTTCTGCCGTATTTAATTGTGCTTCTTTGATTGCTTTGGCAATATCATATTTTGATTCAATTTGGTCTGTTCCTTGTTTCATGAACATATTATAAGTTCCCTCATACGTTGGTTGTTCTCCATCATAGATGATTAATTTGTCATACAAATCTATGGAATGACTTTTTGTAACTTCTTTAAATTTTTCTTCAAATTTTATCATGGACTCGTCTGATCCATATAGGCCTACATAGCACCCGTTTGCTGTTAGTTTATTAAAAAATTCTTCTGCTAATAAACAGTTTGCTCTTAATGTATCATTTTGCATTAATGGTTCAATATCAAATAATATTGGTGCATTAATCGTATATTGTGAAATTAAGCTTTTAATGTAGTCAATTGTTTTATATAATTCTCCATAAGTATAATCTACTGGTTCTACTTTTACAATGAATGGTGTACCGAAAGCAACTACATCACCAAAGTTTTCATCAATCCTGTTATTTCGTACTGTACTGATTATCATATTATTTCTTGTTATCATTTCTTCTGTTGTATTTTCTATTTCGTTATCTTCCTTCATTTTTACTTGTGCAAAATTATTTGAATTTTGAGATATCTCTTTGGAATGCTCCTGTGATAGTATTAAATATCCGCATAGTCCGAAAATTCCTGCCAAAGAAGTTATCTCTATTGATTTTAATAATTTTCTCTTTTGATACCTTCTTAATTTTTTCATACCAATTCCCCTTTTCATTAGTGAGCATATTATACCATATAATTGAAAAAATGTCAAATTTGACACTTTTGGTTAAAGGACAAAAGAATTAAGTAAACTTAATTTCCCTTGGTCGTCACCTTCTAAGTTTCCTGTTTCACAGACTAAGTAACTTTACTTCGTGATTGCTTCATATCCGATAGTCGCTACCTTAGTTTTTCTTTTGAATCTTTCTTTTCCTACTTTACATTCATCCTTCAAACATAATATTATAACTGGCATTATAATCTCTATCATGATGACTTCCACATTCTGGATATATCCATCTTCTAACACTTAAGTCTTTTACTTTCTCATTCTTATATCCACACCTGCTACACTCCTGACTGCTTGGATAATAACTATCTATTTTTTATCCTTTTTTCATACTTTTCATTAGTTTCGAATTTCCTATTTTTTCATTATCACTTGTAATTACAATATCCTTAATACCTAGATTAAATACCTAGATTAATTCCTATTATTTTTCTAGGTTTTATTTATATATATACATCATCCTCTTCTACTAACACACTAACATAATATTTTAAAGTAGATGCTTGTTCTATAGTAGCGTTGATAATTCTTCTAGGTAAATATTCTAAATCTCGATATCCTTTTATACTAACTTCTTTTAACTTAGGAAGTTTTATTATGCGTCTTTTTAAATCTTTTATCATATCAAAACAAGATAAAGAATCTTTTCCTTCATCATAAAGTGTTTTTTGCTTTTCTAAATAATGATTACATACTACTCTAGTACAACCAAATGTTTTGTGAATTAACTCTACTTGATTAGTTGTGGGATACAAACGAAACCGATAAGCTCTATACATAATATTTTCCCCCTGATGAGAACACTATATAATACATTTATTCACATACCAACTATTTTTTATCAAGTTTTCAAATTTGCATTTTGAGGAGCAGATTCCTTATCAATTAAAAAGAAAGGCACTCCTAAAATGGAATGTCCTTACTGTTGTTCTACTATGGAATAACTTAAAATTTAAAGTTTTTGCTTTATTCTTTTTGTCGTGATACTAAATTATATTAGTATCATTTTTATTTTGTCTGTTTTTAAACATACTTTCCTTATATATAAAAAAGAAATGACGATAATCATTTCTTATATTCTTTGTTTATCATATTAATCATTAATTTCAATCAATTCATATTCTCTAGTTCCAAAACCTAATTCGGCTGCTGCTTCTATCGTATGTACTCCATGTAAAGATTCAATTCGCTTAATTAATTTATCTTTTCCTGGATTTGTAGAATTATATACTAAATCTAGGCAAGCTTGATCTATTGCGATAGGGTCTAGACTTGCTAGTATTCCAATATCTTTCATACATGGTGCTGAAGCATTTCCATCACAGTCACAATCTATAGAAATATTTTTCATAATGTTAATATAGGCAGCATTTCCTTTAAAATATTTTACAACACTATCTGCCGCATCCGCCATTGCTTCTAAGAATCTGTCTTGTTCTGGTAGATTGTTAAATAATTCATTTTGGTCAGATGTTTTTCCAGCTGTATGAATTAAAGTTTTTCCAGCTGATGATGCGCAACCAATAGATAATTGTTTTAGAGCACCACCATATCCTCCCATGGCATGACCTTTAAAATGAGATAACACTAATAAGGAATCATAGTTAGCTAAGTCTTTTCCTACATAGTTTTTCTTTAATACTTTCCCTTCTGGTATCTCAAGTTCCATATCTGGTCCTTCTGCATCTAATAGGTCGAATGGAAAATATTTGTCCCATTCATGTTCTTTAATTAATTCTTTATGTTTTTCTGTAGAATTTCTTGCTCCTTCATAAGCAGTATTACATTCTACTACTGTACCATTTACATGATTTACCATATCACGTACAAATTCTGGTCTTAAATAATTTTGATTTCCCTTTTCCCCTGAATGCATTTTTACAGCTACTTTTCCTGGTAGTTCTTTTCCTAATGCTTCATAGGCTTTAATAATATTTTCTGGCGTAATATCTTTTATAAAATATACTTTGGCTTTTTCCATAATTTATCTCCTTTCGATTTTATTTTATCACTTAAAGTTTGCTTTAAGTCAAGGATAATTCTTGGATTTTTTCTATTAAATCCTTTTTATCTTTTTGATCTGGATGAGTTTTTGCTTGCTCAAAGTTTTCTAGGCTTACTTTTAAGTTTTTATCTTCAGGATGTTCTTTAATTAACTTGATATAGCGCTCTTTTACAGCATCTTGCATTTTTCCTTGACAGAAGAAAGCACCTAATATCTGATTACTTTTTGGAATGATTTCTAGTATTCTTTTGGTTAGTGATTCGTAGTAGTTTTCTCCTTTATATCCTGTTGTGATAAATAGAAATATTTTTTTGTTTTCTAATTTTTGTAGTATACGTTTTATTTTATCTGTACACATACCTTTGATTATTGGACTACCTATATAATATATATCATACTCTGGCAGCTCTTCTATTAGTTTGTCATTTACTTTTTCATAATATGCATTTTTCTTTATACTTTTAATTTCTTTAGCTAAAGTCTCTGTATTTCCTGATAGAGAGTCATATATAATTGCTTCTGTCATTTTATTCCTTCTTTCTATTTAAACTTTACATCAATAATCGCTACTTCGGCAATGGTTCCTACGCGCATATTCGGTCCGAATAAACCTACTCCACTCGTTACAATATTGTGCATGTTTCCTTTTTTTAAATAGCCATAGGAGTTTTCCCACATTAATGCTGTTGTTATATTTCCAGGGAACATTTGTCCATCATGCGTATGGCCACAAAGATCCATATCTACACCAGCATCTGCTAATTCTTGTAATTCGTTTGGTTCATGATCGGCTACTATGATTGGTTTAGATTTATCTAGGTCAGCTGTAATTTCTTCTGGTGTTTTTCTTTCCGTTATTCCTCTTCCTGGTCTACGATAGTCTGGTCTTCCATATAGATAGAAACTATCATCGATTAATACACTTTCGTCTCGAAGTAATGTAATATTAGCATCCTCTAATAGTTGATCCATACGAATATCACTTACTTTTTTCTCCCCTTTTTTACTAAAAGTAAATCCGGCTAATATTTTTTCTTTAATATCGTGATTTCCATAGGTTGCATATACGCCATACTTACTTTTTATCTTCTTTAGAGTTTTTACAATAGTATTAGGATTATCAAGTGCTTCATACTCATTATCGAAAATATCTCCCGCCATGACTACTAAATCTGGATTTTGTTCATTTATCTTTTGGACCATTTGTTTTATATGTGGCGTTCCGATGTTATAGCCCATGTGTAAATCTGCAACCAAGGCAATTCTTAATTGTTTTATTTTTTTTACTTTTTTGTTGATTGTTACTTTGTATTTTGTCGTGTGAATTACTCTAGCATTAATTGCACCAAAGATACTTAGTGAAGATATAATTACGATACAGATGGTTCCTGCTATTACAAAAACTTTTTTTGAGCGAATATATTCTTCTGGTATTTTTTTACTTTTCTTTATTACTAGTCTAGTGGCATCGGCAATTAATACTGTTAAAATAACATATAATAAAACTCCCAACCAGTAGTTTCCGATTAGTTTCATAATTCTTTCTAAGGGACTAGGTGGTAATAAGAATCCTATTAATAATGCACTGGCAAAAAAAGTATAAATCGTAATGATTAATACTCTAATTCTTCGTTTATTGAAATGTTTACTACATGCTTGCATCCAACTTAGTAGCCATCTTGCAATATAGAAATTAATTAATATGTATAAAGGGGATAAGAAAATTGCTATCATGTTTCTGTCCTTTCTGCTATCTTTTATAGTATATCCAAAATTCTTTTTTATTTTCTTTTATAATATATCTACTTTTCTTTTTATTGCTGCTTGATAATCGGTAATTCCTCTTCCTGTATTTGGTACTTTTCTAGAATAGATATTATCTATTGTAAATAGAATTACTAAGATACAACAAATGGTTACTAATTTTTTATGATCTACTTTTTTGATGATATTATCTAATAATGGTGCAGCAATATATACTATGGCGATTCCTCCAAGTCCAAATACTAATAGTCCCTCGGCACAAATTCTACCATGTAGATTTAAGAAATAGCCACTATAGTCCCACCATCTTTGACCATGATATATCGTTTCTAAGTAAACCGATGTGAAATATTCAATTGTTCCACATAAGATGATAATTGCGATAAACTGGGTTAATGGTTTGGCTCTAAATTTGTTTAATACTGTTAATATTAGTATTCCACCATAACCATAAATTGGTAACCATGGACCTTGTAAGACTCCTCGTTTTACAAATTCTCCATCTACTATAATATGCAATACTACTTCCCAAATCCAGCCAATTATCGCAAATATAAAAAACATTGCTATTAATGACCAGATAGAATATCTTCTCATATAGTTAATAGTATCCATTTTTTGACGTTGATGTTTTTCAGGAATAGTGAATAGTCGCATAGGATATTCTTTTCCTTGGATTGCATTTTTAAATATTTCTAGTTTTTGTACTTTTCTTTCTTCTTGTTCTATTTGTTCAGCTTCTTTGGTATCGGATAATGATATTCCAAAAAATTCTGCTACTACTTTTTTTATACCTTCTGGCTTTTTAATTTTTGCTTGTGAGCTTTTTATTACTTCTATTACGTCTGAATATTCTTTGTCTAATTCTTCTGTTGATGCTTTGTTATATAAATATTTATCATTTAGCTTTTCTATACCTGGAATGTTTTTTTCTTTCGCAAGCTTTCTTAGACTTACAAAATATTCTGTCATGGTTGCTATTTTATAAGGATTTGAGTATAGAAGTTCTGTTATTCCTAGTGTGAATATGCCTAAAATCATCCAGCCGAAATAAGATAATTCTAATTTACAACATTCCCATTTATGACCATGCATCATTCTTCTAGATAAGTTGATGGCATCTAAGGTCTTGATATTGGGATTTTCTGCTACTATATAAGGTACTAACATATAAGAGTACCTTTTTACGAAAGCTCCTATGATTGTTAGACTCCATAAACTATAAAAGGCCGTTGTGACAAACATCGTCCAAGCTGTTTTGTTCCATTTTTTGATACGTAACAAAAATAAGAATCGTTGCATTGGCACCTTTTTATATACTCTTCCTTCTAGGAAAATTCTTCTGGAAATTACCTGGTATAAGTTTCCAAGGAAAAACCATAGAATAAAACTTAATAACAAACTGCATATAATTAGTATAATCGATGTAATATTAGGATGGCCTATAATTGAATTCATTCCGACTATAAACGTAACATAGATAGATCCTGTTGAGAAATCATTTACTATCGATGCAAAAACACCACGACTCCTTCCTAATATTTTTGAAGTGTTCTGTTTATCTTTTTCTATAATTTCTTGCTTTAATTTATCAGTTCTTTCTTTACTTGCTTGTTCTTTTCCATTTAATGCATCTTCTACTGCTTTATCTATATTTTTTGACTCTGTAATTACAGTCTCTGGAAACTTTTGTACTTTGGTAATATTTAGTGAACCACCAAACTCTGTTCCTATAAATGCTGCTATTACGCAAGCTACTAGAAAGATGGGATAGTGTCTTTTTAAATTTTTTCTGGCCTTTTTTTTCAGTTCACTTCTTGTTTCCATACTTACTCCTTTGGAATATTTATTCTTCTTTATTATACACTATATTCGAAATATGTAAAAGTTTTTCCCTGAATAAAACCATTATCTGGATTAGGTAATGGCTCATTTGTATATTTTAAGTTTTCTTTCGCAGGATTTTTGAAGCTTCATAGTTTGGTTTTACTAGTTCTTTTCCTTCTGATGTTAATTTCTTATAACTTCTTTTTGAATTTGTTGTTGCTAACAAGTTCTTTTATTTTTAGATATTTTTATACTACTTTCTACGTCCTTTTTTAAAGCCTTCTTTAAAAGAGTCTAGGAATCCTCTATATTCTACTATTTTTTTCTCTTCACCATTTACAAATAGAGGTATGTTTAGTATTTCTTGTGTATTTTCATCTTGTGAATAAAAAGCAATTTCTTGTCTTGTAATGATACCTTCAATTACTAGCGTATTTTCTTTTCCCGGGATTTTTTTAGTTAAAGACTGTATATATTTTAGCATATCTTTGTCTGCATCACTTAATTTCGGTGCACCTCTTAATCTAGGATGTGTATGAAACATAATATAATACGGCGTATCTGTAACATATAAATTCCACAATGTCTTTGGTAGCCATTTTTCTATATCGTACTCTATGTATTTTGGACTTCTTTCTTGATATATATCATTGTTACCTATTAATATTTTATCTATTACTATATCGTTTCCACTTTGCTTTATTTGCATTGTTCCACTTATTTCTTCCTTATTACTTTTATTTAGTTGAATTAAATTATTAAACTGATCTTCTCTCATATGGATGTTTATCATAGAATCCCCCTTCGTGTTGACAATATAATATAACAAATTGATTTTTATTACAAGTTTTTAGGCATAGTAAAACTAATACCTTGATTGGTATTAGTTTGACATTTTTATTTTAAAACATTTTTTAGAACTATAGTTTTTATTCTAGACATTTCTTGAAGTGTTGTTGCGATACCTTCGTTACCTATTCCTGAATGTTTCCATCCTCCGAATGGCATTTCTGCTGAACGGAAGAAGCTTGATCCATTGATAACTGCTCCACCTACTTCTAGTTTTTCTGCTACTTTGAAAGCATTTTTCATATCTTTTGTAATAATGTTTCCACATAAACCAAAGCTAGATTGGTTGGCAATATCGATAGCTTCCTCGATAGTATCAAATCCGCAAATAGGTATCACTGGACCAAATACTTCCATATCCTTCATGATATCCATGTCTCTTGTTACCTTTGTAAGTACCGCTGGTTCATAGTATGCTCCATTTCTACGTCCACCAAATAATAGCTTTGCTCCTTGAGCTACTGTTGTATTTACTTGTTCTTCTACACGACGTGCTGCTCTTTCATTAATTAGGCAACCGATTTCTGTTTCTTCATCCATAGGGTTTCCAATACGCATTGTACTAATTTTTTCAATTACTCGACGAGTAAATTCTTCTTTGATATCGTTATGTACTAAGAATCGTTTACTAGCACAACATACTTGTCCTGTATTGTAAAGTCTTCCCCAGACCATTTCTTCGATGGCTAAATCTAAATCTCCATCTTTATCTAAGATAAAGGCATCGTTTCCACCTAATTCTAGCATTACATGAGTTAAATTTTTACTAGCTGTAGCCATTGTTTCCATACCAACAGCAGTAGATCCTGTTACACTTACTAAATGTACTCCTTTATGTCTTGCTAGAGCTTGTCCTGTTGTTGGACCATCTCCAGATAAGCAACTAATTACACCATCTGGTACTCCAGCTTCTTTTAATAGTAAGCAGTATCTGTGAAGTGTTAGTGGATTATAAGTTGATGGTTTTACAATGACTGCATTTCCCATGATTAAGGCACTTGGTACTTTTTGCCCAAATAAGTCACTTGGAAAGTTAAATGGTATAATACATGCTACTACTCCAAGAGGCTGTCTGATTGTAAATTGTACTGTGTCTTCTTGTCCTGGTTCATTTCCTGCAGGAATATTTATACCATATAGATGTTTTGCTCTTTCTACATATCCATAAACGAAATTTCTAATATTTCCTATTTCTGTTCTAGCTTCTTTAATTGGTTTTCCAGTTTCTTTACAAAGAAGTGTTGCTAGTTCTTCTTTATCTCTTTCTACCAAGTCTACAAATTTTTCTAGGATACGTCCACGTTCATGTAATGGCACTTCTGCCCAGGCTTTTTGTGCTTCTACTGCAGCAGTTACTGCCATATCTACATCTTCTTCTGTAGAGTTTGGTACCGTATCAATTAATTCTCCAGTTGCTGGATTTGTTACTTCAATTATTTGATGGTTACTAGCATCCATTTCCGTTCCTTTTACTAAATTCTTCATATTACCTCCTAATTTTTACCAAATGCGGTAAATGATAACATTAATCCACCACAAATATTTGCTGAATGTTCATCATAACCATATTCACCAAAGGTAAAGATAGTGATAAATGGTACATCTTTTGCTTCTTTTAGTAATTGTTTGTGTACTTCTCCAATACGATCTCCAATTCCTAACTTTCGTCCACCACAGTGTACTAAGAAGTATGCTGCTGGTTCTGTGTAAAGTTGTTTTTTAACATCTTTCATGGTATTTCCGGTAGAGTCAATTAATTCATCTACTGTTGCTTCTAATTGGATGATTGCTGTTCCTGGAACGGCTTTATTTCCTAATGTAATAGTATCATCAGCTGTTGTCTTTGTTCCCATGTCATTACCAAACATAGGGTGACGAATTACAGTTAAGTTTCCTAATGGATCTTTTACACCTAATGGTCTTGTGATTGATGCTACTAGAAGGTTTTGTCCTTTTAATTGAGCAGGAGTTGAATTAATCCAGCTAGCATATTTCTTTAATGCTGATATTCCATCGATTGTTACTAAGGTACGGTTATCTTTTACTTCTGTGATTAAACCAATATTATTAGTCTCTCTATATGCTCCTGTGTATGAAGTTACAATTTCATTATCAGTATAGAAGAAAGCAACAGCGACACCATCATTAAATACTTTATCATTACAAATGATTTGCCATTTTCCTTCTACTGTATCGTCAGCTGCACTACCTCCGAACATTGGAACTCTTCCGATAACATCTTGGATTCCCATTAGGTAGTCTTCTTCTTCTTTTGGACTTGCTACCATATAGAAATATGCTGGTGCACGTGTAGTTTTGGCATTTTCTACAGCTTCAATTGCTACTTTTCTACCAATGGCACGAGCGTCTTTTCCGGCTTCATGACAAGCAACTCCTACTGTCATATCTTTATCATCTAACATCATCATTCCTGAGAAACCATGGTCTGATGAAATGACTCCTTCTGGAACAATGATTGCTCCACTACTGGTACATCCAATAATTGGAGCGTTTGTTACACTTCTTGCACCTTTTACTACTTCTTTTACATTAGAAAGTACAGAAGTATATAACATTCCTAACTTCGCATTTTTCATATCTGCTGATGCTTTTCTTGCAGTTTCTTCTCCTGATTTGAAACTGTCTACATCTGTGCTGAATCCTACTTTTGATTTTAACATTTTTCTACCTCTTTTCTCTTTTTATTCATAAGCTTCTTTATATAAAGCTAATATGTCTTCTTTGGTTACTTCTCTTGGATTTCCTGGAGTACATGCATCATGCAATGCTTGTTCTGCTAATGTTGGTAACATTTCTTTTGGAATTCCAATTTCTTTTAATGTTTGTGGAATATGTAATTTGATTGACAATTCTTTTACAGCATCAACTACTTTTTGAACAGCTTGCTCATCTGTCGTATTTGTCATATCTAGTCCAAAGGCATTTCCCATGTTTCTAAATAATTCAGGACAAACTTGACCATTGAATTTTAGTACATGTGGCAATAATAAAGCATTAGCTACTCCATGTGGAGTATCAAAGTATGCTCCTAAGGAATGGGCCATAGAATGTACGATTCCTAATCCTACATTAGAAAATCCCATACCAGCAATATATTGCGCATATCCTATTTTCTCTACTGCTTTCTTATCTTTCTCATTGGCAGCACGCTCTAGATTTTTATAAATTAATGACATGGCATTGATATGGAACATATCTGGAATTAGCCATCCTGCTTTTGTGATATATCCTTCCATAGCGTGTGTTAAAGCATCCATTCCTGTTGCTGCTGCAAGAGATTGTGGCATTCCTTGCATTAGGTCTGGATCAATAATTGCTACTATTGGAATGTCATGTGGATCTACACAAACCATTTTCTTTGTTCTTACTTCATCTGTAATTACATAGTTAATTGTTACCTCAGCAGCTGTTCCCGCTGTTGTTGGTAACGCAATCAATGGTAATGCTTTGTTTTTGGTTGCAGCTGTACCGTCTAAGCTTACTACATCACTGAATTCTTCATTTGTGAAAATAATTGCAATTGCTTTGGCAGTATCAATAGAACTACCTCCACCTACAGCTACAATACAGTCTACACTATTATCTTTAGCAACTTTTAATCCATCTTGTACATTTTGTACAGTTGGATTTGGTTTTACTTCATCATAGATAGCATAGCTGATATTTTTCTTTTTTAGTACATCTGTTACTAAATCGACAGTTCCAGTTTCTAGTAAGGATTTGTCTGTGACTACTAGAATCTTTTGAAAATGTCTTGCCTCTATTTCTTCTGTTAATTTTTCTCTGGCACCTCGGCCAAAATATGATGTTTCATTTAGTATGATTCTATTTATCATTTTACTAGCCTCCCTATCATATAGATTATATCATATTTTCCTTTTTTAAAAGAAGAATTTTATTATTCAAAAGAAAAAACCATCAAATTTGATGTTTTTTATGTCAACTTTTATTTTAATATGGCACTAGATGTACTATTTAATGTTAAATCTGCCGTTCTTCCGTCTAAATATGCATAGTAGCCTGCAGCTGCTATCATGGTTGCATTATCCGTGCAATATTTCATAGGAGGGATGGATACTTCTACATTCATTTCTTCTCCTAATTTTTCTATTTCTTGTCGTAAGATTTGATTTGCTGCTACTCCTCCGGCAACAATTAAATATTTTATCTTTTTATCTTGTATGGCTTTTTTTGTTTTATTAATTACTGAACCTACTGCTACACTTTGAAAGGAAGCTGCCAAATCTTCTTTGTTTAATTCGTTTCCTCTTTGTTCTTCGTTGTGCGCTAAATTAATTACGGCACTTTTTAGTCCACTAAAGGAAAAATTATAACTATCATCATTTAATGGTATGGGAAGTTTGTAGGTGTTTTTTCCTAATTTAGCAAGCTTATCTAGTTTTGGTCCACCAGGATATTCTAATCCTATTACTCTTGCTACTTTGTCATAACATTCACCAATGGCATCGTCTAAGGTGCCACCTAGTTTTTGAAATTTATAGTGATCTGTCATTTCGATTAATTCAGTATGGCCACCACTTACTACTAGTGCTAGTAATGGAAACTTAAATGGTCTTACTAGGCTATTAGCGTAGATATGTCCTGCAATATGATGTACAGGAATTAGAGGCTTTTTATATAGGAAAGCTAACGTTTTTGCTGCTTCTAGTCCTATTAGTAAAGAACCTATTAAGCCTGGACCGTAAGTTATTGCAATTGCATCTACTTCTTCCATAGTCATTTTTGCTTTTTCTAAGCATTCTTCAAGTACAATTGTAATATTTTTTACATGATGTCTACTTGCTATTTCTGGTACAACACCACCATAGTCTTTATGAATATCAATTTGAGATGAAATTACTGTCGCGATTTCTTCCGTTCCATTTTTTACAATAGAGGCACTTGTTTCATCGCAACTACTCTCAATTCCTAAAATATACATGTCTTTTTTTTCTTTCATTTTACCACTCTTTTCACATCACACTTATTTTAACATAAAAGACTCTTTTTTTCTACTAAGAGTCTTTGCTTTTTCTTTCCATCAATATTCCGTCTATTCCTTGATAGTAGCCTTTTCTGATTGCTTTTTCTATAAATCCAAACTTTTTATATAAGTGGATGGCTACTTTATTATCTTCTTTTACCTCTAATGTAATGCTTTTTTCCACAGTTTTTATCATTTTTTCTAATAAAATTGTTGCTTTTCCACAGTTTCTGTGGAAAACATCAACTTCTATTTGATTTATTTCTGCTCGGTCATAGATGTCACTATAATATAAATAAGCAATTACTTTATTATTTTCTGTTTCTATTATGAACCTAGCAAACGGGTTTACTTCTAGTTCTTTTTCTATTTCTTTTTTTGTTATTAAGCCTTTTGTTGCATTTAATTTTTGTAAATCTTTTTTTTGATTTATTTCAGTTAACATGACTGCTTACTTTCTTCTGCTTCTGTAAGTTTTAAGTATTCTGGATTTATTGCATGTGGATTTACTTCTTTTTTATATTTATATTTTTCTACAATTTCTTCGATATTTGGATCATATGTTTCCCATTTACTGGCACTTATTTCTACTTTATCTTTATCATTCGTGATAATTTTGTATTCTTTGATTTCTTTTAATTTTTCTTTTAATTCTTTATATTTTATATATATTGGTTTTAATATAAAATTATCATTTTGATCTATGATTGATGCATAGCAGTATTCTCTTCTGGCATCAATTACTGGTACTCTTATCATATCATTTTTACTACTTGCCGCCATTGCTTCTAGAGATGTTATGGTTGTGATTGGGACTTTTAGGCTCCAAGCGTATACCTTCGCAATGGTTATTCCAATTCTGATGCCCGTAAATGATCCTGGACCGTTTACGACAATTATTTTAGTGATTTCTTTTGGCTCTATAGCGTTATTTTCAAACATAGAAACAATTTCAGGTAGTGCTGTTCTTGATAATTCATGATTATATTCTTTTTTTATTTCAACAACTATTTTCCCGTTTTCTACTATTCCTGTGTATAAATAGCTAGATGAGGTATCTATGTATAATATCATACTACTGCCTCACATACTTCTTCATATTTACTTCCATGAGGAATTAAAATAATTGTTCTTTTGTCCTCATCTTCATTGGAGCTTTTTATCTTAATGTCTAGCCTTTCTTCTGGAAGATAGTCAGGTATCATATCTGCCCATTCAATAATAGTCACACCACCTTTGCTGTAATACTCTTCAATTCCTAAATCTTCTACTTTTCCATCTAAGCGATAGACATCCATATGATATAAAGGTAATTCTCCTGATGTATATTCTTTAATTATATTAAAAGTTGGAGATGTTATTTCTTCTTCTATTTGCATTGCCTTAGCAAATCCTTTAGTAAACATTGTTTTTCCACTACCTAAATCTCCTTGTAAGCAAATTACCATATTGGGAAATTTTTCTGATTCAATATTTTGTGCTAACTCAATAGTTTCCTCTTCTGAGTATGTTGTTACTTTATAATCCATATTTCTTCACCCTTTTTTATTATACCAAAAAAAAAGAGTTATACAACTCTATTTATTTATATTTTACTCTTGTTGTCACTCTTTTTGCTACTGGCGATAGATATATTTCTAATAAGTAATGCGGGAGAGCCTACTGTTCTTTGAATAAAGTTTACTTCGTTACTGATTTCTTCTATATTTGAGAAAAGTTCAAAAATTGTTGTTGTCATAATACTAGGTTCAAATCCACATTTTATTTTACCATCTTCAATAATATATCCGAATATTTGCAGGGATATGTTTCCCGTATTATCATTGATTGCTGTATTTCTGGATCCCATGCAGTCTGTAATATATATGCCATTTGACATAGTTTTTATTAATTCTTCGATTGATTTGTTTCCGGGTTTGATATACATATTTCTAGTGGATATACCATTGTAACCATTTGCTGTTGTACTGGTATTTTGTTCTTTTGCCTCTTTTATATTATATAAATAGGTTTTTAAGATACCATTTTTTACTATTTCTTTCGCAAATGTTTTTGTTCCTTCATTATCAAAAATTGTTGCTCCTGGATAGTTTTTATTTCTTGGATCTTCTACTATAGTTAGTTTTTCTGAAAATATTTTTTTATTAAGGGTACCTTCTAGACAAGATATCTTTTGTCTTATATTAGCAGCAGATAGCATATTTATAAAACTAGATAAAATACTTTTCATGACAACAGAGTCAACTAAAATATCATATTTTTTTGTTTGTAATTTTTCTTTTGTTGCCTGCTTTATGGCCATTTTTATATCTTTGATTAGGTTCTTTTTCATATCCAAATCTTGTTTACTGGTTTTTAAATATACTCTATCATAACTTGTTATACTTTCATTTTTTTTAATCACTATTTCAGGTACAAATTTATATAAATGACAATCTGTTTCGATGTCTACACCATTACTGTTTATGATATGTTTTTTCTCATATGTTTCAGCGTATGAAAGACAGATGGTACTTACTTCTGAATAGTCTTTTCGTAATTCGGCCAACTGTTTTAATTGATCTATTTCGTTACTAATATCGACCACAGGTGTATTTTCGATTTTATTATTATGAGATTTGTCGGTTAGGTAATCATCTTGATATTTACTGTCTGTGTAGGTTGCTTTCATAATAAGTGTATCTATTATACTTTCATCTAGATAGTCAGAAGATGCTTTTACAGTTTTACCATTATATTCGGCTTTTATTTGATAGTATGTATTATTTGATATCTCGTATGTTTCTAGTTCTTTATTGATTAATTTAATTTTACCTGTATTTTCATACGTTTCTACAATTTGAATATTTTTTATTCCTTTGAACTTTGCTTTTTTAAAAAAAGTTTTGGTTGTCATTATTCTTTGCCTCCTACTAAGATTTTTGATACTTTTATGGTTGGCTGTCCTATAGTTACATAAATCATTCCACTTTTACTTCCGCAATATCCAGATCCTAGTTCTAAATCTGAAGATACCATTTCAACATTTTTTAATATCTCTTTACTGTTTCCAATTAGGGTAATTCCTTTAATTCTTTTTGTTATTGTCCCATTTTCGATTAGTCTTGCTGTTTCTACACTAAAGTTAAAATCACCTGTTGTTGGATTTACAGTGCCACCAGACATTTTTTCGCAATATACTCCTAGTTTTATTCCTTTTAACATATCGTCTATTGTGTCATTACCTGGTTTTAAATATGTATTACTCATTCGTGAAGTAGGAGGATAATTATAGCTTTCTCTCCTTCCACAGCCATTAGATGACATATTCATTTTCTTTTTATGGAATTCATCTACTAAAAAAGATTTTAGAACTCCGTCTTCTATTAAAATATTCTTTTGTGTTGGATTTCCTTCGTCATCAATTAAATTAGTTCCCCAGGCATTAGGAATTGTTCCATCATCAATCAACGTTACTTTTGTTGTTGCTATCATATTTCCTAAATCATTGGAAAATATAGATGTTTTTGGTGCAACACGTGTAGCTTCTAGACCGTGCCCGCAAGCTTCATGGAATATTACTGCTCCAAAGCCAGGTGCAATGATTACTGGTAATTCTCCTCCTTTAAAGTCTTCTGCCTTGAGTTTTTCTATTGCTACCTTTGCTGTATTAATGGATTGTGTTTGTAAGTCTTTTTCTAAAAATTCATAGCCCGTTGGTTGAGCAAAATCAGTGAACTCTGATTCTATGTTATTTTTATCTTTGGCGAATGTGGTACACATATACCGTGTTACACAGTTTCTAGATTTTACAAATTTTCCATTAGAATTTGCAATTATATATTCTTTGTCATCTTCTAATAAAGATAGGGAAACTTGTGAAATTTGATTTGATATTTCTCTTATCTTTTTATCCATTTCTATTAAGTAGTCTTTTTTCTTTTCAATTGGATATTTTTCATGTGGAATTTTTATTTTTGGATAATATTCTTCTAGAGTATTTAATACTATCTTTTTATCTATTTTTTCATTAAAAATTTTATTTAAACTTTTTATTATTTTTTTTATGTTTGTTTTTCTTATATCATTTGTAGATGTGTAATAATATTCATCCCCTTTTATTAATCTAATTCCTATTCCTCTAGTTGTATCTGTAGATATATTATCTAATTTTGAATCTAACACTTGATAACTGGTCGTTTTTCCACATTCTTCGTAGATTTCTGCAAAATCTGCTCCTGTTGATATTGCTAAAGATAATAATTCTTCATAATCTTTTTTTCCATAACATCACCTGAGCTTATTATAACATAATGAAAGTATTATAAAACAAAAAAAGACTTATCCTTTGCAGTTAAGTCCTTTTTTATACAAAAAAAAATTCTTGGCAACTTCCTATTTTCGCTTTCACTATCGTCGGCGTTAAGTGGCTTAACTTCTGTGTTCGGGATGGGAACAGGTGTACCCCACTTGCTATCGTTACCAAGAAAAATTATTTTTCAGAAATAATTCTCTGAAAACTTAGATATTGTGTTCATCAAACTCTTAAATTATGATTAAATCCTCGATCTATTAGTACTGGTCAACTCAAAATGTCACCATTCTTCCATCTCCAGCCTATCTACCTTGTCGTCTTCAAGGGATCTTACTACTTTCGTATGGGAAAACTCATCTCAAAGTTGGCTTCCCGCTTAGATGCTTTCAGCGGTTATCCTCTCCAAACATAGCTACTCTGCGCTGCCACTGGCGTGACAACAGATACACCAGAGGTTTGTCCATCCCGGTCCTCTCGTACTAAGGATAGCTCTCTTCAATTTTCCTACGCCCACATCGGATAGGGACCGAACTGTCTCACGACGTTCTGAACCCAGCTCGCGTGCCACTTTAATGGGCGAACAGCCCAACCCTTGGAAGCGACTTCACCTCCAGGATGTGACGAGCCGACATCGAGGTGCCAAACACCACCGTCTATGTGAACTATTGGGTGGTATCAGCCTGTTATCCCCAGGGTAACTTTTATCCGTTAAGCGACGGCCATTCCATTCTGCACCGTCTGATCACTAAGCCCTACTTTCGTATCTGCTCGACTTGTTGGTCTCGCAGTTAAGCTCCCTTATACCTTTACGCTCTTAGAATGATTTCCATCCATTCTGAGGGAACCTTTGGGCGCCTCCGTTACTTTTTGGGAGGCGACCGCCCCAGTCAAACTGCCCACCAGACACTGTCCCTGATCCAGCTTATGGACCTAGGTTAGAAATCCAATAAGTTAAGGGTGGTATTCCAAAGGTGACTCCTCTAGAACTGGCGTCCTAGTCTCTTAGTCTCCCACCTATTCTCTACATAACTTACCGAATCTCAATATCAAGCTACAGTAAAGCTCCATGGGGTCTTCCCGTCCTGATGCGGGTAACCTGCATTTTCACAGGTATTAAGATTTCACCGAGTCCATGGTTGAGACAGTGCCCAGATCATTACACCTTTCGTGCGGGTCAGAACTTACCTGACAAGGAATTTCGCTACCTTAGGACCGTTATAGTTACGGCCGCCGTTCACTGGGGCTTCAATTCGTACCTTCGAATCATCGACTTGCGTCTATTCTAAGCACTCCTCTTAACCTTCCAGCACTGGGCAGGTGTCAGCTCCTATACTTCGTCTTTCGACTTTGCAGAAACCTGTGTTTTTGGTAAACAGTTGCCTGGGCGTCTTTAGTGTCGGTCGTCTTGCGACCACCCCTTATCCCGAAGTTACGGGGTTATTTTGCCGAGTTCCTTAACCATGGTTCTCTCGCTCACCTTAGGATACTCTCCTTGACCACCTGTGTCGGTTCTGGGTACGGGTACCTATATGATTAGCCCTAGAAGCTTTTCTTGGAAGCTTGGCGTCAGAAGATTTCGTTACTTAGTAACTTCACCATCACACTTCAGCTTATCTATAACCGGATTTCCCTAATTATAAACCTTTGTGCTTAGACCAGAATCCATTAACTGGCTCTCCCTAGCCTTCTCCGTCACTCCATCAGTCATATAGATAGTACAGGAATATCAACCTGTTGTCCATCGGCTACGCCTTTCGGCCTCGTCTTAGGACCCGACTAACCCTGGGAGGACGAACCTGCCCCAGGAACCCTTAGTCAATCGGTGGATGGGATTCTCACCCATCTTGCGCTACTCACACCGGCATTCTCACTTCCAAGCGCTCCAGCTGTCCTTACGGTCAACCTTCAACGCCCTTGGAACGCTCCCCTACCACTCATACTTTTGTATGAATCCGCGATTTCGGTATTGTGCTTAGCCCCGGTACATCTTCGGCGCAGTGTCACTCGACTAGTGAGCTATTACGCACTCTTTAAAGGATGGCTGCTTCTAAGCCAACCTCCTAGCTGTTTTGACAACTCCACATCCTTTCCCACTTAGCACAAATTTTGGGACCTTAATCGGCGATCTTGGACTCTTTTCCTTTCGCGTATGGACGTTATCACCCACACGCTGACTCCTGAGTATGCTGCCGTGGCATTCGGAGTTTGATTACATTCAGTACCCCTAGATGGGGCCATCATATATTCAGTGCTCTACCTCCACGGTGCTCTACCTCAAGGCTAGGCCTAAACCTATTTCGGGGAGAACCAGCTATATCCGAGTTCGTTTGGAATTTCACCGCTAGCCACAAGTCATCCGCGCACGTTTCCGGGTACGTCGGTTCGGTCCTCCATTTTGTGTTACCAAAACTTCAACCTGCTCATGGCTAGATCACTCGGTTTCGGGTCTAATACTGCATACTTACTCGCCCTATTCAGACTCGCTTTCGCTTCGGCTCCGTCTCTTCAACTTAACCTTGCATGCAACATTAACTCGCCGGTTCATTCTGCAAAAGGCACGCCATCACCCTTTAATGGGCTTTGACTTTTTGTAGGCACATGGTTTCAGTTTTCTATTTCACTCCCCTCCCGGGGTTCTTTTCACCTTTCCCTCTCGGTACTTGTTCACTATCGGTCACTAGAGAGTATTTAGCCTTACGGGATGGTCCCCGCGGATTCAGACAGGATTTCACGTGCCCCGTCCTACTCAGGATACTTCCAGGAGATCGTTATATTTCGCTTACAGGACTTTCACCTACTATGGTTCTGATTTCCATCAGATTCAGCTATACATCGATTTTCTTACTCCTATACGGAAGTCCTACAACCCCAACTCCGAAAAGTTGGTTTGGGCTCTTCCCTCTTCGCTCGCCACTACTAAGGGAATCGATTTTTCTTTCTCTTCCTCTGGTTACTAAGATGTTTCAGTTCGCCAGGTTACTCTCTCTAACGCTATGTATTCACGTTAGGATAACAGTAAGTTACTACTGCTGGGTTCCCCCATTCGGAAATCTCCGGATCAATGCTTACGTACAGCTCCCCGAAGCGTATCGTCGTTCGTCACGTCCTTCTTCAGCTTCTAGTGCCAAGGCATCCGCCATGCGCCCTTACTAATTTAACCACCAATTTATTGATATTTCATATCCGTTTGATGAGTTTTTCTACTATACACTTAATAAATATAGCAGACGTTGTATTGAAAACATCCTTTTCAACACAACCACAATATCTAGTTTTCAAAGAACTATTTCTTGAGAGATATGATCTCTCAAAACCAAGCAAAACATCTTCGACAGTTAGCTAAGAATTTCTCCTTAGAAAGGAGGTGATCCATCCCCACCTTCCGGTAGGGATACCTTGTTACGACTTCACCCCAGTCACCGGTCCTACCTTAATTGGCCCCCTCCTTTGCAGGTTAGGCTACCACCTTCGGGTATTACCGACTCCCATGGCGTGACGGGCGGTGTGTACAACACCCGGGAACGTATTCACCCCGACATTCTGATTCGGGATTACTAGCGATTCCAGCTTCATGAAGTCGAGTTGCAGACTTCAATCCGTACTGAGACTGGCTTTGGAGATTTGCTCCACCTCACGGTTTTGCGTCTTATTATACCAGCCATTGTAGCACGCCTGTAGCCCTGGACGTAAGGGGCATGATGATTTGACGTCATCCCCACCTTCCTCCGGTTTGTCACCGGCAGTATCTTTAAGGTTCTCAACTGAATGTTAGCAATTAAAGATAAGGGTTGCGCTCGTTATCGGACTTAACCGAACATCTCACGACACGAGCTGACGACAACCATGCACCACCTGTCACCGCTGTCCCCGAAGGGAAAATCTTGTTTCCAAGACGGTCAGCGGGATGTCAAGCCCAGGTAAGGTTCTTCGCGTATCTTCGAATTAAACAGCATGCTCCACCGCTTGTGCGGGTGCCCGTCAATTCCTTTGAGTTTCAGCCTTGCGACCGTACTACGGCGTGGACTACTAGGGTATCTAATCCTATTTGCTCCCCACGCTTTCGTGCCTCAGCGTCAGTGATGGCCCAGCAAGTCGCCTTCGCCACTGGTGTTCCTTCTAATATCTACGCATTTAACCGCTACACTAGAAATTCCACTTGCCTCTACCATACTCAAGCTAAACGGTTTCTGTGGCGAACCGAAGTTAAGCTTCGGGCTTAAACCACAGACCTATAAAGCCGCCTACGCACCCTTTACACCCAATAAATCCGGATAACGCTCGCTCCCTACGTATTACCGCGGCTGCTGGCACGTAGTTAGCCGGAGCTTTCTTGAAAGGTACCGTCACTCCTAAGTCATTTCCTACTTAGGTCGTTCTTCCCTAACAACAGAAGTTTACAATCCATAGGACCGTCATCCTTCACGCGGCATTGCTCGTTCAGAGTTTCCTCCATTGACGAATATTCCTAACTGCTGTCTCCCGTAGGAGTCTGGGCCGTGTCTCAGTCCCAGTGTGGCCGATCACCCTCTCAGGTCGGCTACGCATCGTCGCCTTGGTAAGCCATTACCTCACCAACTAGCTAATACGGCGCGGGCTCATCTTTAAGCGAAGCTTTAAGGGCTCCTTTTAATATGAAAGTTTACCTCTCATATATCATCCGGCATTAGCAATCATTTCTAACTGTTATTCCAGACTCAAAGGCAGATTACCCACGTGTTACTCACCCTTGCGCCACTAGACGGGAATCCAAATCTGACTTTGTGCAAGCACTCCATCTTCATTGGGCCGTCTCGTTCGACTTGCATGTCTTAGGCATGCCGCCAGCGTTCATCCTGAGCCAGGATCAAACTCTCATAAAAATTATATTTTAATTAGTTTGTTTTATTGTTCAATCCTAACTGTCTCAAAGTTGACGTTTTGCTTAGTTTTCAAAGATCAT
>CASEGV010000024.1:0-27215 GCA_949287595.1 uncultured Mycoplasmatota bacterium
TGTTTGACTATAAAAGTTCAAACATGTTACTATTAAATCAATAAAATCACTTACACTTAGGTAATTAGATGTGCGGACACTTATTATTTCCATTTATAAGCAAACCATTAGTTTGCTTTTTTTTTGCATTTAAAGAAAAAGATAGTATAATATAATTTATATAGTTATAATTTGAAAGGATTGAAAGAGATGAAACTAAAATCAGGGGATATTGTTTGGCAAGAGAGAACAATGATTAATGGTAAAAATTATAAAGATAATAAGAATTGTAGAGTTTCAGTTGTTATTTTTTCTACTCAAATAGATGATGAAGAGGTTGTTTGTACTTGTCCACTTACTAATTCGATTGGTACAGCTCAGAGACAATCAGATTGTTATTATTCTCAATCTTATTTGGTTTTAGATGGTAGAAAATTTAGTTGTGTCAAACTTGATTCGGTGCGTTTATATCCAGCTAGTATTGTTCATACTTTAGGAATTAGTGTCAATGATATTCAATATGAACAAATTACAGAAAAATTATTAGAATATCTTCAAAATACGAATCAAGATGATTTGTATTCTATTATTCAAAAAAATACAACCAGTTCTGTACATTCTAAAAATACATCAAGAATGGAGAAAAGAAGACGTAGAAGTTATCATAGAGAATTAGTTAGACAAGCAAAAAGGGCTAATCAGAAGGAGAGAATATAATGAGTAAGGAAGAGTTTATTTGGCGTGTTTTTGGAGTTTGTTCCATCCGCCAGTTAAGAGCAGAAGAAGATGCCATAGAAGAATATTTTTTTGACCATGAGTGGTCTCGGGAACAGATATTTGAATATCATCATTTTAAAGAAGATTTTATTAAAAAATATGGTTCTATTTGTGCTGGTCTTTGGTCTAGTGGTTATTTTTCAGCAATTTCTGCTGCCTATTTTGCTAGTCCTGTAGTAACGGATGATTTAGTATCGATGCTTATGTTAGGAACATTTACAGTTTCTTCTGCATTATTTGCTAGAAATTTACAGGAAAAGAGAGAGTTAACCGATTCTTATAATCAAAAAAATAAATCTTTAGGATTAACTTTTGTTAAGAAAAGGTAATTTATCTTTTCTTTTTTTTTAAATTGTGATATATTATGCATGCAAAAGAAGGAATGTTAGAATGGAAAAGCAAGATATTATTTTATCTTCACAGATTTTTTTTCATACGGATGAATTTCCTATGGTTTGCGATTATTCTAAATTATTAGAGCAATATTCTAATTTTTTAAGTTTGTTTTTGGATGCTAATTATATTTTTTATTATAAAAATATGTCTTATTTAGAATTGATTGTTGATGCGTTTCAATGTTGTCATGATTTTTATTTTCCTAAACCTGAAGAAATTGATTATCAAAGTTGTGGAGAACAAATATTAAATCAAGTTGCTATGTGGAAACAAAACCAAACTGAGACATTTTCATCGGATGAGATGGTTAATATTTTATCCTGGGCGTGTTCTTGTGAATTATTACAAATTTCTAATAATTTTGATATTCATGGAAATTCTGTAATAAGAAAAGTTATTGGTAATTGTTACCGAGTTTCTTCAGTGATTGAAGATGCCAATGATACTACGAAAAGGAGAATGTAATATGCAGTGGAAAATTGGAAATATATCTATCAAAAATCAAGTGGTTCTTGCACCTATGGCCGGAATTTGTAATTCTGCTTTTCGACGTATTTGTAAAGAAATGGGTTGCGGTCTTATTTATGCTGAAATGGTTAGTGATAAGGCAATTACTTTTCAAAATAAAAAGACGATAAATATGTTATATATGACAGAAGAAGAAAGACCATTGGTCCAACAAATTTTTGGTAGTGATAAAGCATCGTTTGTGGAAGCTGCAAAGTATATATATCAAAATATGCATCCTGATATTATAGATATTAATATGGGATGTCCCGTTCCTAAAGTTGCGGTTCGTGCGCAAGCGGGCTCTGCTTTACTTAAAAATCCAGAGAAGATATATGAAATAGTACAAGCAGTGGTTAATGCTGTGCCAATTCCTGTGACGGTTAAAATTCGTAGTGGTTGGGATCAGAATCATATCAATGCTGTAGAAGTTGCTAAGATTATAGAAAAAGCTGGTGCTTCAGCTATTTGTGTACATCCTAGAACTCGTAGTCAGGGATACAGTGGAAAAGCCGATTGGTCTATTATAAAGCAAGTAAAAGACGTAGTTTCTATTCCAGTCATTGGAAATGGTGATATTAAAACACCAGAAGATGCTAAGAGAATGTTAGATGAGACTGGTTGTGATGCTGTTATGATAGGTCGTGGAGTCTTAGGTAATCCATGGCTTATTCAAAATACTATTTCTTATTTGGAAAGTGGATATTATAATTCTGATATTAGTATATCTGATAAAATATCTATGATTTTGCATCATTTGGATTATTTAACACATCTAAAAGATGAACATATCGCAACCCTGGAAATTAGAAATCATATAGGGTGGTATTTAAAAGGAGTACCTGGAGGTAATAATGTTAAAAATAAAATCTATCAAACAACTAAAATTCGTGATATAATTTCTATATTGAATACATTTAAGGAGGAATTAGATGGCGAAGAGAAAAAAAGATAATGTTGTTAATTCTAAAAAAGAAGAGAAAAAAGAAGAAAAGATTCAACTTATTTCTCAAGGAGAACAATTCGAAAAAGCTTTATTTGTTCAACGTTTTTTAGCTTTTTTAATAGATATTGTTCTTGTATCAGTTGTAGCTTCTTTTATTTCGTATCCTTTTTTAGATATGGATTCTATTCAGAAATTAAATGAATCTAGTGTAGAAGTAATGGAAAATTATACTAATGGAAAAATTGATGAGAAAGAGTATTTTAATGAAAGTTCTACAATTAGTTATGAATTAGCTAGAAAACAAGGCGTTAATACTTTAGTTATTATCTTTTTAAATATTTTATATTTTGTTGTATATCAGATTAAAAATAATGGACAGACTTTAGGAAAGCAAATATTAAAAATTAGGGTTGTAGATAGTTCTCATGGTGATTTATCTATGAATCAAATGATTTTCAGAGCTTTAATTATCAATTCTATTTTATTGGACATGATTAGTTTTGGAGTTTTAATTTTTGCTAACCAAAGTAGCTATTTTTATGGAGTGTCTTTTTTAATGTTTATTCAGTTCTGTATTTTGTCAGTTAGTACTTTTATGATTATGTTTGGTAAGAATAGACGTGGACTTCATGATTTAGTTGCTCATACTGATGTTGTTCGATGTAATGTAGTAAAGGAGATGGAAACATGCGAGAATTAAGTGAACAAGAAATTGTTAGAAGAGAAAAATTAAAAAATATTAAGAACCCTTATCCAGAAAGATTTGAAGTAAATTATGAATTATGTGATGCTAGTCAATTAGAAGATGGTGTTACAGGTGTTCGTGTTGCTGGGCGTATTATATTAATGCGTAAAATGGGTAAAATGAGTTTTTTAACCATTGGAGATATTAAAGGAAAAATTCAGATTTCAGTTAAATTAGATATGGTTGGAGAAGAGGCTTATCAAGATTTTAAATCTAATTATGATATTGGAGATTTTATTGGAGTAGAAGGTGAGACTTTTACTACTCATACTGGAGAAAAAACTGTTAGAGCTAGTAGTATTACTTTTTTAGGAAAAGCACTTAAACCTTTACCTGAGAAATTTCATGGTGTTGAAGATGTAGAGACAATTTATCGTGAAAGATATTTAGATTTAATTATGAATGATGAATCTAAGAAGAAATTTTTATTTAGAAGCCGTTTTATTCGTGAAATTAGAAATTATTTAGATGATGCAGGATATATTGAAATTGAAACTCCTATTTTAAACAATAAAGCAAGTGGTGCTAGTGCTAAACCGTTTATTACTCACCATAATGCATTAGATATTGACTTATATTTAAGAATTGCCCCTGAAACGTATTTAAAACGTGCTATTGTTGGAGGGTTTACCAAAGTATTTGAAATTGCAAGATGTTTTAGAAATGAAGGAATAGATGCCACTCATTTACAAGATTTCACGATGATAGAAGGTTATGCTGCATTTTATAATTATAAAGATAATATGAAGTTTTTGAGAGAAATGCTTCAATCTATTATTATGAAATTATTTGGTACTCTAGTTATTACTGTTGGTGATAAAGAAGTAGATTTGAGTGGTGAATGGGAAGCTGTTAGTTTTCGTGATTTAATTTTACGTTATAGTGATATTGATATTAAAGTTTATGATACTAAGGAAAAATTATTAGAAAAAATAAGAGAAGATGGTATTGAAATTGATAGTGAAACGCCACTTGAAAATTTAGGCTATGGTAACTTGGTGGATCAACTATATAAAAAAGTTGCTAGAGTACATATTGTGAATCCAATTTTCTTAACAGAACATCCAATCAGTTTAAGTCCTCTTGCTCGTGCTAATGATGATGATCCTACTATTACTGATCGTTTTCAACTAGTTATAAACGGTGCTGAGATTATTAACGCTTATTCTGAACTTGTTGATCCTGAAGAACAAGCTCGTCGTTTAGAAGAACAAGCAAGACTTAAAGCACAAGGTGATGAAGAAGCTATGCCTATGGATTATGATTATATATCTGCTATGGAATGTGGTATGCCACCAATTAGTGGATGGGGAATGGGAATTGATCGTGTAGTACAGCTACTAACTAATTCACAAAATATTAAGGATGTTATTTTGTTTCCATTAATGAGACCAAATAATGAAAATAACGGAGACTCAGAATAGAGTCTTTTTTCTTTATTTTTCACGAAAATTTCATAAAAAAAAGAGTCAAATGCTTGTAAAATTTTTTCTATCTAAGTATAATGATAATGGGAGGTTAATTATGAAAAAACATAATACATTTAAAGTCGTTCTAATTACTATTTTAGTGTTAGTATTACTTACTTGGATATTACCTGCTGCTTATTATTCAGGAAGTTATATTGACCAAGGACGCGTTCAAATGGGAATCTTTGATTTATTCAATTATCCTGTAACAGCTATTTCATATTTTGGTTATATTGCTATGTATGTATTAATTGTTGGAGGATTTTATGGTGTTCTAAATAAAATTGGAGCATATCGCACTATGTTGGATAAATTAGTTTCCAAATTTAAAGGTAAAGAAGTAGTCGTTTTATCTATTATGATGGTACTAATTTCTATTCTTACATCTGTATGTGGATTACAGTTAGGTTTAGTTATTTTCTTTCCAATGATTATATCTTTAATTTTATTAATGGGATATGATAAGGTTGTAGCAGCACTTGCTATTGTAGGTTCTACTATGATTGGTATGTTAGGTACTACTTATGGATATAACAACACTGGAATTATTCCTAGTATTTTAGGAAATAGTTTTGCAGATCAAATTTTAGTTAAATCTATTTTATTGTTCTTAGGAATGGTATTATTAATATTTAATACTATTTGGTATATTAAGAAATCTAAATCTGCAACTAAAAAAGCAAATGTTAAAAAGGTAGAAGCTAAAGAAGAAAAGAAAACTACAAAAACTACAAAGAGTACTAAAAACTCTAAGACTAAATCTTCTCAAGATACAAAAGCAGCTGTAAAAGAAGAAAAAGTTATTGTAGTTACTGAAGATAATGAAGAAGAATCTTATGTTCCAGCTACTATTAGTGGTAAGAAACATGTAGTTTGGCCATTAGCTTTAATATTATTTATCATTTTTGTTATTTTAGTATTAGCATTTATTTCTTGGTCTGGAGCATTTGGACTTACGGCTATGGAAGATGCTAAAACAGCAGTTACTAGTTTTGAAGTATTTGGATTTGCTTTATTTGGTAAATTACTTGGTACTGTTAATGCATTTGGTTCATGGTCACTTGTGGATGTAAGTGTTGTTTTAATGGTATTTATGTTAATTTTAGCTTTAATTTACAAAGTTAAATTTAATGAAGTGATCGATGGCTTTATTGCCGGTGCTAAAAGAGCTTTAGGTCCAGCAGTTATTGTTATTTTACTTTATACTATTTTAGTAATTACAACTTATCATCCATTCCAATTAGTGATTTATAAAGCTATATTAGGAATTACTGATGGATTTAATGTATTTACTACATTTGTAGTAGCAATTTTATCTGCATTATTTAATGTAGATCCTGCATATGCTTTCCAAAGTTCATTACCATATTTTGCTAGTATTGTTACTAACGCTGATAATTATCCGATTGTTGCTGTTGTATATCAAGCAGCTTATGGATTAACTATGTTAGTTGCTCCTACTAGTTTAGTTTTAATGGGTATGTTATCTTACTTAAAGATTCCATATGGTAAATGGTTTAAAACAATTTGGAAGTTATTATTAGAATTATTAGTATTATTACTTATTGTATTTACTATATTAATTTTAATTTAATCATGAGAGCCTTATGGCTCTTTTTTTGTCTTATTTTAGGGTACTGTATTTCTTGAAAGGAAAACTCAACCTATTTACAATAAATATAGGAGATGATTTTATGTTTTCAAGATTTACAGAAGATGCACAAAAAATATTGATTATGTCAAAAAAAGAGATGCAAGAATTAAAGCATCCTTATGTTAGTAGTGAACATTTATTATTATCTATTCTTCATTATGGTAATCCGGAATTGATTTCTTTTTTAAATACACATGATCTTACTTATAATAAAGTAAGAGATGAAATTATACGGGTTCTTGGTATAGGTAATAAAGAAAGTAGTTGGTTTTTATATACACCTTTATTAAAAAAGATTATAGAGAATGCCATTTTGGATAGCAAAGATGATGGCACTTTTGTGACCGTAGAGAGACTTTTTGTATCTATGTTAGAGGAGGGGGAAGGAGTTGCAAATAGAATTATGATGGGTCTAAATATTGATTTAGATGCGTTATATGAAAAGTTTTCTCGACAATTTGTTCATGATAGTAATACAAATACTAAATTATATATAGATGAGGTGGCAGTTGATTTTACGGAACAGGCTAAAAAAGGTGAGTTTGATCCTGTCATTGGTCGTGATGAACAAATAAGTCAAATGATTGAAATCTTATTACGGCGAAAGAAGAATAATCCATTATTAATTGGAGATGCTGGTGTAGGTAAGACAGCTTTGGTTGAGGAATTAGCGAGACGTATTGTTTTAGGTATTGTTCCTAATGAATTAAAGAATATGCGTATTTTGAGTGTTTCCATTGCTTCTTTAGTAGCTGGCACGAAATATCGTGGTGAATTTGAGGAAAGATTAAATAAAATGATAGATGAATTAGAACATGTTTCTAATGTCATATTATTTATTGACGAAATTCATACGATTATTGGTGCTGGAGGAGCGGAAGGTGCTATTGATGCTTCTAATATTTTAAAACCTTATTTAGCGAGAGGTAAAATCAAAGTAATTGGTGCTACAACAAAATTTGAATATACAAAATTTTTTGAAGGAGATAAAGCTTTTGATAGAAGGTTTCAAAAGATTATTATTGATGAGCCTTCACTTGAAGAGACCCAAACTATTTTATATCATTTAAAAGATATTTATGAAGATTTTCATGGTATTGTTATACCAGATGATGTTTTGTTTTCTATTGTTGAACTATCTGATCGATATCTTTCTACTGGAAAACAACCAGATAAATCTATTGATTTATTAGATGCTGCTTGCTCTAAAATGATGACATCAGATACTGTTGTTGATAGAAAAATGAAACAGATACAAATGGAGCTTAGTGATATTATTGAACAGAAAAATCAATTAATTATTAAACAAGATTTTAAACATGCTTCTATTTTGCGTGAAAAGGAACATTTTTTACAGTCAAAGTTAAATCGTTTAGAATTAAAAGAATGTGCGCATAGTAAGAAAGTTTTAACTATGGATTGTTTATATGATGTAATTTTTTCTAAAACAAAAATTCCTATTAAGAAGATTTTATCTATGAATAAGGAAGAAATTAAGAGAGCATTACGAAAACGGGTACTAGGACAAGATGATGCTATTTCACAAGTTGTGGATATTATATCGAAACCTTCAGCAAGAATGGCTCCTAAATCTTTTTTATTTGCTGGTTCTACTGGTTGTGGAAAAACTTTATTTGTCAAAGAATATGCAAATCTTTTGTATCCCAAAGATGGATTTATTAAATTGGATATGAGTGAGTATAGAGAATCTAGTTCTATATCTAAGATTATTGGCTCTCCTCCAGGATATGTAGGATATGATGATAGGAATACGATATTAGAAAAAATAAAACTTCATCCTTATTCTGTAGTGCTATTGGATGAAATAGAAAAGGCGGATTCTAAAGTTTTAAAGTTGTTTTTACAAGTTTTAGATGATGGTGTTATGACTACTTCATATGGGGAAGAAGTAAGTTTTAGAAACTGTATTATTTTTATGACTTCTAATTTAGGTTTTGAGAAGAAATCTATTGGATTTATTAATCATGATCAAAATATTATTTTCGATAAATTAAAGAATTTTTTAGGAGTTGAGTTATTTAATCGCTTTGATTCTGTAATTTTATTTGACCGACTTTCTGAAAAAGAGATTGAAAAAATTATTTCTAACAAAATTAAGGAAAAATATCCGCATATTTCTTCTTCTCAGTTACATGATTTGGTTAGTTCTCTTAAGATACAGAGTGATTATTTAAATTTTGGTGCAAGAAAGATAGATAAGTTGTTAGAGCAAATTGATTTTGAATACAGTTCTTAATAAACTGTATTTTTTCTTTTTTACTTATGATATACTAGTAATAGGTGATTTTATGAAATTATATAATACTTTGACAAGAAAAGTAGAAGATTTTGTACCTAATGTGGAAGGCAAAGTAAAAATGTATACTTGTGGTCCTACTGTGTATCATTATGCGCATATTGGTAATATTCGAAATTATATTGGTCATGATATTTTAGATAAAACATTGCGTTACCTTGGTTATGAAGTTACTCGTGCCATGAATATTACTGATGTTGGTCATTTGACAAGTGATTCTGATTCTGGGGAAGATAAGATGGAAGTTGCTAGAAAAAGAGAACATAAATCTGCGATGGAAATTGCTAAATTTTATACAGAGGCATTTTTTAAAGATTTTGAATTAGTTAATTGTCGTATGCCGGAAATTGTTTCTCCTGCTACTGAAAACATTGATGAGTATATTAAGATTATAGAAGTGCTATTAGATAAAGGTTATGCTTATTTATCTGGTGGTAATGTTTATTTTGATACGAGTAAACTAGATGATTATTATGTTTTGACTAATCATCAAGAGGATAGTTTGGTTGTTGGTGCTAGAGAAGGAGTAGAGGAGGATAGTAATAAGAAAAATCAGGCTGATTTTGTATTATGGTTTACTACTAGTAAATTTTCTAATCATGAATTACTTTGGGATTCTCCTTGGGGACGTGGTTATCCTGGATGGCATATTGAGTGTACAGGCATATCTATTAAATATTTAGGAGAATACTTAGATATTCATGGTGGTGGTGTTGATAATATTTTTCCACATCATACTAATGAAATTGCTCAAAGTGAAGCTTATTTGGGACATAAATGGTGTAATTACTGGTTTCATAATGAACATTTATTAGATGAAACTGGAAAGATGAGTAAATCTAATGGTGCCATACTTACTGTTAGTTTGTTAAAAGAAAAAGGATATGATTCATTAGCTTTTCGCTTTATGTGCTTAAATTCTCATTATAGAAAACAATTAGTATTTTCTTATGATGCTTTAGATCAAGCTTTGACCACATTGAAAAAATTACGTAATCGAATTTCTTCTATTACTGAAGAAGGCAGTGTTCAAGAAGATGTTATTAGTACTTACCGAAAGAAATTTATTCAAGAATTATCTGATGATTTAAATACGGCGAATGCTCTTTCTGTTCTTTATGAAGTTTTGAAAGATGAGAATCTTTCTGGAAGCAGTAAGATTTTTCTTGTACAAGAGTTTGATCAAGTACTATCTTTAGATTTAATTCAAGAGAAAAAGACGGTTTCTAATGAAGAGTATATTTTAGAACAAATAGAAAAACGTGCTATTGCGAAAAAAAATAAAGATTTTTCTTTAGCAGATAGTATTCGTGATGATTTACTAAAACAAGGGATTCGCTTGATTGATAGTAGAGAAGGAACGACTTATGAGGTTATAGATTAATAGGAAGAGTTCTTCCTATTTTTTTCAAGGAGGTTTTATGAAAGTTGTAGAAATTAATTCATTAGTACTTGCTTATTTAGGAGATACTATTTATGAAAATTTTGTTCGCAGATATTTGATTAATCAAGGTATTGCTCATGTAGATGAGTTGCAAAAGTCTGCTGTTAAATATGTTAGTGCTAAAAGTCAGGCTGCGTATTTACAAAAGATGATAAATGATAATTTTTTGTCTTTAGAAGAGTTGAATATTGTTAAAAGGGCTAGAAATTACAAGACTACTTCTCATCCTAAGAATTGTGATATCGTAACATATAAATACGCAACCGGGTTAGAGGCTTTGATTGGTTATTTGGATTTAAGTAATCAAAAAGCTAGAGTTAATGAGATTATGGAATATATATTGGAGGAATGATTATGTTAATATATGGTCGTAATGTTGCATTAGAAATGTTAAAGAATCCTGAAAAAGTGCAAAAAGTTTTATTGCAGAAAGGTTTTGATGATAAAAAGATTCTTTCATTATTAGAAAATAGTAAAATTCCTGTTCAAATAAAGTCAAAACAAGAAATTGATCATTTGGCAGAGGGAGTGCATCAAGGTATAATTTTATATGTTCGAGATTATCAATATTATACTTTATCTGATGTGTTATCTGATAGTACTTCTTTTATTGTTATTTTAGATCATATAGAAGATCCACATAATTTTGGTGCTATCGTTAGAACTTGTGAAGCTGCTGGAGTTGATGCTATTATTATACCTAAAGATCGCCAGGTACAGGTTAATGCTACTGTTATGAAAACTAGTGTTGGTACTTTAAATCAAGTAAAAATTGTACAAGTTGCTAATTTAGCATCTACTATTGATTATTTAAAAGAACATGATTTTTGGGTAGTGGGAACTGCTTTAGAAGATAGCATTGATTATCGTAAGATTGACTATTCTGGAAAAACTGTATTAATTGTTGGAAATGAAGGAGTGGGAATGTCAAAATTAGTTAGGAAAAAGTGTGACTTTATAGCAAAAATTCCAATGTATGGCACTACTAATAGTTTGAATGCATCAGTTGCTAGTGGCATTATGATATATGAGGTAATCCGAAATAGAAAGTAGAGGTCTATTTTGAATTATAAGAACATTAATGATTATGAAATTTTATATTTAGTTAGTGAAGATATGGATTCTAATTATGATATATTATTTCAAAAGTATTTACCTATTATTAAATCTATTTCTAGTAAATATTTTTCTTTTGCATCTAATCATGGGGCTGAATATCAAGATTTGGTTCAAGAAGGATTTTTGGCACTTAATAAAGCTATTACTACGTATAAGGATAATGAAAATACTATCTTTTATACTTATGCATGTGTGTGTATTGAAAGGCATTTAGTTGCTTACTGTAGGTCGTTATCGGCGCAGAAGCATAATGTTTTAAATCGTGCTCTTCCAGATGAACTATATTCTTGTACTTTGGTTAAGGATAACTCAGAAATTAGTAATTTTTTTGAGTTTCACTCTATGGAGTTGTATGCATTTATTTCAAAAGTTATGTATTCTTTTGATTTAATTACTCGATGTATTTTTGAACTTAGATTTAACGGGTTTAGTTATATTGAGATATCTCAGTTATTAGATTTATCCGTTTCTATTGTTGATTCTAGGTTGTGTAGAGCGCGTAAAGTAATGAAAAGATGTTATAAAGATGCTATAAAAAATTGAAAAACTTTTATTTTTGTTTTACAATGATAATAGGTGAATAGAATATGAAGGGACAGATACCTTATGTTGATGATAATTATGATAGTAAGGTAGAACAGAGTAATACTGTTCCTTTTTATAATGATACGAATTTAGCATCATTACCAGAGGATGACTTCTCTTCTGATAATAATAACTATTCTAATTATGATACTAATTCTTCTACTAAGGCAAAAATCATTCCTTTCAAGAAGAGAAATGGTGATAGTATTACTATGCAAGAATGGCTTACACATTATCATAGTCAAGATGAATATCAAACTCTTTTTATTAATATGGATTTGGCAATGAAATATATTCATGAACAAGGTTATTATATCGAGTCGTTTGCTTTAGATACTATTGATATTTTAAATCATTCTGTAAAACAAATTAAGTTTAATCAATTAAAAGAGATGCCTTTAGATTTTTCTTCTCAAAAGGATTTAGTACGTGATAATATTTTTTTATCAGCAGTTTTGCAGATTGGTATATATGCTAAATGCTTACAATATTTTCAGGGAGAAGCAATTACGTACTTAAAGCAGAATTTTGGGGATTTTTCTATCTTTTTGCCAGAAGAAGACATTCCGTATTATCGTGGTGTTATTGAACGTGGTGCGTCTGTTTATCTTAGTTCTTATGTTGGAGAGAGAAAGAAGCGTGATTTAAATAATTTAGATCAACAAATTAATGATGAAGGTAGTGGAAAAGGAAAAAGTTTAGTAAAAACAAATGGTACATCTTTAACTGCTGAAGATTTAGTTCCTCAAAATATTGCTGAACTTCAGGATGTGTATCGTAATTTATCTAAAAAGGATGCAGCTTTTGCTAGGGCACTTATTTATCCGATTTTAATATTGTTAGTTGGTTTAACAGTTTTATTATTATCTTATTTATTTGCATAATTATAAATTATTATTTTTATTTATTGACATTTCTTTTTGTTTATGCTATTTTAGTGGTGAACACGAAGAAGTGTTTTTATTTTGATAAAAAATAGGAATGGTGAAAAATGGCTGAAGTTAGAAAAAGAGAAACTGTTGAAAAGTATAAAATTGATGATGAACAGTTTCAAAAAAGTAATAAAAAGAGTAAAGTGATTGAAGAAAAGAAAACGAAAAGAGAAGGTAAACCTAGAGATAAGGAAGAAAAGAAAAGTCTCTGGGTTAGATTTCGTATCTTTTGTCATGGGGTAGTATCAGAAGCTAAGAAAGTACACTGGCCAACAAAAAAAGATATGGTAAAATATTCTATTGCTACTGTAATTTTTATCATTTTTTGTTCTTTGTTCTTTTATGCAATCGATATTATTTTTGCATTAATTCAATCAATTTTTAGATAAAGGAGTTTTATATTATGGAGAAACAATGGTATGTTGTTAATACTTATTCTGGTCATGAGAATAAAGTAAAAGAAAAATTAGAAATGCGTGCAGAATCTATGGATATGCAAGATTATATTTTTAGAGTTGTTATTCCTGAAGAAAAAGTTATTGAAGAAAAAGATGGTGTACGTAAGGAAAAAGTTAAAAAGATGTTTCCAGGTTATATTTTAGTAGAAATGGTTATGACTGATGAAGCATGGTATGTTGTACGTAATACTCCTGGTGTTACAGGATTTATTGGATCTAGTGGTAAAGGAGCTAAACCTACGCCATTACAACCATATGAAGTAGATAAGATTCTTGGTAATATGGGAATTAGTCGTATGGATGTTGATACTGATTTAGTAGAAGGTGCTACTGTTAAAATTGTTGACGGACCATTTAATGGTATGTTTGGTAAAATTGATAGTGTTGACCTTCCAAATCAAAAAGTTATGTTACTTGTTGATTTGTTTGGACAAGAAACTTCTGTTGAGGTTGAATTAAATCAAATTCAAAAAGCATAAAACAGTTGCAAAAACATAATTTATATGTTATTATTTAAGGGCTATATTGAAATTAATATAGATTTAGTGGGAAGCATGGTTTGCATTTATGAAAGCGGGAATCAAGCTATTTGGACCACTCGCGAAAACTAAAATTTATAGGAGGTGTTTTTCGTGGCAAAAGAAGCAATAAAGAAGATTAAATTACAAATTCCAGCAGGAAAAGCTACTCCAGCTCCACCAGTTGGTACAGTATTAGGACCTGCAGGAATTAATTTACAAGATTTTTGTACTAAGTATAATGATGCTACTAGAGATAAAATGGGAGATATTTTACCAGTTGAAATTTCAATTTATGATGATAGAAGTTTTGATTTTGTAATTAAAACTCCACCAGTTGCATTCTTACTTAAAAAATATGCAAAAATTAATAAAGGTGCAGTTAAGGGAGCTAATGAAACAGTTGCAACATTAACTGAAGATCAATTAAGAGAAATTGCTGAGATTAAATTACCAGATTTAAATGCATATGATGTAGAATCTGCAATGAAGATTGTTGCTGGTACTGCTAGAAATATGGGTATTTCAATTCCTGGTTATACAGATAAGTAATATTCTATGTAGGTAATACCTATGTGGAAGGTAAAAACCGCTATATACCACATAAGGAGGAATAAAAATGAAGAAGAGAAGTAAAAAATATACTGAAGCTATGTCTAAATTAGAACGTGGTAAAGTATATTCTAAAGAAGAAGCTGTGAAATTAGTTAAAGAAACTTCTACTAGTTCTTTTGATGCTACTGTTGAAGTTGCTATGAGATTAAATATCGATACTAAGAAAGCTGATCAACAATTAAGAGGTGCTATTGTACTTCCTAAAGGAACTGGTAAAACTAATAAAGTATTAGTTATTGCTAGAGGAGAAAAAGCTACACAAGCTAAAGAAGCTGGAGCTGACTATGTTGGAGATGTTGACATGTTAGAAAAAATCGAAAAAGAAAACTGGTTCGATTTTGATACTATGATTGCTACTCCTGATATGATGCCACTTCTTGGTAAATTAGGTAGAGTTTTAGGACCAAAAGGATTAATGCCAAATCCTAAAACTGGAACAGTTACTCTAGATGTTGCTAAAGCAGTTAGTGAAGTTAAAGCTGGACGTGTTGAATATCGTGCTGATAGCTATGGAATTATTCATGGAGTTATTGGTAAGGTTTCATTCTCTGATGCAGATCTATTAGAAAACTTAAATGCTTTCGTATCTGCTATTTTAAGAGTTAAACCAGCGACAGTAAAAGGTGATTATGTTAAGAGTATATCTATAGCTTCTACTATGGGACCTGGAATTAAAGTTGAAAATAACTTTGACAAGTAGAAGATTATAGTATATAATAAAGACAATTTATAGGTGCCATAGACAGTAGGTAATTATGTAAATCCTACCGAGGACTTAATCTTAAGTATATAAAAGGTTCTCGTTATGGTATGAGAACCTTTTTTATGGCATCCCTAAAATATGAAGGAGGTGTTTTGATGGCAAGTGAAGCAATCTTAAAGCAAAAACAAGCTGTTATTGATGAAATCAAAGACCGTGTTCAAAAAGCTAATACTATCGTATTATTTGATTATCGTGGTATTACTGATAGTGAGGCAAAAGAATTACGTATTAAATTAAGAGAAAGTAATTCTGATTATAAAGTATATAAAAATACTTTAATGGCACGTGCTTTTAATGAATTAAATATTGATTTAAATGATTCATTAAATGGACCAAGCGCTTTTGCTTATGGTGAAGATCAAATCGCACCTATTAAGATTTTGTCAGATTTTGCTAAAGATCATCCAGCATTAGTTTTAAAAGTAGGGATTGTAGATGGAGAAAAAGCTGATCAAGCTAAGTTGGCAGAATATGCTACTATACCATCAAGAGATGGCTTACTTACTATGCTTGCTGGCGGAATGATGGGTATTCCAAGAGACCTATCAATTTGCTTAGACTTATATAGTCAACAAAAAGAAGAAAATTAATTAGAAATATAAAATAAGGAGGATATAAAATGGCTAAATTAACTAAAGAAGAATTTATCAGTAGTTTAAAAGAAATGAATTTATTAGAAATTAAAGAATTAGTAGATGCAATGAAGGAAGAATTTGGTGTTGATCCATCTGCTGTAGCAGTTGCTGCACCAGCTGCTGGAGCTCAAGCAGATGATACTCCAAGTACAGTTACAGTATCAATCGCTGATGCTGGAGCTGCTAAAGTTGCTGTTATCAAAGTTGTTAAAGAAATCACTGGTTTAGGATTAAAAGAATCTAAAGATATCGTTGACAACAATGGAGCTGTTAAAGAAAACATTTCTACTACTGAAGCTGATGAAATAAAAGCTAAGCTTGAAGAAGCTGGAGCTACTGTAGAAGTTAAGTAATTAACTTCTTTTTTTATGCAATTATAATTGTCTAATTACGTAAAATAATAATTTGAATTTTAAAATAAAATTAAAACTCGTCTGTTTCTAAATATTTTATGTTATTCTTATGATAGAGGAAGTGCATATAAATAGATAATGTGAATGGTAAAAATAAAGTTTTTGGAAAGATTGTGATTGGAATCTTTATTGGTATTTTACTTTCTGTTGGAGCTTTTGTTGCTTTATTAGTAATGTTGTTAATTTTACTTCTAGTGATGTTGAAAATAAAGAAGTAAAAAATGAAAATAAGGAAGATGCAGATAATGATAATTTGATAGAAGATGAAGATATTACTAATCCTGATAGTTATGATATTAATTTTAATCCATCTAAAATAGTTAATACTTCTGCTGATAATTATACTTTAACTGTTCCTTCACATGCTTTAGGAACTAATGTTTCTTTGGATAGTTCTCAAATGAAAGTTACTGTTTCTTTTAATTATTATTTGGTAAAGACAAATTATAATTTAGGCAGGGTAACTTCTCTTGATTCTACTATATATGAGATGCGTGATATTAATTTTACGAAAAAAGTTGTAGATATTTTCTTTGGTGGTATTGGTCAAGATGCTTCTGGAGATACTATTCTATTTTTAATGGAAGATGGAACAGTAGAGTATCTTCCATTGAAAAAGGCTTATGCTACCAATAACGAAAGTTTGAATTCCTATGGAAGTTTACCTGGTATTTCTAATATTGTTAAATTTTATTCTGCTAATGCTAATTCACAAATGGGAAGTGGAATTACTATATTAGCTCAAGATAATGAAGGTAATCTTTATGATTTATCTACTACATTACGTGAAACAGGAAATTATTAGTAAAAAAGTGTCAAAAAATCAAAATTTGTTTGACAAAATCAAACAATTCGTGTATTATATGTTTACGAAAGGGAGAAAACTTATCGTATGTTTAAAGTTTTCTCCTTCTTTTTGTTTTTAGAGGGGATAAGATGGGGCATTATTTTACAAACGAAAATTTACCTAGTGATATAAAAGAAACTAAATGTAGTGTATTAGGTAATAACTTTACTTTTTTAACTGATAATGGAGTTTTTTCAAAAGACGGTTTGGATTTTGGCAGTAGACTTCTTCTTGAAGTAGTCCCGCTTGAAGAAGTTGGAGGCAAAATTCTAGATATGGGATGTGGCTATGGAGTTTTAGGTATTGTTCTTGCTAAAGTTCTTTCAGCTAAAGTAGATATGGTAGATGTTAATCTTAGAGCATTACATCTTTCAAAAAGAAATGCAAAATTAAATGGTGTTTCTAATTTTGTTACCATTTTTGAAAGTAATTGTTATCGTAATGTTTCCGAAAAATATTCTACTATAATTACTAATCCACCGATTAGGGCTGGAAAAAAGATAGTTTATGACATAGTGATGAATGCTCGAGACCATTTAGAAGATGGCGGTAATCTTTTTTTGGTTATTAGAAAAGAGCAAGGTGCTAAATCGCTAATTGTCGACTTAGAAAAAGTCTATAATGTAAAAGTATTAGAAAAAAAGAAAGGCTTTTTCATCATTCAGTGCCATTTATAATTGACTTATTGTGATGGTTGTGCTATTAATATAAATTGGCAATATATTTTGTTATTAGTATTTTCTTTGAAAAAATGTGTTAGGGGTGAATATTGAGTGGCTTATAAAATTGTAAAATGCGGTGATTACCGTGAAAGAAGAAATTACTCACGTATCAGAAATACTTATGAATTGAAAGATTTATTAGAAATTCAAAAAAAATCATATGACAGATTTATCACAGTTGGTATTAAAGAGGTGTTCGATGATTTATTTCCAGTAGAAAATTTCTCTGGAACTTTATCACTTGAATTCGGAGATTATCATTTTGATAAACCTCGTTATTCTATTAAGGAAAGCAAAGATAGAGAGACTACTTATTCTGCACCATTAAGAGTAGATGTTCGTCTTTTTAACCGTGAGACGGGTGAAGTTAAAGAACAAGAAATTTTCATGGGTGATATGCCTATGATGACAGAAAGTGGTACATTTGTTATCAATGGAGCAGAGCGTGTTATTGTATCTCAATTAGTACGTTCTCCTAGTGTCTATTTCAATCGTGAAGTTGATAAAAATGGACGTGAACTAATTACATCTCAAATTATTCCAACTCGTGGAACATGGCTTGAGTTTGAAGTGGATGCTAGAGATGTATTATATGTTAGAATTGATCGTACTAGAAAAGTTACGTTAACTACTTTACTTCGTGCTTTTGGTCTTTCTAGTGATGATGAGATTTTCGCTATGTTTGGTGAAGACGATTATTTAAAAAATACTATTGCTAAAGACTCTACTAAAAATACAGATGAGGCTTTAATTGAAATTTATGAAAAATTAAGACCAGGAGAGCCTGCTACACTTGATTCTTCTAAGAACCAGATTATTACTAGATTCTTTGATGAATTTAGATATGATTTAGCTAAAGTAGGACGTTATAAGTTTAATCGTAAACTTAATATTATTGATCGTTTATTAAATCAAACTTTAGCAGAAGATATTTGTGATGGAGATGGTGTTGTAGTATTTGAGGCTGGAACTCAAATTACTAAAGCAAATATTGATCAGTTAAAAGAAGTTCTTGCTCAAGGATACGGATTAACTGAAGTTACTGTTAATGATGAATTAGATACTTATAATAAAGTACAAATCGTTAAAATAGTTGATCCTTCTGATAAGAAAAAGAAACTTATTGTTATTGGTAATGATCAAAGTATTGATGTTAAGAGATTGACTATTTCTGATGTTTATGCATCTGTTTCATATTACTTAAACTTATTACATGGTGTTGGTAATTATGATGAAATTGACCATTTAGGAAATAGACGTATTCGTCAAGTTGGAGAACTTTTACAAAATCAATTTAGAATTGGTGTTTCTCGTATGGAGAGAGTAATTCGTGAGCGTATGACTACGCAGGAAATGGAAGAGGTTACTCCTAAGACATTAATCAATATTCGTCCAGTTACTGCTGCTATGAAAGAGTTCTTTGGTAGTTCTCAATTATCTCAATTTATGGATCAAACAAATCCTATTGCAGAACTTACTAATAAGCGTCGTTTATCAGCTTTAGGACCAGGTGGATTATCAAGAGACCGTGCTGGTGTTGAAGTACGTGACGTTAATGCTTCTCACTATGGTCGTATTTGTCCAATTGAGTCTCCTGAAGGACCTAATATCGGGCTTATTACATCCTTAGCAAGTTATGCTAAAATCGATGAATATGGATTTATTATGACTCCATATCGTAAGGTTGTTGATAAACAAATTACTGATGAAGTTGTTTACTTAACAGCAGATGAAGAGTTAGATTATATTATTTCTCAGTCTACTGTAGGAACTAATGAAGATAATGTAATTACGGATGACATGGTTAATGCTCGTTTCCGTGGTGAAAACATTTTAGCAAAACCAGACCAGGTGGATTATATCGATGTTAGTCCACAACAGGTTGTTTCTATTACAACAAGTTGTATTCCATTCTTGGAGCACGATGATGCTACTCGTGCATTAATGGGAGCAAACATGCAACGTCAAGCAATGCCTTTAATTAAAACAGAAGCTCCACTTGTTGGTACTGGTGTTGAGTTCATTGCAGCAAAAGATTCTGGTGTTGAAATCATTTGTAAAGCAGATGGTGTTGTTGACTATGTAGATGCTAGAAAGATTGTAGTTAAGACTGCTAATGGTAAAGATACTTATCGTTTAGCTAACTTTGAACTTGCTAACTCTAGTATTTGTTCTCATCAAAGACCTATTGTTCATGTTGGTGACAAAGTTAAAGCAGGTGTTACAATTTTAGCAGATGGAAATTCTACTGATAAAGGCGAACTTGCTTTAGGTAAGAATATGACAGTTGCTTTCATGACATTTAATGGATATAACTATGAGGATGCTGTTATATTAAATGAAAATTTAGTTAAAGATGATAAATATACTTCACTTCATCTTGAGGATTATGAAATGCAATGTCGTGAAACTAAATTAGGACCTGAAGAGATTACTCGTGATATTCCTAATGTTAGTGAAGAAGCACGTCGTAACCTAGATGAAAATGGTATTATTACTATTGGTACAGAAGTAAAAGAAGGAGATATCTTAGTTGGTAAAGTAACTCCTAAGGGTATGGCTGAACTTACTTCTGAAGAAAAATTATTACATGCAATATTTGGAGAGAAAACTCGTGAAGTTCGTGATACTTCTTTACGTGTTCCACATGGTGGAGATGGTATTGTTCATGATATTAAGATTTATTCTCGTAAAGATAATGATGAATTACCAGCTGGTGTTAGCAAAGTAATTCGTGTATATATTATTCAAAAACGTAAGATTCAAGTTGGAGATAAGATGTCTGGACGTCATGGTAATAAGGGTGTTATTTCACTTATCTTACCTCAAGAAGATATGCCATATATGCCAGATGGTACTCCAGTTGATATTATGTTAAATCCACAAGGTGTTCCATCTCGTATGAACTTAGGACAAATCCTTGAAATTCACATGGGTATGGCGGCTAAAAAATTAGGTGTTCATATTGCTACTCCAGTATTCGATGGTGCGCATATTTCTGATATTGAAGAGATGATGGCGGAAGCTGGAATGGATCCTGATGGAAAAACTGTTCTTTATGATGGTCGTACAGGTGAGCCATTTGATAATCGTATTGCTGTTGGTGTTATGTATATGATTAAACTACATCACATGGTTGATGATAAACTTCATGCACGTTCTACTGGTCCATATTCTTTAGTTACACAGCAACCGCTTGGTGGTAAAGCACAATTTGGTGGACAAAGATTTGGAGAAATGGAAGTTTGGGCATTGTATGCTTATGGTGCTGCTCATACATTACAAGAAATCTTGACAGTTAAGTCTGATGATGTTGTTGGACGTGTTAAAGTATATGAATCAATTATTAAAGGTCAAGAAATTAATCAAGCTGGTGTACCAGAGTCATTTAGAGTACTTATGAAAGAATTCCAGGCTTTAGGACTTGATATTTCTATTATTGATGATGAGGGTAGAACTTTAGAATTAAAAGAAATAGAAGAAGCTGAAGATCATGAAGATACTAAATTAAATATGGATGAAGTTGAAAAATCACCTGCTGTTCCTGTTATGGATGAGGATAGTAGTGAAGATGACTATGAAGACGAAGATGATGAAGAGTTTGAAGAAGAAATGGAAAATGATTTGGAACTAGATGAAGAATTTGAGGAAGGAGCTGATCTTTAATGATAGAAGTAAATAAGTTTGATGCATTAAAAATTGGAATCGCTTCACCTGAAAAAATTCGTGAATGGTCTTATGGAGAAGTAAAAAAACCGGAAACTATTAATTATCGTACTCTTCGTCCAGAGCGTGACGGATTATTCTGTGAAAAGATTTTCGGACCTACAAAAGATTTTGAGTGTGCTTGTGGAAAGTACAAAAGAGTTCGTTATAAAAATATTGTGTGTGATCGTTGTGGAGTTGAAGTAACTCGTTCTAAAGTGCGTCGTGAACGTATGGGACATATTGAGTTAGCAACTCCTGTATCTCACATCTGGTTCTTCAAGGGTGTTCCATCTCGTATGGGATTAGTTCTTGATATGAGTCCACGAGATTTGGAAGAGGTATTATACTTTGTTAGTTATGTAGTAATTGATAAAGGAAATACTCCTCTTGAAAATAAGCAAACTTTATCAGAAAAAGAATATCGTGCTTATTATGAAAAATACGGTACTGGTTTTAAAGTAGGCATGGGTGCTGAAGCTATTAAAGAATTACTTAAGAAAGTTGATTTAAAAGCTGAAATTGATACGATTGAAAAAGAATTAGAAAATGCTCAAGGTCAAAAGAGAACGCGTTTACTTAAAAGACTTGATGTATTAGATGCATTTTATCATTCTGGAAATAAACCTGAATGGATGATTATGGATTGTATTCCAGTCATTCCACCAGAGTTACGTCCAATGATTCAACTTGATGGTGGTCGTTTTGCTACCAGTGATTTAAATGATTTATATCGTCGTGTTATTAATCGTAATAATCGTTTAAAGAAACTTATTGATTTAGGTGCTCCTGGTATCATTATTCAAAATGAAAAACGTATGTTACAAGAAGCTGTTGATGCTTTATTTGATAATGGCCGTCGTGGTAGAAGTGTTACTGGAGCAGGTAATAGACCATTAAAATCAATTTCATCTATGTTAAAAGGTAAACAAGGTCGTTTCCGTCAAAACTTATTAGGAAAACGTGTTGATTACTCTGGTCGTTCTGTTATTGTTGTTGGACCAAGTCTTAAGATGTATCAATGTGGTATTCCTAAAGAAATGGCACTTGAATTATTTAAACCACATGTTATTCATGGATTAGTAAGCAAAGATATTGCTCATAATATTAAAGCTGCTAAAAGATTAATTGATAATCAAGATCCTGTTGTTTGGGATATTGTTGAAGAAGTAATTAAAGAGCATCCAGTATTATTAAACCGTGCTCCTACATTACACCGTTTAGGTATTCAAGCGTTTGAACCTATCTTAGTTGGTGGTAAAGCAATTCGTTTGCATCCATTAGTTTGTCCTGCATTTAATGCAGACTTCGATGGTGATCAGATGGCTGTACACGTTCCGCTTTCTGAGGAAGCTCAGGCAGAAGCTAGAATTTTAATGTTAGGTTCTGGAAACATCTTAAAACCTTCTGATGGAAAACCTATCGTTACTCCTGCACAAGATATGGTATTAGGTAACTATTATATTACTATGGAAAAAGCTGGAGAAGATGGTGAAGGTCGTGTATTCAAAAATGCTAATGAAGCATTAATGGCATATGAAAGACGTGAAGTTACTCTTCATACTCGTATTGCTGTTCCAGTAGATTCTTTTAAACATAAATTATTTACTGAAAATCAAAAGGGTAAATATTTAGTAACTACTGTTGGTAAAATTAAGTTTAATGAAATCTTACCTGATTCATTTGCTTATATTAATGAACCAACAGATGATAATATTCAAAATATTACACCTAATAAGTATTTCTTAGAGAAAGGTACTGATATTAAAGCTGCTATTAAAGATATGCCATTAGTTAAACCTTTTGCTAAAGGTACTTTAGAGAAAATTATTGATCAAGTATTCAAACGTTATAAAACAACAGAAACTTCTACTATGCTTGATAGCTTAAAAGATTTAGGATTTAAGTATTCTACAATTGCTGGTATTACTATTAGTATGGCTGATGTTGTTACAAGTAGTGATAAAGATAGAATTGTTGGTGAGAGCCAAAAATTAGTTGATAAGATTAATAAGCAATATAAACGTGGTCTTATTACTGAAGAAGAAAGATTTAATAAAGTTATTGAGACATGGAATGAAGCTAAAGATCAAGTTCAAGCTGAACTTGAAGAAATAGCTAATAAAGAAGTAGATAATCCTATCTTCATGATGATGCACTCTAAAGCTCGTGGTAACATTTCAAACTTTACACAAATTGCTGGTATGCGTGGTATCATGGCTAAGCCAGATGGATCTTCTGTTGAAATCCCAGTTCTTTCAAACTTTAAAGAAGGTCTTTCCGTTGCTGAGTTCTTCTTATCTACTCATGGTGCTCGTAAAGGTAGTGCCGATACAGCATTAAAAACAGCAGATTCTGGATACTTAACTCGTCGTTTAGTTGATGTTAGTCAAGATATGATTGTTCGTGAAGAAGATTGTGGAACAGATCAAGGTGTTGTTGTTCGTGACTTCATCAATGAAAAAACTGGTGCAGTTATTGAAAGTTTACGTGATCGTATTGTTGGACGTTTTGCTAACAAGAAGATTATTCATCCTGAAACTAAAGAAGTTATTGTTGATAAGTTAGAGATGATTACTGAAAGTCTTGCAGATAAAATTATTGCTGCTGGTATTACTGAAGTTGAGATACGTACTGTTCTTACATGTAATACAGTTAATGGTGTATGTCAAAAATGTTATGGTCGTAACTTAGCTACTGGTAACTTAGTTGAAATTGGTGAAGCTGTTGGTGTTATGGCCGCTCAATCTATCGGTGAACCTGGTACACAGCTTACTATGCGTACATTCCATACTGGTGGAGTTGCTGGTGGAGAAGATATTACTCAAGGTCTTCCTCGTGTACAAGAGTTATTTGAAGCACGTAATCCTAAAGGAAAAGCAACAATTGCTGAAATTGATGGTAAAGTTACTAACATTAAAGAAGATCATGGTAAATTTAAAATTAGCATTACTAATAAACTTGAAACTAAAGAGCATGTTACTAATTATGGTGCTAAACTTTGTGTTGAAAAAGGTGATGAAGTTGTTTGTGGAGATAAGCTTACTGAAGGAGCAATTAGTCCTAAAGAGTTATTAGCTGTTACTGATCCACTTACTACTCAAGAATATATCTTAAAAGAAGTTCAACATACGTATCGTTCACAAGGTGTTGATATTGCTGATAAACACGTTGAAATTATTGCTCGTCGTATGATTAGTAAGATTCGTATTGTTGAAGGTGGAGATACTAATCTTTTACCTGGATCACTTGTTAATTTCCGTGAGTTTACTGATAGTAATAAAGAGGCTGTTATTAAAGGTAAAAAACCAGCTCTTGGTAAGCCAATTCTTCTTGGTATTACAAAAGCTGCACTTGAAACTGATTCCTTCTTATCAGCTGCATCATTCCAAGAGACAACTCGTATCTTAACTGATGCTGCTATTAAAGGTAAAGTTGATCCATTAGCAGGTCTTAAAGAAAATGTTATTATTGGTAAATTAATTCCAGCTGGTACTGGTAGTAAAGTTTATCGTAATGTAGATTATGATTTAGCTTCTCAATTTATCGATGAAGAACCATTAGACAAATTAGAAGATGAATTTATGGAGTAGTGTTGACTACTCCTTTTTTTTGCTTTATTCTATATGTAGGTGAGAAGTATGAGAAAGTATTTTTTGGTTTGTTTATTATTATTTTTTCTTTTTCCATTTTCAGTGAAAGCATTGGTTTATTATGATTCTTCTAAGTCTTACTCCTTTGATAGTAGTGAAATTCAAAGTGCTATTTCTGAAATGCAACAGGAACAGTCTGTACAAAATGTATCTTCTAAAGGAAACAAATTAGTGGATATTGTGATTTTTGCTGGTCAATCTAATATGGTTGGTAAAGATAATTCAGGTAGAAATACTATTTCCTCTATTACAAATTCTGGTTTTGAGATGCGGTTTAATTCTAAACAGCAAGCAGTGGGAATTAAATATTTAAGTAATTCTACTGATTTAAAGACATCATTAATTCCTGCTTTTGCTAATGCTTATTATAATAATACAGGAGTTCCTATTATTGCTGTTCAAACGGCAGTATCTGGTTCTAAGATTAGTTCTTGGCAAAAGAATGGTAAAAATTATAAAAATGCTATAGCTAAGATGAAATCTACTATTTCTTATGTTGAGAGTCATCCTGAGAACTTTAACTTGCGAAATATTTATTTTGTCTGGTATCAAGGGGAGAGTGATACTCCTAATTTAACCTATGAAAATAATCTTCAAAAACTATTTCAGAACACGAAAGAAGCTGGTGTTGATCAAAATTTCTTGATTCGTATTGGTCATTTATATCAGACAACTGGTACTTCTAATGATAATTTAGAAAAGCAAAAGTTTAATCGATATACGAATATGATAAAATTGCAGACAGAGTTTACGAGAAAGAATGATTTAGCTATTTTAGTTTCTACTAAAGCAGCGCTTCTTTCTTTAGAAAAAAATCCTAGTATTGCTGCTGATGGTTCTTTGAATCAAATTTCTGATATGATGATTGATCAAGTTCATTTTTCTCAAATGGCATTAAATATTATTGGTTCTGAAGCTGGTAAAAATGCAGCATCTTATGTGAATACAGGTAATTCTCCTATGATAAAAGATGTTGAATATGCAAATGGTTCTTATGACTTTTATTATACAGGTTATGATTCTTCTCTTTCTTTTACAGAAGAACAAAAAGATTTCTTTTATGATAAATCTAGAGAGTTTGTTCGTGAAGGTAATCAGAGTGGTTTATTACAATATGGCATTTTGAGTAAGTATAAAGCGTATCAGTTACAAACGGTTTACTATCCTTCCTATAAATATAATGGAACCACTATTATGTATATGGGAAAAAATAATAAGAAAGATTTTAAAAAAGGAAATTATCTTGGCTTTGATTGTAGTGGCTTTGCTTCCTTTATCTATCATTATGTTTTTGGACTTCCTTTTGATTATGCTAGAATAGTAGATGGTCAGGTAGTTAATCATAATCCTTGGTCTACTAGTCAATATTTGAGTCAGCCTCAAAGCCCTAAATATGGTACTAATTACTTTATCAATACTTTTAAATATGTTGGTGAATTAAAAAGTACCAAGAAAAAATATACTCTTTACTCGGCTAAGCAGAAGTTTAAGCTTAGTACCGGGGATTTGATTATTGGTAAAAATAGTGATACAGATGCTCATATCGTAATTTATATTGGTAAAGTAAAGAAAAATAAAAAAGACTTGGTATTAAATTCTACTTCAGTTGCAGAACATAATATTAAGGTTGATGGTAAAAGATATCATATCGACTATGCATATTTAACCAAAGATAATTTTGATAATGCTAAAAACTTTAGTCATACTTATAAAAATATTACTGTATTACGATTAAATAATGGTATTATGCCTGATAATTTTATCGGCAATGATTATACTGTTGATTTTTCTAAGTTAAATAATAATATTCCAGCATATCAGTTTATTCCTAAATATATTGATAATACTGTTGTATCTAATGATTTATCTTGGACAATGCATTATTAGTTATTATTGTCAGTTAAAGGATTTCTAGCATATAAATTGAAAAATTAAGTGTCCAAAAAGGGCAAAAAAAGACACATAGAATTACCTATGATACAATGTAAGTGCGAATTAACATTGGAGGTAATTAAT
>CASEGV010000025.1:0-32099 GCA_949287595.1 uncultured Mycoplasmatota bacterium
ATTCAATCACGTAGACCAAATAATCGAATAGATAAAGTACGCCATATGTTTAATAAAAAAGAAAATTAAGTTACTATTCACTAAAATTACAATTTATCGAGTAGATCAACTTAAAATGTTGGTCTTTTTTTAATGCCCTATTTAAAGGAGGTGGTGTAAAACCGTTATATACAAATACTTATTTTTAGATATTTAATAAAGAAAGGATTTGATTTTATGGAAAAAGAACAAGATATTAATTTCTCTCATTTTAAAGGTAATTTAACTAGAAAGCCTATTTTAAAAGGTAACGAAAAAAAGTATGCTATTTTAAATATTGCTTGTAACCGTCCTTATACTAACGAAAAGGGAAAAACAGTTGCTGATTTTATCAGTTTAAAAGTTTGGAAAGATCCAGAAAAACTAGTTAATGAATTGGATAAGGGACAAAAAGTCGATATTGAAGCCCATACAAAAACAGGCTCATATACTAATGATAAAGGCGAAAAAATTTATACTACTGATTTAGTAGTTGATAAAATCGAATACACTTTAGAAAAAGAGAAAGATATTCAAGAAAAAACAGAAGAATTGGAAAAGTAATTTATGCTAAATAAGAATAAAACCTATACATTTAAAGAACTCAATAATTTATATAATATGTTAAATATCGAATTTAAGTATTTCGGACAAAATAGTAAGGGTGATCTTATCTTGTATATGTTAGATAAAGATAAAATTATTATGTTTGTTTCAAATAATAACGGTAAAGATAAAAAATCATATTTAGATTATACATCTAATGAAATGAATAATTTAAAATTCAAATTTGATAAGGAGGTTGAAATGCAAGATTATGATATTAACGTAATCGTTAATACTTCTTCATGCGAGAAAATTCCGAGTGGTAGATATTCTATTGAAACCCTAAACGATCTCACTATTGAAAATGATGATTATAAATTATCAAATTCACAGGTAGATCAAATTAATGGAATTGATTATCTCGTCATAGAAAGAAACAATAATACTACTTTATTTAGTGGTAGATATTTATTTGGTAACAATGGTTTACTAAAAGATATAGAATACAATTTACTTCCACAGTATGAACAAGAAAAAAATGAGATAGCTGTTAGTAATATAAAAGCTATCCTAGAAATGTTTAAATCAAATAACAAAGAAAGTGAGTTGATGTTAAATTGAGTGTAAACAAAAAAGAAAAAGTGCTATCTGTCGCCAAACTTCCAGCACTTTCTCACGAACAGCCTATTAAAAATAATAAGCTACAAACATTTTATCATAATTCTAAAATAATGTCATTTTTAAGAAACAAGAAGTTGCTACTATCAGCACTTCTTCTTTCTTTTTTTATGAAAGCTACACCTGTGTTCGCAGTTGATAAAATTGAGGGTGGCTCTATTACCATAGAATCACTTGGAACAATTATTAAAAAACTTGCGACACAAATTCAAGTGTTTGGTATTATCCTCTCTTTTATCGCAATGGTAATATTCGTTATCCAGTTTATTATCGGTGATGATGAAACTAAACAAAGAAAAAAGAAAACTATTTTATATACTCTTGGTGGTGTAGCCCTGTTAATTTTAATTCCATCTATCATAAACCTAATTATTAGTACTCTTGAAACATAGGATTATGATATATGCTTTATACTTTAAGTATTGGCAATGATATTAAATTTAGTGTCCTAGACTTGCTACGAAATATCGGTATGGGACTTGTAAATATTATCTATTCTACTATTGATGTGTTGTATGAAGTTGCATATAAAATTAATAGCCTTGACATGATAGAAATGTTAAAAAACGTTCAAAACTCCCCATTTACCAAAATATTTAATAGTTTTGTAATTCTCGGATTTGCATTACTTTTTTTATTTGCAGTATGGAAAGTTACATTTCGTATCTTTGATGCTGATGAACAAGAACAACCTCTTTCTAATCTTGTCAAAGAAATTTGTAAATGTGGCTTTCTTATCTTTTTAGTTTCTCTTATCTTCTCTCAAAGTATGAATATTAGTATTAACTTATCTGAAGCTATTTACAATAATTTTACTAATGGCACTACGGTAGGTAACACTATGAAAACAGCATACTTAACTATTAATGAGGACTGTTATTATAATTCGGGTAATGAATCCTATCATAAAGATATGGATAAAGTCGATAGAGAAAATGTAAAAAAACTAAAGGATCAATTAAATGGTTATGCAAATATTCCAGAGAGTGTTACAACGGTTGAACACTTTAATAATCTAATTCGCAATGGTACTCTTACAGCTGATACAATTACCGATTCAGGCTCGTTTAATCAAACGTGTCAAATATATAAAGCTGGGATTTGGAACGATGGCGAAGATTACTTTTTTAGTTTCAACTGGGTATTTGGTATTATTGTCGGAGCAGTCTTTTTATTCGCTATCGCTTTTAGTGTAATCATGCTTGGTCGTAGGCAATTAGAAATTGCTTTTCTAATGCTCATTTCCCCAATTATTTTTGCTACTTCCATCGGACGTAAAGAACAAAGGTCGGCTTTATATCAGCAACTAACTTCACTTGTTTTACAGGCTGGAGCAGTACTTCTACTCATAGGTTTAACTTCTATTATGTTCAATGCTATACAAAATAGTACTGATATTAATAATTTGCCTTATGTTAGTAAAACAGTCGCCCAGAGTGTTCTATATCTAGGTTGTGCAATGATGCTTTTAACTGGCTCTACTGTACTTAATAGATTTATCGGCGAAAATGTTTCTGCAAACTCTGGACGTGATGCTTTAATGTCTGTTGCTGGAGCTTTAGGTAGTGTTGGTGCTATTGGTATGGCAGGAGCTGGAGCTATTAAAGGTACAGGTCAAACAGCTATGGGACTTGGTAAAATGGCTAATGCTGGTATTCTTGGAGCATCTGGTATTAGTGGAGGTCGCTTACACGATCGCACCGTTAAATCTATGGCTAGAAAAATGGAAAAAGCTCAAAATAAAGTTGCTAAAGGACAAGAACGTCAAGCTAATGCTAATGGTAGTTTCCCGTCAAAAGTTTGGGGTATGATGCAAGAACGTAGTGGTAACAAAAAAATGGATTCATTAAATAGTCGCTGGGATTTTGATAATGAAAAAGTCCGTAGTGGTTATTTCAAAGAGGGATTTAATCAAACTAAAACAGGTTTAAGCAATATTGCTCATAGTTTTAGTGGATATAGACATTTTCCTAGTTCCTTTGGAAGCCTTAATAGTTACCGCAGGCGACCACCTATTAGCGAAGTTAAAAACGATGGCGACAAGTTATAGGAGGGATACTTTCTATGTATATTACTTTACAAAGTACTAAAAGGAATTTAGGTTTATTTAATTTGGAAGTCAAAGACATTATTTTAGCTGGTATATTCGCACTTGCGTTTATTATTTTCTTCTCTCTTGGTTTTTATCAAACTGGTTTAGTGTTTTTATTTACTGGAATATTTTTATTAGTACCAGTATCTTTTAGCCAGAAAAACCGAGTATATAAATTAATTATATTAGTTGGAAGTTTTTTATTTAGAAATCGAACATTTTATTATCATTTAGAAACTGACGAAGTAAGGAGGGATCAATATAAAAAGTTTACGAGAACTATCCAAAGAACAAAAGCAAAAAAATAAAGAAGAAAAAGTTGTAAAAAAACATACTCCCAAAAAGCCTAAAAATTATATAAAAGCTGGTATGCTCAAAAATAAAATTAAGAACTCTAGTGTATTTACTAATATATGGAAAGTTGAAAATGGTATCGTTTATTTAAAAGATGATACCTATGCAAAGTTTTTCCGTGTTAATCCCATAGACTTATCTCTTACCAATAAAGAAGAACAAGAGATATTTTTTTATACTCTCTCACAGTTATACAAATTAAAAGTTACAATTAAAGCATATAAGTATGATGAACAGATCAACTTAAATGCTAATAAAGTTTATTATGAAGAATTAATTAAAAATTCCACTAATGATATTCAAAGAGAACTACTTACAAGTAATTTAGATTTCCTTAATTTCATTGAAGAAGAAAAAGTTACTTATGCTAGTTCTTATTTTTTTGCTATCATTTGTGATTCAAAAGAAGCCTTAAAGAAATCTATTAATGAGTTTGAAAGTTTGTGTCTTAACACAGATCCAAAACTTTATGTTACTCAAATTGATAATCAACTAGAAATTTATAAAGTTTTAACTATGATTTACTTTTCTGATACCTCTTTAGACCATTTAATGACATATAACCTCGTCGAACTTCTTTCTCCTTTAAAACTTCAAGAACAGCCATCACTTTTAAAAGTCGATGACAAACTTGTTCAAATGGTCGCTATCAAAAGTTATCCCCCTTTCATAGAAAAAAACTTTTTAGATACGATCGTTAATCTTCCTAATGTCCATGTGTCTTTTACAATTAAAGAAACAATGGAAAAAGAAAAGTTAATCAATATCTTAAACTCTAGTTATAAATCTTTAATGGCTGATTATAATTCCTCTAAAAATGTAGCTGATATTAATACACTTAAACATACTCTTGAAAACTATCGCCTACTCATAGAGCAGTTGGCTAATAATGATGAGAAAATTAAAGAAGTTACGATTATTCTAGCTATTGCTGGTACTAAAAAGGAACGTGAAGAAACCTTTAAGCAAATAAGAACAAATGCTAATCCATTTTCTATTAAAGTAGATATTCCTAGACTTCGTCAAATGGAAGCTTGGCAGTCTTATGATCTTACTTCTTTTGGTATGACGGATTATGCTATGTTCTTACCAACTATGACTTTAGCTAGTGGTTTTCCTTTTACAATGACTAATCATAATGATCCTCATGGTTATCTTATCGGCGAAGATGCTCGCTATGGATTACCAATTCTATGGGATATTTTTTACAAAGATAAAGAAAAGCGAACTAGTTTTAATGTCGCTGTGGTTGGTACTACTGGATCAGGAAAGTCTTTTCTTTTGAAAAAAATGATTATTAATGAGCTACTTCGAGGTACAAAGGTATTTATTTGGGATGTTGAAAATGAATTTAAAAAGATTACTCAAAGGTACGGTGGCGAATATATAAATCTTGCTAATAAAGTTTTAATTAACCCCTTGCAAGTTCGTTTTCTTCCTGATGACGAAGAAGAACAAATTCCTATACTTAATCGACATTTAGGTTTCTTGGAATCCTTTTACTCCTGTGTGTTTGAAGAAATAAAAGAGAAAGAAATGGTTGTCTTACTTGATATTACCGAAAAATTATATAATGCTCGAGGTATAACGAAAGACACTACTTTAAAAGAGTTACAAAAATTAAATAGCCAAGATTATCCTATATTCTCTGATTTGTATATATTTTTAGAAGATTACAAAAAGAATATTACTAGTGAAGAAGAATTAAAAATTATTTCTTCTTTAGAAATATTATTAAAAAGGTTTATTATTGGACAAGATACTATTTTTAATGGACATACAGCTATTTCTTTAGATAGTCAGCTTATGTGCTTTAACTTTAAAAGTCTTGTTTCAAACGGTGATGACACTCGTGTTGGTAATGCCCAAATATTAAACTTACTTACATTTTTAAATAATGAGATTATTGGTAAAAACGATGTCAACTTAAACACCAAACAACAACCTGTTATGGTAGTGGTCGATGAGTTCCATAATTTTATTAACGATGATAACCCAGCTACTATTAAATACCTAGACCAAATGAGTAGAAGATTAAGAAAATACAACTCTAGTTTAGTTGTATCTACTCAAAGTCCACAAGACAAGATTTAATATCATCTAATAACAAATTAAAAAATGCTACTGCTATATTTAACAACTGTCAATATCAATTATGTGGTATGTTAAAAGATAATGACTTACAAGCCATAGAACAAATATATAAGTCTAATCCTCTTACTGAAACTCAAAAAGCTTTTCTTAATAAAGCCCAGTTAGGCGATTTCTTACTTAATATAACGAATAAACAAAGATTAAGGGTTAGTGTATTTGCTACTCCTAACGAAAGATATTATATGGGCGATGAAGAAGAATCAGAATTAGAAGAAAGCAACTCTAGTGAAGAAATTTCTACTGATTAAATTGATTCTTCTTTTTTCCTTTTTATTTTTCTTCTTCTTTTTGATTATCGCCGTACTTGCTGTAATGGGTTTTTCTATCGGATCAGAAACAGTTGTCAATAATAATACTGAACTTCGTAAACAAAGTTATTTAGAAAATAATAATTTATATGCTGAAAAGTATCGTAGCTTACTTAATAAATATCTGTTTGATTATGGTTATGTTTCTATGGAGCGAGTTGTTTGGTATCTGCAAGTTACAAATAATGTAGATGATCCTAATACTCTACCTACGGAAAAGTGGGAAGATGCTTACATTAAAAACATAGATCAAGAAGAAAAACAAATGTATCCTACAAAAGATATGTGTAAAAGAGTTAATAATTTACCATTTTATAATACTGGAGTAAATCCGTATCCACCACTATATAATAAAATGAATTTTGTTGACTTATGTAGTGAGAGTTATGTTGAAGAACACAATTTAATATATACTACTATGTATTATAGGCATCCTTACGTTTCCCCTTTAAAAAAGGAAACAGTAACTGGTATAACTTCTATGGTAAATGAAAAAAGAAATGTTGATCTAGGTTTGTCTGATTCTGCTCAAGCTAATGTCAATTTTCATAGTGGTTGGGATATGTCGGCTAATGCTCAAACTAATGTATATTCTATCTGTGATGGAACAATTAAGGCTGTTACTTTTACTCAAAATGAAAATATACCTTTCTCACAGCAAAAAGAACCTAAAAATTCTACTGGAAATATTATTAAAATACAATGTGATAATACTAACGACATAGTTACTTATGCTCATCTATATCCTAATAGTGCAACAACTAAAATGATTGTTGGTAATTCAGTTAGTAAAGGTCAAAAAATCGCTACTGTCGGTACAACTGGACAAAGCACAGGTAATCATTTGCATTTAGGACTTGATACCGATACAGGTATAAGACTAGATGCTTTTTATTTTATAGATTTTAGTGATACTTCATATTACACAGAATAAAAAATCAAAGGAGGTCGATTCATATAGAAAAAAATATAAAACCTTATTTTTACATGGTAAAACTTAATATGAAATGTGAAAACTGTGATAATGAATACATAAAAATTGATAATATTAAATCAAATGAAAAAGTAAGCCTTAAAAATCTATCTGATTATTATGATTTAATAAAACCATCGGAGGCTTGTAAGTGTTGCTCTTGTAAAGTATATCCAGAAGAAATTATAAATTATAAAGAATATCATATTGCTGGCGAAATATTAAAAGATAATTCTAAAAAGCCTTTTTTATATTTTGATATGAATAATAAAATAATTCCCACTAATACTATGAAACTTATAGGAATTACTTTAGAGGGCGAAAATGAAAACAGTAAACGTGAAGCTATTACATTAGATTTATCAGAAGAAAACCATAAGAAACTTTATAATCGTGGTAAAGAACTATGGGAAAAAGGTCTTATATCTAAATATGTTATTTGTTTTGTTGAAGATAATACTTGTTTTTCCTATTCACGACCTGATAAGTTTAATTTTCAAAAATACTACCGTATGTGTGAATACATGGATAAAGAACATTATTTTGTAAAAAGTAAAATCATTGATATGCCAATGGATAAATATTTAAAACATATTCATATAGATGAACGATTAAAAGATATTCCTAATTATGAGAGGTCATTTGATTATGAAATCTCTTAACTCTTTACAAAAACAAAACCTCGTTCGACTTGGTAACTATATTAAAACAGCTCGTGAAGAAAACCACATTTCATTACGTAATTTATCAGTACTAACTAAAATTAGTTATGCTACAATTAGTAAAATTGAGCATGCCAAAATCCCAACAATTAACCCTAATACTTTAGTTAGAATATCTGCTGTTTTAAAATTAGATTTAGTAAAAATGCTTGTGCTTGCTGGCTATTTTGAATTAGTTTTCCGTTTAAGATATGAAAAGGTAAATCAAAATGAATAATGAAGATAAAGTTAGTTTTGTTCCTGCTACACTACTCCCAAAAGGGTGGACATGGAAAAGGTATTATGATGGATCTGGTTGTTTATTATCGCCAGAGCAAAAAGAGTTTATGATTTATGATTTAGAAACTAATGAGTATAAATTCGATAAAGATAGTGATTATGATTTTTTTCCTCTTTCATATTACTATGGTGATGGAGTTAATCCTAAAGACTTTAAACCTTTTGAGTATATGGAAGAAGAAGTATTAACTAAATATTTAAAACTGGAAAATCCTTTTGAGAAGCAAAGAATTATTGAAAGGATTAATCCATACAAAGAACTTACTAATAATTTATTTGAAGATTTTTCCTATGACGAACTGGGTTTTTATCTTGGGATTATGGGGGCAAAACAGGATTTACCATCTAAAGACATAGATACACTAATTAATTTGTGTTATAAATTCAATTCAGCCTTTGTAAACCCTATGTTTTTAGCTAAAAATATTACAGAGTCTGTCTATATCAATAAGTACATAACTTTAGAAGAACTACAAGAAATTTATTATAAAGATATGGATAAAATTATTCAAGAAGATAATTTTGAGTTATTAAAAAATTATTCCTCTAAAAATAACGACTATGAAATAAATTGAAAGGAGTTTTGATAAATGAATAAATATAAAGAATTAATGAAACGTCAAAAGAAAGAACGTGATTCGTTTCCTCTTATTTTCGCATTTGATGACGACCAATTAAAAGAAAGTCTTAAAAAATTAGGTTTTAAAGAAACCGATCGAGATAAAGTCCTTTATATTGGTAATAATTTCTACATACCTAAAGACAAAATGAAAGACTGGGATCAAATGAATATAAAACATCGGTGTGAATTAAAAGAAGAAATAAATAAAGATAAAACTGGTACAGGGTTTATATATGATATGTTTTTTTGTGAACTTAATAATCACGAGTTTTCATATACAGAAGATTATGAGGATACTTTAAAGGCACTTCATATTACTGAAAAAGATTTACAAACTAATAAAAATTTAAGACATGGATTAGATTTAGCAATGAAAGACATACTAGAAAAACAAGAGGATTTTGAGCTATGAATACGGATAAAATAATTACAGAGTTTCAAGCAATTACTAACAAACTTTCTGATTATGAGTTAGAAAGAAATTTGCTCTTTCAAAAACTAAAAGACTTGGAAAAAGAAAATAACAAGTTAAAAATTAAACAAGAGAAAGAAAAAGATTCCCTTTTAAAACTCATGTATGAAGTTAAAATTACTTCTAATCAAGATTTTATTACTGTAATTAATTCTATCTTCAAAGATAAAAAATGATAGATGAAGAAGAAATAAAAAAATTCAAAAGTTACTTACCACAATACTTGCAATTATACTGTAATGTGAGTAATTTAAAAAAACACTTTCATTGTCTTAATCCTAATCATCCTGATAGACACCCTAGTATGTATTATTCGCCAAAATATCAAATCTGTAAATGTTTTTCTTGTGGCAAAAGGTATGATATATATGATTTAATTAAGTTACATTATGGTCTTACAAGTTTTAGAGAACAGCATAATAAAATTGCTGAATTATTTAACGAACTAGACAAAGTTGTTCCTACTTCTACTATCAAAGAAGATGACTATGTAGAAAAAGATTTTAGTAAATACTTTTATTATTGTCATAAAAATATTTGTAATACCGATTACTTAACTAATACTCGCCACATTGATAAAAGACTGCAAGATAAATATTTTATTGGCTATGATACAAAAAGAAAAATCATTATATTCCCATTAAATGAACATAGCTATTTTGGTCGTTCTGCCACGTCTAATAACAAATATAAAACTAGTGGTATAGGATATTTATTTAATGAAGATTTATTAAAAAATTCTACTGATAATTCTGTTATCTATGTTACTGAAAGTATTATTGATAGCTTATCTTTAGAAACTATTATTCCTGAAATAAAAACAATTAGTCTTAATGGTTATAATACAAATCGTTTTCTATCTTTAGTAAAAGAATATGATTATAAAGGTATTTTTGTACTAGCTCTTGATAATGATAGTGCTGGTTTAAAAATTGCTAATAATTTGAAATCTGAACTAGATAAACTTGGTATAACGTCTTTTAATAATTCGTTAATTAAATCTATTGACGATGGAAAATGTAAAGATATTAATAAAGCACTTACTGAAAATAAAGAAGCTCTAATAAGAAATCTTACTTATTTTTATGAACAATATAATCTTATTTCTAAAAAATTGCGAGGTGATGATTTTGAGATCGGATAATAATAAAAGCATTAAAGAAAAGATTAAAAAACAAGATGATTTAAAGTTAGAATTTAAAAGAAAATTAGAAAACATTAAAGTAAAATATGGTGTAGAATTTGATATAACTCTGCTCGATAATAACAACATTGATAAGATAAAATTCTACAATTTAGAATATAAAAATAAAGCTCATGATATGAGTGTAATTTATTATAATGAAAATAATTATTACGGTGCATATATCTATACTGTCAATAAAGAATCGACTATGAAAGATGAATCTTATATCGTCAAAAGAAACTATCTAAATAAAAAATATAAATTAGATATGGCTATCAATGAGATAAAACAAGTTAATGAAATTTACCGAAATAAATTACTGGAACTTGAAAATATACAAAATGAATTATCTTCTAATGACTTAAATATGGAAAAAGAATTAAAACGACCTACAAATACTGATAATAGTTAATTGCACCATTTTTACACCTCTACTTATATAGTTATTTCAATAATTATTTAATGACTGGTGTTAATTTTATAATAAAATGGTGTTGTTTTCGCAAGTGCGAAAAGTGTTTTGCCACCGACAAAAACCTTATGAAATAAGGTTTTGTATATAATAAGGTGGCAAATATCATATCCTGTTTTTTAGATTAGTCTATTAAAAAGGTGTAAAATGGCTCGTGGATCAGTTTCCCTAGAAGATTATTTAGAAGATAAAATTAAAAGCTATATGAAAATAAATAAGATAAAAACGAAAAATAAAGCTATCAATGAAATTATATCTACCTTTTTTGAATATGAGAAAGTTTTTAAAAATATTAAAGATTTAGATAGTAAAATTGATAAACTTTTATCGACTGTTTATTTAATCAAAAGTTTAGAAGAACAAAGCTATGCAAATCATGGTTTTAGAGAAAATTCTGATCCAACTAAAGATAAATATTTAACTTCGTTTTATGATAATATCAAAAAGAATAAATATAAAATTTGGGATTAGTTTATGGAAAAATATGTAAAAAAATGTATCCGTTTAAAGAAATCCATTAATGATAAAATTGATATTATTAATAACGAAATCGGTCAGCACTACTCATATCAAACCCTAGAGTATTTATTAGAATTAGGTATCTTAAAATATGAAGAAGAAAAATTACAAGCAAAACAAAATCAGGATTATATTTTAGTACTAGAAGATGTTAAAAATATTTTAGAAAAGTTACATAATGAGTAGCCCTAAAGTTATATTCATTGATAATCCTTTCTTTGCTGTAAATAATAAAGACAATAATTTTCTTCTTTATAAAGGTAAAGATAAAAACGGTAAAAGAATTTTCAAACAATGTAAAAATAAATCGGACTATTCTGTTCAAGCAAAAAATTATTTATTTGGTAATAAAGGTTTTATGACTTATTCTAGGAACGAAGAAAAAGCCAATATAACATTAGAAAAATGTAATAATTCTAATTTATTTGATTATATGATGGGTGGTAAAAAAGATATTTCTGTTATGGAAATAAATGCTATGAAACGTGAACAAATGATGATGGATAAGTTCGGTAATTTTGTAACTGATAGCGAAGCCAATAAAAAAAATTCCTACTGGTCTAAACTATTTGATAAAAGTAATATTCACTTGTCCGTCCTCTCTTTTAATAAAGATTATGTAGATGAGAATATTGGTATTGATAATTTACAAAAAGAACTTACTACCAAAATACTTCCTATGTTTTTAAAACAATGTGGTTATCAAGCTCCATATAAAACTATGGACTGGGTTGTTTCCTTGCATAAGGCTTTTGATAGAAATAACTATCACTTTCATATTGGTTTTATTGAAAAGAAAGAATCATATTTAGGTACGGATAACAAATTACATTTTAAGCAAAGATTAAATCTTGATGACAGAGAAATGAATTTTATCAAAAGACAGTCGGTACTTGCTATTGAAAGAGCTAAAGTATTTACTCCAGCACTTATTAATTTTAATAAAAGTTTAGAAGATTTAAAAAAATATTTTAACCCTAAAGAGAAAAGTTTTTCTCTAAAGGATATTACTAATATTGATTTAGAATATAAAATTTTAAGATTAGGTTTCCTACTTAATAAAATGCGTACTGATAACCCTAAAAAAATTAAATATAACTCTCTACCTAAAAATAAAATTGGAAATGAAATAAGACATTTAACAAAAGATATTAAGAATGCTCTTTTTAATGATAAAGATATACAATTATCAGAAAAAGAAATTAATAAACAAATCGAAGAAATAAATAATATCTTTTTAAAAATTGATCAAGATAACTTAATAAGTAATATAGGCTTTGAAAATGCAAAAGATAGTAAACTTATTAAAGATAAGTTAGAAAAGTATGATAACTACGTTTTAAATGCTATCGTTAATAATGCTTTATATGTTTACCATAGTCGTTTTGCTACTAATCAAAATGTAAGTCTTAATGATTTACTAAACGAGGCTGTCTTACTAGTTTATCTAAACGAAAGAAAAATAAACAAAGAAAATCATAGCATATTAAAAAATAGTTTTAAAAAAAATTATCCCATAAAAAAAGCTATATACCGTTCTTTTAAAAATTTGAAATATGAACAAGATAAAGTCGCTGAACAGTTTTATGATATGCTTTCAGAAAAAAATAATAATTTATCAAAATAAGTTGTACTTTCTGTAAAATAATAGTATATTTATGTTGTCAGTATAACAACTGACGTTGAACCACTTAACTATGCCGAGCATTGTAGCATCGCACTTCTTGAAATAGTCGCTAGTATAGGACTATTTTTATTTTGCATTTAATGGTATAATTATCTCAACGACAAATAGTAATTTATCTTTTACTTTAAACATTATAAAAAAATAGATAAAAAACTATTGACTATACTGTTACAGGTTAGATTACAATAATATTAGAGGTGATTATAATGTTAATAAATGAAGTTGCAAAATTGAGTAATTTAACTAAAAAAGCAGTTGAGTATTATACAGAACAAGGACTAATATGTCCGAATATTTTGGAAAACGGATATAGAGATTTTTCAGAACAAGATATGGAAATTTTAAAGAAAATTGCTTTATATAGAAGATTAGGATTAAGCATATTTGAAATTAAGAGTATTCTTGCTAATTCAAGTAAATTAAAAAGTATTCTATATAAAAAGACTCTTGAATTAGAGCAGGAAAAGATAAAACAAGATATTTTGCAAAGACTATGTAATGGAGAAAACCTAGAAAAATTAGAACAAGAAATAAGTAATATAAATTCTAAATCAATTATTATTAAGAAATTGATGGAGTTATTTCCTAGTTATTATGGAAAATTTATATGTTTAAATTATTCTAGGTATCTTACAGGAAAAATTGAAACAAATGAGCAAATGGAAGCATTTAAAGAAATTATTGACTTTTTTGATAATGTACCTAATATTGAAATACCAAAAGATTTACAAGAATATTTGGATGAGTATTTAGAAAAATATTCAAGCGAAGAATGGCAAGAGAAAATGAATAGCCTTATTCAGTCAAAGGATGAAAATATAAAAAATATAGATGAATTTGTAACAAAAAATAAAGAAACATTAGACAAATACAATGAGTATAGGAAAACAGATGAATTTAAAAATTCACCTGCAAATAGACTAATGGAACTAATGAAACAAGTTTGTGCTACTAATGGATATTATGAACAGTTTATACCTGCAATGAGAAAGTTAAGTCCATTATATAATGAATTTTATGAGCAAATGATAAAAGCAAATGAACAATTTATTAAGAACTATCCTGAATATGCAGAATAGTATCTATTATACAAATTACAATTTATCGATGAGATCGACTTAATATAGTCGGTCTTTTTTTATACTCAAAATTGAAAGGAAGTGATTTAATTGAGTATATTACAAGAATATGAAGAAATAAGAAAAGAATTAGGAAACGGTATCAATAAAGGTATTGAGTTATACCTATCCAAAAATCCTAATTTGTTATTAAGTGATATTTATTATAAAGAAAAAGAATATAAAAAGTTTGAAAAATGGTTTGAAAATTATTTAAAACCTTTTATGACTTTAGAGTGTAATAAAGAATATTCATTATTTTTAGATCAGTCTGATTTTGATAGGTCTATTTTTAGAACTAGAAATAAAGACGGTATATTTGGTAATGGTTATGATTATGAAAGTCTAGTTAAAACTTTTGTCGAGCATAAACTCCCCCACTTGAGTAGGGAGCTTTTTTATGATTCAGAAAATGGTATGTTCTCTGTTTCATCTTATGATAAAAAAGTTATTGAAGAACTTGGTTTTGAATTATCACAAGAATTAAGAAAGGATAAGTTTAAAGATTATGTTTCCGAAATGGAAAGTTACGACTACTATCTTTAATTACTTTGATATATGAAAACAATAGAAATATATGATTATAACACTAATAAACCCAAGTTCACTATTCAAACTAGAAAAACAAAAAATATTCAAGATGACGTTATTAAATTTCTAAAAGATCAAAAATATAGTTTAATCCTACAAGGAAAAGTTATCCCAAATATAGAAACAAATCTTTATTGGCTTGCTTATAATAAAGACACCAAAGAAAGTATTAAATTATGGTATCGAGAAAAAGAAAATATAAAAGAAAAAGATACTTTTGATATTATTGGTTTAAGATTATCTAAAGAACAAAGACAACAATTAAAAGATCTGGGATATAACACTTATGACATAGGTAGCGATTCCTTTAACGAGCCTGATTATGTTTCAAACAGAATTATTATAAATCATATTGGTACTTTAATTACTACTAGAGATTTACACTTAAATAATTATGATTATGTGGATTTAGATAAAGCTATTAATGGTTGCGAAGAAAAACATATTGATCTTGATTCAATACTTGATAATGGAAAGGAACTGTAAATATGGAAGCATTAATAATTATTTTAATTTTAGTTTTACTTTTCCTTTATTGTGCTTGTACCGTTTCTAGTTACTACTCTAGGAAAGAAGAACAAGAAGAAATTATTAAGAAAAAATCAAGGAGTGATAACAAATGAAAAATGATGTAAATATAGTTTGTTATCATACTTTAGTAAATTTCCCTGACCGTGAACAAGCCATTAATTTTTTTCGCAATAGTATAAATAATAGTAAAGGCGAAGAAAAAAATCGTTACATTTATATTTATATGACTTTAACTTCTACAAATAATAAATTAGTACACGACCAAAATCTTCGTACCGATCCTGTATTTTCCAAAATCGGAAAGTTTTTAGGTACTCATATAGAAGATATAGAAAAATTGCCTTATGAAATGACATATAAAGAATACTCTAATTATAAAGAATTAAAAAATCAAAAGGATTATGAGTTATGAATAGTTTAGAAAAATTTAAAAATATGTCTTATAAGGAAAAAGAATCTATTGAAGATTACTATGTTTATTATTGGATTTATGATAATGCTAAAGAAAATGATATAGAGTTAGATGACGAGATAGTATTAAATTTAAAGAACATAATTGTTAATACATATAAAGAAGATTTTGATTACGGATATTCTCTTCTACAAATTACGAATTATGTTACATCAAGATATATAGATAGAACTTATACTCTAAACACTCTTAATAAAAGCATGGGTCAAGATATATTGGATGCTATGCACTATGATAAAGAAAATTATATTTTAAAAAATGAAAAAGAAACTGAAAGCTTTTTGTTGGAAATGGATTAAGTTTTGGGGATCTAGGTATTATATTTATGATAAATCAAAAACTAGAATTGCTACTATCTTAATTCATCATCATAAAATTTATATATTAGAGGTTAAAAATGTTGCTGGACAATAATTTGTCTTTTTTTTATGTTCTAATTTTAATTTTTATTGTTGGAGCAATTATATTTATAGTATTTATTGAACCTAGACTTAATCAAAGAAAAGTAAAAAACAAAAATGAGTATGGTTCGTCTAAATTTGCTAATTCTAAAGAGATAGCCAAGACTTTCAAAAAAGAAAAAATCTATTCTATAAAAGAAGCTGGTTTCCCTGTATATTTTGAAAAGAAAAATAATCAATTTGAAAGTGTTTATTTTGATGATGTAAGCCCTCATTGGTTATTAATTGGTAGTACTGGATCAGGTAAATCAGCCACAGTTGTTTTACCCGAGTGCATTATGTTTGCAACAGCTAAAGAAAAAGAAAGTTTAATTATTACTGATCCTAAAGGTGAAATATTTTCTAAAACGTCAAGTATTTTTAAAAATAATGGATATGAAAATATTATTACCATTGATTTTAGAAATCCCCATTTATCTACTCATATCAATATTATGCAACCGATTATTGATGAGTGGAAAATACATTGCATATATGAAGAAAAGTTATTTTATTCTATTTGTTATCTATTTCATATTTTAAAAATTGATTATGAGCAAATTATTGTAAATGAACAATATAAAAACGATATTAAAATAACCTATAAACTAGATGACTATATTATTGAGTACATTTTAAATAATATTGATGCTATCAAAGATAAACTAGAAAGCGAAGATTTTTTTGATTTATTAAAAGAAAAACTTGATTATGAGTATAAATCTATTAATAATTCAGAACTTCTAAATTATATAAAACAATATCAAAATCAAAGTTCTTCTAGTCAAGCTGAAGCTACTAGACTTATTAATAATTTAGCTGATTTAATATTCGCTGAAAAAGAAACAAAAGATCCGTTTTGGTTAAATTCCTCTAAAAATCTTTTCAAAGGTATTGCTGGTATTTTTTTAGAAGATTACGAAAGTGGCTTAATACCAGAAAACAAGATAAATGTTTCTAGCATTAAAAAGTTTCAAAACTCCTCTTTATTAAAAGAAAATCAAATCTATTTACAGAGAAATTTAAATACTAGAGATTATGGTACTATTTCAAAAGATTATCTTACTTCTATTTTATCGGCGAGTGAAAATACATATAAATCAATTACAGCTGTGTTCGGCGAAAAAATGCAAATATTTGATGACCTTAATGTAGAAAACATTACAAGCTCTAGTGATTTTGAAATATCTTCTTTAGTTGATAAACCTAGTGTACTTTATATTATCGTTCCTGACGAGGATAAAAGCTATTATCAGCTCGTTACTATCATTGTAGGTATTCTTTATAAAGAACTAACTAAAATCGCTAATATGCCCCATAATAATGGAAAATTACCACGTAAAATTGAGTGGATATTAGATGAGTTCGCAAACTGTCCACCGTTGAGTGATATTGAAACAATCGTATCTGTTGCTAGATCAAGAAATATGAGATTTCAATTCTTTATTCAGTCTTTTGCTCAACTAGACCAAGTTTATGGGAAAGAATCATCTTCTATTATTCAAGATAATTCAGCACTCACTTATCTAAAAACAAACAGTATTGACTGTGCTGATGTTATTAGTCGTAAACTTGGTAAATCTACTATTGAAACCCAGTCAATAAGCCAAAGTACTGACACTTTTAAAGTAGGTGCTAATAAGACTACTTCTCTACTTGGTAGGGAACTTTTAACAGCTAATGAAATAATCGCTTTAAAATATAAAACTATTATTTTCCCAACTGTTTCTAATCCTATTTTTAGAGATACTTATTTATATAGTGATATATTTAAAAATTATAATTTTAATCCAATTACTAGACAAATAAAAATGATTAAGAAAAATACTCAAAATTATTATACTGTTGAACAAATGAGAGCTAACTATGAAAATCAAAATAATGACGAGGATAGTTCTGATGACAGTGATATTATGCCTATTGAAAATAATATATCTAATTTATCTTCTGTTATATCCAATATTGAAGATATAGTAAAAGTAAAAGCTAATAACAATAAAATAGTTTTAGATAGAAAAATTAATATGTATGAAGAAAATAAAATACTAGAACAACTACTACCTATGATTAATATAGAAATTAAGACTATAAGTGAAAGTAATAAAACGATTATTACTTTTTTTGATGCTGAAAAGTATCGTTATTATTTATAAAAATGAAAGGAGGAATTACTTATATGCCTAATGATGAAGTTATTGATTATTTAAAAAATATTACGGTCGGCGAATTTATATCTTTAATGGCTAATAATGATAAACCTAAAAATACTTCTACGGTTTATACTACTGATGAATTATTAGAACATTACCCAATGTTTAGTAGATTTACTTTAAACAAAGCTATTAAAGAACAAAAATTACCATACTATCGTGAGGGACATAAAATGTATTTTGAAAAGAAATTAGTCGATCAATGGATTAACGAACATACTTCTACTTATACCAAGAAAAATAAAGATAAATATAGGCTATAAGACAGAATTATGAGTGAAACAAAAAAATATCCATATACAGTAGAGCCTAATATAATTAAATTAGCTCCCAACTATTATAGAATATTGATAAAAAAAGGTAGTGGTAAAAATCAACAAGTATTTTCTGAATATGTATCAGGTAAAATTGGAGATGCTAGAGCTGTTAAAAGAAAGGGTTTTGCAGAGTTAGAAAATCAAAAAGCAAAAGAAAAGGATAAAGGAAAAATAACATTATTTGAATTTAGTAAAGAGTGGTTACAATTTTGTAGAGATACAGGATTAAGCCCTACAACTATAAATGGTTATAAAACTAGATTAAATAATTATATATTACCAGAACTAGGTGGCTATCCGTTAGAAAAAATAAATGCTTATGTTATTGATAAGCTATTTGTAGAATTAAAAAACCGTGATAAACAAACACCTAATTCAGATGGGGAAATAGAAAAATTATCCTCATCTTCTTTAAATGGTGCATACCGAGTTTTAAGAAATTTATTAAACAGAGCTGTTATATGGGATTATATCGAATATAATCCTATTCATAAAGTAAAATGTCCATCAGCAAAACCTCGTAAAGAAAAAGAAACTTATAATAAAGAAGAATTATTTACTACAATTAAGTTATTATTAGATTACAATAAAAAATATGGTGGTATGTTTATTATTGACTGTTGTACTGGTTTAAGAAGATGCGAGTTAAATGGACTTCATATTGAAAAAACAAGAAAGCATGATAAAGATATAGAATTAGACGTTGAGTTTGTTAATAAAGATGGCGAAAAATATATCGGTGGACTTGTGTTCGCTAGACACTCTGTTGTTTTTGACAAAGAGCTTAAAAAGGTTGTTGAAAGAGATATACCTAAAACCGAAAAAGGAAAACGTGGTATTCCAATACCCCCTATATGTGTTGAAGCAATACGTGAGTGTATAAAATATCGTGAAAAAGAAATCCAATTATTAAGAAATAAATACGGTAAAGATTTAGAAATTGTCCCAAATTTATTTTTAGGAAAAACTGGAGGCTTAATGCACCCAGATACTTTGAGCCATAACTGGACTAAATTCAGAGAAAGAAATAAAGGGTTACTACCAAATAAAAATGTAACTCTTTATGGGTTACGTCATAGCTTTTGTACTTATATGAGAACTAATCCAGAAATTACTATAAATGAAATCATGAATTTAATGGGACATACAGACGAAAAAACAACCGATAATTATACCCACTCAAATAGAGAAATTGGCGATAAAATTATTGGAATGTGGGACGGTTTAGAGCTTTAAAATAAAGGGAATTAACTAAAGTTGATCAACTTTTTAGTTAGTTCCCACTTTTTTTGTTTTTTAGTACCCATTTTAGTACCCACTTTTGTTAAAATGAGTTAAAATGATTAAAAATAGTTGATAGTAATTTAAAATTAAATTATAATTAATTTGTTAATACAAATAAACGAAAGACTTTGTTTTTCCTATGTTTATTGACTGTTTGTGTTTTATTGGTGTTAATAATAGTTGATAGGTATTTTGAAAACGCAGTTGACTTCTAAGCGATCGGTCAGGCGTTCGAGTCGCCTCGCGGACACCATTAAAAATTTAAATCCCTTATTTAGGGATTTTTTTTGTTTGCCTTGATGTGTTTTCTTCTGGTATTGCAAACATATCTTCTAATTCTTGCTTTTGAAAGAAGTTTTTAATTCTATTTTTAAAACTTCTATTTTTTTTGGCAACTATTTCTTTTGGCGTTTCCAGATTAAATGGTTGATTTCCTAGTAGATTTTCATTTTTGTTTGCTACATTTAGTATTTGTTGCCAGTATTTTTCAGCTGGTGTTGATGTTTGTGTGATTTTACCTAGGTTGTTTTTGTTGGTGTAGGCTTCCTTTGGTGTTACATATAGGGCAAAGGGATCAAGATACGTCTTTAGATTTTCTTTAGTTAGTTCAAAATAACCATTCCTAATTAATTGACTAGCAAATTCTTTTCCTTTTTCTGTTAAGTTAAAAAAGTAACCAGGGTGTGGTGTGGACATTCTAACTGACCAGCGTGGTTCTTCAAAATATCTTTCAAAGCGATTTTCTTCGGTTAGACAGAATTGTCTGAATGTAGGGTCTAGTAGAAATAGTTTTGTTATTTTTTGGTTATTGATTGTTGTTGGAATACTAATACAGGTTACTTCATGAATAGGATTTGTTTTTAGTACATCTCCGATATTAAAATTTAGAGTAGGTATTTTTAATTTATTTAGCATTTTGTTGTAGAATGCTTGTGCTATGGCACATTTACCGACATAGGAGTTTTCTAATGGTGAGTCTAAGGGATTGGTTATATTTATTCTAGCAGCAAACGTTAACCAGTTTAAGAAAGTAGAGATATCTTGTTCTTCTATATAGCCATTTTTTTCATAGAAGTCTTGTATTGCTGCTACATGGTTGATATCTATATCTTCATTATATGGTTTGCTGGAGAAGAGAAAATCTTCTTTTTTTTCTTGTGGTATTACTGGTTCTTTGTAAAGCATGGTTATCCCTTCTTTCTTGTTTATTATAACAATTATAACATTTTTTCAATTTTTTATCGGAAAAAGTTTTCTTTTGTCTAATAATACATATGGAGGTGGAAGAATTATTGAAAGTAGTTTTGCAAGATGGAGGTAAAGATTGTGGTGTTTGTTGTTTGCTTTCTATTATTCGATATTATAGGGGAGAAGTGTCGAAGGAATATTTAAGAGAGCTAACTGGAACGACTAGAAATGGAGTTTCCTTATATCAACTGGTAACAGCTGCTACTTCTTTAGGATTTTCTTGTGAAGGAGTAAAAGGAGAACTATCTAATCTTGATTGTTCTCGTCTTCCTTGTATTGCTCATATTGTTTTTCAAAAAAAATATCAACATTTTGTAGTGATTTACGATATTGATAGAGCGAAGGAGAAAATTATTATTATGGATCCAGCTAAGGGTAAGGTGGTTCTATCTTTTTCGGAGTTTAAGATGTTATCTAGTGGATATTTTCTTTATTTAACTCCCGTTAAACAGTTACCTGTTTTTCGTGAAGTGAATTCTTTATTTGTCTTTATCAAAAAGTTTTGTTTTCAAAATCGTTTTTATTTATTTTTATTATTTTTGTTTTCCTTCTTAGTTATTTTTTGTCAGTTAATTACGGCATTTCATTTTCAATATTTATATGAATATGCTATTTCATATTCTTTTATTGAAAATATATTTCAAATTAGTGTTTTTATGTTTTTGTTTTATTTATGTTTAGTGTTCTGTCAGATTTTGAAAGAAGTTATTTTGGTAAAAATTAGTTCGATGTTTGATGAAGAGATTATTTCTTATGTTTATCAACAAATTCTTCTACTTCCATATTTATTTTTTAAAAATAGAACTTTAGGAGAAGTTCTAGAGCGAATGAAAGATGTGATTCTGGTTAAGAATTTTATTGTACGATTATTTGCATCTTTTATTACCGATTTTTTGTTTTTAGTTATTTTTTTGGTTTTATTATTTAGGATTCACGTTGTTTTATCTTTATTTTTACTTATTTATTTTTTATTTTCTTTTTTGTTATTTTTTATGTTTTATAAAATAAAAATTAAAAGGCAGAAAAAAGTACTTAAAAAGAGTGATTATATTCAGTCTTTTCTCGTTGAAAGTTTTCAGAATGTGGATACTGTGAAAGGTCTACATTTAGAATCTGATTTTTTTTGTCAGTTTCAACAAGAATATCGTAATTATCTTAATAGTTCTTATCAGTTAGGAATTGCTGTTGAAGGGGAGCAACAAGGTAAGCAAATTTTTTATTATGTTATGCTTTTATTGTTTTATGGATTTGGTTCTTATTATGTTATAGAAGGCAAGTTATCTATCGTTTCGTTTTTTGTATATCAATTTATATTTCAATATTTACTAGGATGTTTTGAGCGATTATTTTTTCTTTTTTCTGATAGTTATTCTATTCCGGTTTTGATTCAGAGAATTCATGATTTGTTTCATTTGTTTCGAGAAAATTTTGAAGGAGGGAGTTATTATCAATTGACTACGTTACAGAAGGATATTTCGATTTGTCATTTGACATTTTCTTATACTACACGTCCTTTATTTTCTGATTTTTCTTTATTTATTTCTTACGGTGATAAAGTGTTACTTACTGGAGAGTCTGGAGGAGGAAAGAGTACGTTAGTAAAGATGTTGATGCGCTATATTGAAGTTCCTTTTGGAATGATTCGGATTGGTGATATTGATATTAATCACTATCATTTGGATTTAGTACGCAGTCGTATTTCTTATATTACTGGTAGTGAATTATTATTTTCTAACACAATTTATTATAATATTACTCTCAATCGTAATGTAGAGTATTCGCAAGTTTTAGAAGTAGCGAGATTAGTATTATTAGATGAAGTGGTTGCTAGATATCCGTCTTTATACGATACTATGGTAGAGGAGAACGGGTTTAATTTTAGTAGTGGTGAACGACAGAGAATATTACTTGCTAGAGCGTTACTTAAGAATAGTGATATTTATATTTTTGATGAAGCATTCCATAATATTGATGTTGAAAAAGAACGCGTTATTTTAGCTAATATTTTTTCTTATCTACAAGATAAGACAGTAATTGTGATTAGTCATAGACTGCAACATCTTGATTTATATCAGCATAAGTATCGAATAGAGAAAGGAGAAGTGCATGAAATATAAAGATTATGAAAAATTTGGTTTGGTTCATTTCTTTCTGGTGTTATTTCTTATCTTTTTTCTCGGAATTTTAGTGTTTTTGGTTACTGGTACTTCTGTTAAGAAGTATTCTTTGGCATCGGGTGTTGTTGCTTCTTCTAATCAGATAATGCTTGTCGTTGATTCGAAAGTGCTTTCTTGGTTATACCGAAATCGTTTTGTTATGATAGATGGTAAGAAAAAAGAGTTTTCTATTGATAGGGTAAACAAAAATATTTTAAAACAAAAGAAGAAAAATTATCATCAAGTGTTTTTAAAGATAAATCTTTCTAAGGAATATCAAATGAATGATGCGGTTGAGATTTCTTTTTCTCCTCAGGCTATTTCCTTTTGGACTATCTTTTTAAAGGCTTGGGAAGGAGGTTAAATGAAGAGTGTTGATTTTTTAGAATTAGAACAAGTGAAGGGAGGTGTATCAGGGTGGACTATGATTGGTATTTGTGCGGCTATTGTCTTTTTGGCAGGAGTGTTTGAAGGTATTACTAGTCCTAATCCCTGTAATAAATGAAGAAGGTTGATTATGTAGAGTTAGATTCTATTATTGGTGGTGATAGTATTTCGGGTACCGTGATTAATGCTTTTACGAATATTATTAAAGTATTAATGGATGCTGGAAGAAGTGTGGGAAGTGCTATTCGGCGTGTTGCGGAAGGAAATTTGTGTCCTTTGGAGTAGAAATTGTCATTTTCTGGCGTATTTTAGTTCATTATTTTCATTTTTTGTGAAAAAATTGAGCAAAAATTGTTGAAATATAAGGAAAGGTCTGATATAATTTTTTGTAGTTAAAGCGAAGGGAGGGATAATTGATGGCAACACAAGTAACTGTAAAAAATGGTAATTTGGATTTAGCACTAAGAAAATTCAAACAAAAAGTAGCTAGAGACGGTGTCCCTTCAGAGTGCAAAAAACGTGAATCTTATATTAAACCAGGAGTAGCTAGAAGAGCTGCTAAAAAAGAAGGAATCAAAAATTCAAAGAAAAGAAATCGTAAAGATAATAGAGACTAAGGTCTCTTTTTTGTTGTTTTTTTTAATTGCTTGTTTTATAATATGTTTTTTAAGAAAAGAGGGATATTATGTTTCAAGATGAAGCGATGGTAAATCAAGTATTAAATTATAGTAAAGTGTTAGTTGATCAAATAGAAAAAGAGAAAGGAATCCATTATAGTTTACAAGAAAAAAGTAAACAATATTTAATTTTTGCGGGTATGCTTTCTTATTATGGACTTGAGTCTGTTTCAGTTATATATAAAGCTTTTCAATCTATGAACTTTCATATTTTAAATTTATCTACCTATGATATTTTACTTAAAAACTTTCCTGGTGCTTCACAAAGAGATTTAGAGATTTCACAACATGGTGGTGGAAGTTTTGTTTGCCCTAAATATATTTCTTCTAAAGGTAAATTTCAGCGTAATTATGATTTGTTTATTTCTAGTATAAGTTTTCCTGCATCTGTAGAGATGTTAGAATCATCTACTCATGAAGTTAATCATATAGTTAATTCTGTTAACAAGGAAATTGTAAATATTTATGGTCAGAATTATTTAAGAATCGGAATAAGAGTTTTTGAAACTGACGGGAAATCAAAAAATGCTATGCTTGAAGAGGGGCTTAATGTTTTACAATCTTTTGAAATTATGAAAGAAATTATAAATTTTACTAATTTTAAAATCTATGATCCTATTATTGCTGCTGCTTTAGAAAATATTTCTTTTGCTAGAGGTCAGGTTAGAACTCCGATTGGATATCCTAGTATTGTCACTGAAATTAAGCCTTTATATGAAAATCCTGTTTTACATCATGTGTTTAAAGAGGGAAGAAAAGAAGGTGAACTTCCTTTTATCATAGAAGAAGTTGATAAGAGAGCTGGTAAGGGGACCTTTTATGCTTTATCTGATTCTTTGGATAATATGTTTTATCGAAATCATTCTGAGTATGATTTTTTTGTTAATCAGGCTAAGACTCGTGCATTAGTGCAGAAAGTTTTAAGAAAGTAATATTTGGCAAAAGCATTATAATCGATTATAATACTATTAAGGAGATGAGATTATGGTAGAAAAATTAAAACAAGATATGATTGAGGCAATGAAAGCAAAAGATAAGGATCGTTTGACTACGATACGTATGATTAAGGGTGATCTTGATAAAGAACATATCGATAAAAAGCGTGAAATTAATGATGATTTGTTAATAGAAGTTGTTAATCGTGGTATTAAACAAAGAAAGGATTCTATTAGTGAATTTGAAAAAGGTGGTAGAAGTGATTTAATTGAAAAAACACAAGCAGAGATTGATATTTTACAAAGTTATTTACCAGAACAATTATCTATGGAAGAAGTAGAGACTATTATTGATGAAGTATTTGAAATTGTAAAACCAGAAGGTGCTCGTGATATGGGAAAAGTTATGAAAGAAGTAACTCCTAAATTAAAAGGTCGTGCTGATATGAAGCAGGTTAGTGAAATAATTAAATCTAAATTACAATAAAAGACTAAAAAGTCTTTTTTTTTCATATCTTTTATTAGGTGATATTATGCTTTCTAGAGTTAAAGACTATATTTTGGATGAAGAGTTTCGTATTACTTTTTTTGAAAATCGATTTTTAGGTATTAACTTCTTAAAGATTTTATCTTTGGAAGAAGGCAGGGTTTCTTTTTCTACTAGCTATGGAAGAGTTGTTGTGAAAGGAGAAGGTTTTACGTTAAATCGATTACTTGAAAACGAAGTATTAATTTCTGGTAGAGTGGATCAAGTAGAGGTTTTTTATGAATAGACGTTACCGGTTACTTATTCATGGTAAAAATCCAAAATATTTTTTAGCGCTATTAATTAGAAAACATATTTCTATTTATTCTATGGAAGAAGTTTCGCAAGGTATTATTATTCTAGTTGATTTTTTAGGATATCAACAGATTAAGGATATTAAGACAAGTTACCAGATACGAGTTTTAAATAGATACGGGTTTGCTAAGATAGAGTATTTATTCCGGAAATATTTTATTTTTTTACTAGGCCTTGTTTTTTTCTTTTGTATTATTTTCTTTCTTAGTCATCTTATTTTTAAAGTAGAAGTTATTCATTCTAATCAAGATATTAGAACAATTATTTATGATGATTTAGAAGAGTTAGGTATTTCTAGGTTTCGATTTAAGGTTAGTTATGATAAAAAAGAGGAAATTGTAGAGAAAATATTAGAAAAAGAGACAGATTCTATTGAATGGTTAGAAATAGAAGAAGTTGGTACCAAGTATATTGTTCGTGTAGAAGAGAGGAAGAAAAATAAAGAACAAGAAGAATGTAGGCCAAGGAGTATTGTTGCTAAGAAAGATGCTATGATTTTAGATATTCAAGCTGAAGTAGGAGAAGTGGTTAAAAAAAGACTAGATTATGTTCAAAAAGGTGACGTTATTATTAGTGGTCTTATTTATAATAAAGAAGAGATTGTCAGTAAAAAGTGTGCTGTAGGAAAAGTTTTTGGAGAAGTATGGTATCAAGTAACTTTAGAAATACCGAAACATTATCATGAAGAGAATGTAACGGGAAATGTTAAGAAAAAATTAGAGATACAATTTTTAAATAAAACTTACCATTTCTTTTCTCATTATGATACTTATCAGAAAAAAAGTGTTTCTATTTTAAAATCTAGAATTCTTCCTATTCAATTTTTATTTTCTACTTATTTAGAAACAGAAGTGGTGGATGAAGAGTATACGTTAGAAAATATTGATGAGAAAGCTTTATTATTTGCTGATAAGAAGATAGCACAAAAACTTTCTAAGGATGATACGGTGATTTCCAAAAAAATTTTGAAAAAGTATGAAAAAGATAGTAAAATAATAGTAGAAGTATTTTTTAGAGTAAAAGAAGATATTACGGATACAGTAAGTATTGAAGATATAAATATTGAAGAAGAGAATCAAAAGGAGGAATAGGCATGTTTGGACCACTTTCATCTACAATTCAAGGTGTAGTTAATTTTACGTGGCCTATGGTATTAATTTCTACGGTTATTGTTGTTTCTCTTCGTATTGCTTATATTTTAAAAAATCATGCTAAGTTTGTTTTATATCAGGATTTGTTGATGCTTAGTTTTATTATTTATGTTTTATGTTTGTTCCAAGTGGTTACTTTTCAAGATACTGTTAGCTGGTCTAGTAATAACTTTATACCATTTAGAGAAATTTTTAGGTATGATTTTGGTAGCAGGTTGTTTGTAAAAAATGTATTAGGAAATATGTTATTGTTTTTACCTTTTGGATTTTTTGTTAGTTACTTTTTGAAATGTAAGAAGGCATGGCTTCCTTTGATTCTTACTCTAATTGCCTCTATTTCTATTGAAACAGTACAGATGGTTATTGGTAGAGTATTTGATATTGATGATATTATGTTGAATCTTTTAGGAGGTGCTATTGGTTTCTTAGGATATTATTTTTTATTTAAAGTTTCAGAAAAACTTCCAGATGTCTTGAAAAGTGAAGTGTTTTTGAATATAATAGCGGTTGTTTTACTATTAGGTTTAATTACATTGTTGTAGGAGTGATTGTATGAATGAATTTGAAATATTTAATCAAACAGATAGGGATATTCCTGAGTTGGAAACTGTAAAAAGTGTATTACAACATGCCGTTGTAAAAGAAAAATTAGAAAATGTTATTTTTAATGTTATTATTGTTGATAATGATTATATTCATGAGTTAAATAAGAATTACCGAAATATCGATAGGGAAACAGATGTTATTACTTTTGCTTTGGAAGATGAAAAGGATATGGTTGCTCCTGTTGGAGAGAGAGTCCTTGGAGATATTTATATTTCTATTGATAAAGCAATTTCGCAAGCAGAAGAGTATGGGCATTCTTTACTTCGTGAACTTTCTTTTTTAACAGTTCATGGTTTTTATCATTTACTTGGTTATGATCATATGACAGAAGAAGAGGAGAAAGTGATGTTTTCTAAGCAAGAGGAGGTGCTTCATGAGTGCGAAATCGAACGATAAGAAAAAGCATGTTATTTTAGATGAGAAAAGATTAATAGATAGTTTCCGTTATGCTTTTTATGGTATCTGTGAGGCATATAAGGGAGAACAGAATTTAAAGATTCATACTGTATTTGCAGTATTAGTTGTTCTTGCTGGATTTATATTAAAGATAAGTTATGTCGAATGGTTAATTTGTCTTGTACTTATTGGACTTGTCTTAATGGCAGAATTTTTTAATACGGCAATTGAGTATGTTGTTGATTTAGCATCTCCTGATATTCATCCTTTAGCTAAGCTTGCGAAAGATACCGCAAGTGCCGGTGTTTTGATGATGGCAATTATTTCTGCTGTTATCGGTCTTATTATTTTTGTTCCTAAAGTTATAGAATTTGTTGAGGTATGGTTATGAAAGATAAATTATTAGAATTACATAAGAATAGTTATGTTCCAATTTCCAATTTTCCAGTTTCTGCTTGTGTAGTTACAAAAGATGGAAGAGAGTTTTTTGGGGTTAATGTAGAAGATGCTAGTACACGAGCAGGTACTTGTGCTGAACGCGCTGCTATTTTTAATGCCATTACTGCAGGAGTTAAAAAGGAAGATTTTAGTGAACTTCATGTCATGGTATCTAGTGGAAAAGTTGGTATGCCATGCTTTGTTTGTCGTCAGATGATATCTGAAATGTTTAGAAGGAATGCCAATGTATATTGTTATTCTACTCATGGCGATGTTGAAAAGCATACGGTAGAAGAGTTATGCCCTTATCCTTTCGGGGAGGATGATTTAGTATGAAGTGTGGATTTGTTAGTTTAGTAGGAAGACCAAATGTGGGTAAGAGTACACTACTTAATAGTTTGCTTGGTATGAAACTTGCAATTACTTCTAATGTTTCTGGCACGACTCGTAATATTATTCAGGGAATTTACAATGATTCTGATTCACAGATTATTTTTATCGATACTCCAGGTATTCATAAGCCAACACATAAACTTGGAAGTTTAATGAATAAGAAAGCATATAATCATACAGAAGGTGTCGATGTTATCTTATTTTTAGTAGATATTTATAAGGGATTTGGTAGAGGAGACGAGTTTATCTTAGATAAGATAAAAGATCATGATGTTCCTGTCTTTTTACTTTTAAATAAAGTCGATTTAATCAAAGATAAAATTGTTTTATTAGAAAGAATTAATGAGTTAAAAGACAAATATGATTTTAGTGAAATTATCCCTATTTCTGCTAGACGGAAAAATAATTTAGATAGTTTAATTACTAGTTTAAAAAAATATTTACCAGAGATGGAAAAGATTTATTCTCCAGAGGATTTAACGAATGTTTCTATGCGGTTTATTATGGCGGAGTTTGTTCGTGAGAAGGTATTAGAACTTACTAGAGATGAAATTCCACATAGTGTTACTTGTTATGTAGAAAATTATGAAGAAGATGAAGATTTAGTTCATATTCAAGTCCTTATTGTGGTCGATCGTGATAATCTTAAAAAGATTGTGATTGGTAAGAATGGTGCTATGCTAAAGGAAATAGGAAGTCGTGCTCGTCATGATATGGAAAAGTTTTTAGGTAAAAAAGTGTATTTAGAGACTTATGTTAAAACTTTAAAAAACTGGCGAGATGAAGAGAAGTATTTCTTAGAACTTGGATTAAAAGAAGAAGATGAATAATTTTTGTATAAAATAAAGAATAAATCACCACTATAGAAATATAGAGGTGATTTTAATGGAAGATATTTTATGGGAATTATTTAAAAAAACAGGAGAAATTAAGTATTATCGTTTATATCAAGCTATTGCAAAGAAGAAGTGATGATTTTGAAATTAGAATGTGTTGAAGGTATTGTTTTAAGTGAGACTAATTATAGTGAGTCTAGTAAAATATTAAATGTTTTTACTAAAGAGTATGGTGTTATAGGGATTATGTCCAAGGGCTGTCGTAATATGAAGTGTAAATTGCGAGGAGTAAGTCGTAAGTTGCTATATGGTAAGTTTCATATTTATTATAAAAAAGAGGGACTTTCTACTTTGAAAGATGTGGATGTAATTCATTCTTTTTCTAAATTACTTACTGATTTGGAAAAAGTAAGTTATGCTTCTTTTTTGTTGGAACTTACTTCACAAGTAGTTCGGGAAAATGATGATGTTGCTATACTGGAATTATTAAAAGATACTTTAGTAAAAATGGAAGAGGGACTTTCTCCAATTATACTTACAGAGATTTTAGAATTAAAACTTTTGGATTATTTAGGAGTAAAGCCTTGTATTGATTGTTGTAGTGTTTGTGGTAGCAATAAAGGTATTGTTACAGTTGATTCTAGAGCCGGTGGTTATTTGTGTCGTGAATGTTATCATAATGAACCTTTAGTCTCTGATAAAATGATTAAGTTACTTCGTATGTTTTATTATGTAGATATTAAGAGTATTTCTAAATTAGAAGTGAGAGATTCTGTAGCTTTAGAAATTAATCAGTTTTTAGATGATTATTATGATCGATATACAGGAATTTATTTAAAGAGTAAAGACTTTATAAAGCAACTTGAAAAGTTAGGGCAGGGTTAGTGAAGATTTTTACAGTTTGATTGTTTCATGGTATAATTTCTTTAATTTACAAATTGAAAGGGAAATTATTTATGGAAAAACAAGAAACTAATAAAGAATTAGAATTGTTAGAAGTGGCAATGGCAGCAGTAAAGTTTTTGGGACTTGAAGAAGGGTATAAAGAACCTTTTATTAGAAGATTGGATTGGGCTCATCTTGTTCAAGTAAATTTAGCAACACAACATTGTTCTGAATTAAATTGTCCATCGTATGACTTAAGTGTACATTTGTTTTTAAATCCAGAAGGTAAAATTGATAGTATTTGTGTAAATGAATTTCGGGCAAGTTATGATGATTATGTTAATGATTTGTTCGAATGGCATTTTGCTGAGGTTTCTAAAAATACATATTTTAAGAAAATAGGTGCTGGTCAATTGGAAGTAACAAGTAATATTAGAGAAAGGTGTGTACATACTAATCAGGGTGTAGATAAAAGGACTGAAAGTACAAAAACAGAAGTATATGAGTTTGATGGAGATTGGAAAAATTTATCTTCCGATATGAAAAAAGTAGGGCAAGTAAGCAAAAAAATTAAAAAGTAAAGATTATGATAATATTGAAAATGATGTTAGATTAAAGTAAAAAAGCAATATGAATATAGTTCAACTAGCTATTGGGTATTGCTTTTTTTTGAATTTTATGATATAATATGCTCACATTTAAGGGGGAAGGTTATATGATAAAATTAAAAAGAGAAAGGAATTTATTTATTCTTGATGTTATAGGTTGTATTGTTTCTATGATAGCATTATTTTTATTAATGTTTATTATGGCATTCGTAGAGACATTTGTTATTGTGTTTGTTACAGCATTGTTTATTTATACAGTATTTCAATTATTAGGATTTTTAGATGGTGTTTTACAATTTATGAAGCAACGTAAGATTAAAAAATATTCTGAGTCTAAGGTCGCTATTATGAAATATAATTATTTAATTTGGTAGTTTGAGAGTGCTACAATTTCTATCAAGCTGAGATGAAAAAGTAAATGCAATTTTGAAAAGTTAAATGCAACTTTTTATATGATTTAATGTTGATAACAAATAAAGGTGAACTTTATTTGTTTT
>CASEGV010000026.1:0-26369 GCA_949287595.1 uncultured Mycoplasmatota bacterium
AGAAAAAATATTTAAAACTATTAACACCAATAAAATTAAGTCTATGCTTGAAAATCAAACATAGACTTATTTAAAATTTTTTCATGCGTTTATCCTGGTTATCTTTAGAAAATGGGCAACAAAAGTTTTAAAAGATGTTATGATAAAAGGTTATGCTGTTAATCAAAAAAGACTAGAATATTTAGAAAAGACGGTTAAATTAATAGATATTGCAAATAGAATTGATGAAAGATTAGATGATAATGATGCGAAAGAAATTTTAAGAGTAATAGGAAGTTATTCAAAGGCTTGTCATTTATGGTAAACTTAAATTATTAAGAAAAGGAGGGAATGTGTATCAAGAATATTTAGAATTTGCGAAAGACATTGCATTATATGCAGGGAAAGTAATGATGGAGTATTATAACGATAAAATTAGTTTAAATTACAAAGAAGATAAAACAGTTGTAACAGTAGTAGATAAAAAAATAAATAACTATTTAATTAAAAGAGTACAAGAAAGCTATAGAGAACATTCTGTAAATGGTGAAGAAGAAAGTTATTTGCAAAATAGTGAATATATCTGGGTATGCGATTCGTTGGATGGTACAGGTATGTATGTAGATCATATTCCGGTATTCGTATTTTCTCTAGCTTTAGTTTATAAAGGGGAGCCTATTGTTGGAGTAGTATATAATCCAAATGAAGATAAAATGTATACTGCTATTCAGGGAGAAGGTGCTTACTGTAATAATAAAAAAATATCAGTCAATAATAAACAGTTAGGTGAGCAGGGTTATAAAACTAATGTTGAGATGTTTCAAAATGGTATTATCGATGAGGTGATGCTAGTGAAAGAGTTAAAGAAAGTATCAACAATTTCATCTATAGGTAGTGTCGTTAGAAGTGCTATGGATATTGCAACAGGAGATTTCTCATGCGATGTGTTTCCTGGGACTATTCATGGAAACTGTGATATAGCAGCTTCTTATCTTATTGTTACAGAAGCAGGAGGAAAAGTAACGGATTTATATGGTAGGAAGCAACGTTATGACAAAGACATCAAAGGAGCTTTAATTACTAATGGATGTTCTCATGATTTAGTATTAGAAATTGTTAGAAAATATATAATATAATCTATTTAATAAGCTAGTTTTAATTTTTGTATCATGTTACATTATTTTAGAGAAAAAGGAGGTAGATGGTATGAGTAAAGTAGCTATTGTTACTGGTAGTAGACGTGGAATTGGTGAAGCAATTTGTTATCAGCTAGCAAGTGCTGGTTATGATATTGTGGTAAATGATATGGTAGCAAAAGAACAAGTAGAGCAAGTGGTGAATAATATTGTAAATAATTATCAAGTCTCTGCTATTGGAATTATGGCAGATGTTTCTAAAGAAGAGGAAGTGTTACGGTTATTAGATACCGTGAAAAATAAATATTCTTCCATTAATCTTTTAGTCAATAATGCTGCTGTTGTGGAGGATATGGAAATTAGTGATCGAACTACTAATCTTTTCAATGAAACTATCAGAAATAATATTACTTCCACTTATTTAATGAGCAAATATATTGGTAGAGAAATGTTTCAAAATAAACAAGGGAAAATTATTAACATTGCTTCTACAAACGGGATGAATACTTTTTTTCCAACGAGTATTGACTATGATGCATCAAAAGCAGCTGTAATATCACTAACACACAATTTTGCTTTAGAGTATGCACCGTTTGTACTTGTAAACGCAATTGCACCAGGTTGGGTAAATACTGACATGAATAAGCAATTACCAAGTAAGGTAATACAAGAAGAAAGTGATAAAATTTATTTGAAAAGATTTGCTGAGCCAGAAGAGATTGCTAAACTGGTTTTGTTTTTAGCTAGTGATGATTGCAGTTATATTAATGGTGAGGTAATAAAAATAGATGGTGGCTATTAGAAAACTTTGAACGAAAGGTTAAGACAACATTTATGGTAAAATTTATAAAAAAGAAAAGTTTTCTGATAAAGGAGAATTAGATTAAAAATGAATAAAGTAAGAATTTTTTAAGGAAAATCAAAAGTAAAAGTTAAAGATAAAGCATAATTATTTACTTATATGATATCTATTTTTTATCGAATAATATTAGGAGAAATTTATGGAACAAAAAAATCTAAAGAATCAAGAATTAGGAAAATTAGTAGAGTTTGCTTACCTTTTGAGAGAAGGTGAATATAAAGATGTCTATTTTCCAACGTATGAATTTTATGATGGTTGCGGGATGGATTATGGTATAGAGACTGAAAAAGGAGGTATCATGGTCTATTGTAATTTTGCAGATCATTCTACAGTTGATTTAGCAACCATTATTTGTGTATTTGAAGGAGCAGAAGACAATCCAGAGAAAGCATATTATTTGTCTACGACAACTGGAAATTACAGAATGGAAATTAATAAATTAGTGTTAACAGAAGATAAAAATCATTTTACGGATGATATAGAATCTTTATATAAAATGTCTAAGCAAGCAAAAATCAATTGTTTTATAGATGCTATGGTGATGTTGGGATTTAGAAAAGAGGATATAGAAGCAGTATTAGAGAAGAAAATGACTGCACGAGAAGCTTATAGAAATGTCGCGTCAAAAGAAAAAAAGAATATTATTAGAGTTTCTCACGGAAGAAGAATATTTTATTTTGATAACAATGTCGCAATCAAGGGAGATTTTGGAGGAATATGGCTGGATGAATTTCCTTTTCCCTTTGAAGAAGGACCAATCTTTGATTGTTCCAAAGTAACTTGTAAGTGTGCTTATTTTAATGATAATTCTAGCGGAATAAAATTAATTAATGTAAATGCAAATGAAGAAAGTATTCGTTATACAGATTTAACGAATGTAAAAATTGACGAGGTAATAGATTTAGCAAAAGTGAATGCTACTGGTACAACATTTGGTCATCATAAAGTAATAAATTTGAATCATTCTATTGCTCCACTAGAAAGAGTTAACCTTTCTCTAGCAACCGATATCGATGGTAACAATTATATAACAACAAAAACTGGTCTAGTAACTGCAGACTTTCAAACAGAAGATGTGATGGAAAGAAAGCAAGCAAAAATTAAGGTGTATGCCAATGCTGATAATTCTTTGATGATAATGGATGCTTTAGAACATGGTGCCGATGGTATCGGATTAATTAGAACAGAAAATATCTATACAGATGAAAAAGAAGCACTAAAAAGATTTATGTATTATGCAGAAAATACGTATACATTTGAACCAGTAGATGGTAATACAGAGTTTAATATTCTACAATATACTCAATTAAAAGAAATTTGTACTGCTAAATCAATAAGTAAAAAAATTGTTCGTTTATTTGATTTTAAAGAAGAAAAGGTAGAAAGAATGTCGGGTGTTAGTATGGATAGTGAAGATCGGATGACGAGAAGAAACTTTCTAGGCGATTATCATGGAATATTAAGAGATCAAATTTTTACAATTGCTAAAGTTGCTGAAGAGGAGAACACTACTTTCGATATTTTAGTACCTATGGTAACCGATGCTAATTATTTTCGTTATATCAAAAGTGACATTATTTCTTACGCAGAAGATGCTGGTATGAGCAATTTAAAAATAGGTGCTATGATAGAAAGTAAAGACGCTATACCAGCAATCCCTAGCATTGCCAAGAACGCTGATTTTATATCGATTGGTACAAACGACTTAACAGAAAGTATTACTGGAAAAAGAAGAAATATTTATGATAAAGAATTTTTCTATTTAACAGAGGATGTAAAAGGTGCTATCGAAGATATTGTTTATCGAGCAAAAGCAGTAAACCCAGATATTACAATAGGTATATGTGGAGAACATGCCAACTATCTAGAAAATGTAGAATACTATGGAACATTAAATATTGATTATATAACTTGTTCTCCCTCTTTTATAGAAGTAAATAAAAAAATATTAAATCCAATACAAAAAGTAAAGGAATAAAGATAGAAAGCGAGTGAAAAATATGAAAAAATATGATAGCATTATTTTTGATTTAGATGGTACTCTTTGGAGTACATTAGATAGTTGCACAGAAGTGTTAAAAGAAATAAAAAAACGTCATAAAGAAATAACCAAAGATTTAACGAAAGATGATGTAAAAGCCGCTACGGGATTAACATTTTCGGAAACTGCACAAAAGTTTTATGGCTATCTAGAACAAGACTTACGTGAAAAATATACGAAAGAAGCAATCGAAGAGAATGTAAAACATCTAATGACTCATGGAGGTATATTATATAAACATGTAGAAGAAGTAATCAAAGAATTGGCAAAAGATTATAAACTATATATTGTAAGTAATTGTATTGAAGGTTATATTGAGTCATTTTTAACTAGCAGTAAGTTAGAAAAATATTTCCTAGATTTCGAAAATAATGGTCGAACTGGACTATCGAAAGGAGAAAATATCAAATTATTAATGAGCAGAAATCATCTATCAAATTCTATCTATATAGGAGACACCATCAAAGATCAAGAGGCCTCACAATATGCCAATATTCCATTTATTTATGCTAGTTATGGATTTGGTAAAGTAGATAACTATGATTATAAAATAGATAACATGAGCGAATTATTACATATTTTTTATAAAAATAAAGTCCTTTATCAATGGCATGACGAAAAATCAGTAACAGAAATGAAAATATTACAAGTATCAGGAATTTTATTAAATGACAACAATGAAGTCTTATTATATAAAGAAGAAAATGGTAAATATCGCATTCCTGGAGGTCATCCAAAACAAGAAGAATCTCTAGAGGAGACATTAATTAGAGAGTGCAAAGAAGAAGTAAATGCCGAAATTGAAAACATTACCTACTTAGGTTATCAAGAAGTAATTGGAGATAAAAAAACATCTTACGCTCAAGTAAGGCTATTAGCAACCATAAAAAAATTAGGTCCTAATAGACCTGATTTAGATAATGGTAAGATATATGAAAGATGCTTTCTTCCCTTAGATAAAGTAAATGATTATCTTAATTGGCAAGAAGTGGGACAAAAAATGATAAATAGGGTAAAGAATCGGATTAAAGTAAATTAATATTAAGATTTCTTAATGAAATTTTGAAAATAGGGTAAATGATTGCATAAATAAGAATCGGCATAAGGGAAATATTCTTCCAACTCCTTCTTATTTGTAATAGTCCAGACAAATACAGGAATTTTCTTTCGATATTTTTGTATTCTTTTTTTCTTAATAATCTCTTTATTCATGGCTAAAAAGTCAGGTTTACAATATTGTATTAACAAAGGGCTACTCATAAAATAACTATAAGTCTTAGAAGTAGGAATTCTAGTAATTAATAATCCTACAGGACGAGTCGTATGTTTTTTTAAATAACGTACAATATTTGGTTGAAAAGACTTTAACAAAACATCTCCTGTATAATTTCTTACCTCCTCTAATACTTTATTACATAGCTTTTCTATATTCTTAGTCTTTTTTAATTCAATATCAATTAATACTTTTCCTTGAATTAATTTTAATACCTCTTTTAAAGTTGGTATTTTTTCTTTACTTGAAAACAAAGTAAATTGTTGTAATTCTTGATAAGTAACATCTTCGATATATTTATCTATTCCACACATTCTTTTTAGATTAATATCATGAAATACAATTACTTCCTGATCTTTTGTTAATTGAACATCTAGTTCAATAGGAATATTTAAGTTTTTAGCTTTACGAAAAGCGGCAAGAGAGTTTTCAGGAATAGTTTCATTATCAAAGATACCACGATGAGAAATCAGTAATCCTTTGATATTCATAATCATCACCTTTACTTATAGTATATCCTAAGAACTATTTTAGTGCTATAAAAATGCGATTATTGACAGAAAAATAATTTCTACCTATAATATTGACTAAATTGAAAGGACTATCATATGAATAAGAAAAAATTACAACAATATATAAAACCATTACTATTAACAATGACACTAGGTACTGGTCTATTAGGAGAGTATAAAATAGCATCTGATATTTTAGCATCTCAGCATCAGCAAAAAATGCAAAAAGAATTAGAAAAACAAGAAGATGAGGCTTTTGAAAAACTACTACCAGATCAAGAATTAGAATTATCTAAAGAAGCAGAAGAGGCGGTGAATGAAATTAGTAGACAAGTAAACTATACGCCTTATTTAGAAGCTCTAAATATTAACAAAGCTACCTTCCTATCGAGTTATGCTAATACAGAGGATACTACATCACATACATATACAGCACTATATGATAGTAGTACAGATAGTATTGATTGGGAAAAAGCAATAGACTATATTTATGTAAATAGTATGATAAAAGCTGATGAAGAAGAGAATACTTATGCACCAGCAAAAAGTGAAATCACAGAATATGTATCCTTCCTTCAAGAAGCCTATAATCAAATAAAATCAGATTTTACTAAATATGACACGAAAAAATTAGCCTGTAAGTTAGAATATTTTGCCATTTTAAAATCAGCTACACAAGAGAACTATAATATAGCGGTAACAAATAATACAGAAATAATTTTAAATCCTATTTATGATATATTGCGAGAAAAATCAAGAGAAGATACGATAAAACATGAGGAGCTTCATTTAGCAGTATGTGATTGTATCGATAACAAAAGAGGAGTTCTTTTTGGTACTTCAATACTATCGATGCCAGCACCAAGAGTAAAAGAAGATTTATTTATGAGCGAAAGATATCATTGGAGATTTATTGAAGAAGGATACACAGCACTTTATACGAAAGAAATGACAAATGGACTCCAAGAAAGTTATATTACTTATGATGAAGCAATTGACTTACTACAAGCGATACTTGCATTAAATGAAAATTATCAAGTAGATGATATATTAAAACAAATGATATATCAAGAGCCAGTCGAATTTATTAAAAACTTTCCAGTCTACGGACAAAATGAAGAAAAATTTATGCTAGACAATTTAAAGGCATTAAAAGGATTAGATATTTTAGTAGGAGCAAATGAACAGTGGATAAACTATTTAGACAGCAACTATCCAAAGTTAGATTATACAAATGAAGCACAACTTGAAATGAGTCAGGCAATACATAAACAATTTGCTAAAATATATTTTAATAACTTAATTGTTTTAAACGAACAACACCCGGAAATGACAGTAGAAGATAATACAGCATTTTTAGATTTATTTTTTAAACTCATGAATAATATTGTAATTGATAGTAGTTTAGTAGAAGAAAACACTACACTTCGTGAGATGATTGAAGCACAAAATATAGAAGTAAGACCACTATCACAAATTCAAGTAAATTATAATCAGGAATTAGTACCAGCTTTTCCAGAGACAACTTTTTTAGACTATAGAAACATTTATATAGAATATTTAGCTAAACGATATCAAAAACCAGTAGAAGAACTAAAACAAGAAATGCTATCAGGAGAACCAATGAAAAAAGATTACCAGTTTCCGGAATTTTTAGGACCAGAAAAGAAAGAATTTTATCAATTCTTATATGATGACAACAGAAAAACAGAAGATTCTTATCCTAGAACTTTAGTAAAACAAAAATAATAGTTTATTTTTCATATATATTTCACACTTCATCGTTATAGTAATATAAAGGAGGAAAACTATGAAAAAAATAGGAATCATAGGAGGAATGAGTTATGAATCTTCTATTCACTACTATGAAAGAATTAATGATGGGGTAAATAAAAAATTAGGAGGTCTTACTTGTGCAGAAATGATTATTTATAATGTTAATTTTGCACCTATCAGAGAAAAGATGCTAAAAAATGACTGGGAAGGTATTAAAAATAGTTTAATACCTGTTGCGAAAACCTTAGAAAAATCAGGAGTAGATGCTATCGCCATTGCAACGAATACCATTCATAAAATAGCAGATGACCTAGAAAAAGAACTATCTATTCCTTTAATTCATATTGCCGATTGTGTGAGTCAAAAATGCCTACATGATAAGAAAAAGAAAATCGGACTACTTGGAACAAAATATACGATGGAAGAAGATTTCTTAAAAGATAGATTAAAAAAGAATGGTCTAGAAATAGTAATTCCTAAAGATAAAGAGGAAATAGAAGAAATTAATCGTATTATTTTTGATGAATTGTGTAAAGGAGAAATAAAGGAAACATCGAAAAAATACTATATTGATTGTATAAATCATATGATAAAAAAGGATGGTATCGAAGGCGTTATTTTAGGTTGTACAGAAATAGAAATGTTAATTAAACAAGAAGATATTACTATTCCAGTATACGATACTACACAAGCACATATTGATTCTTTAGTAGACTGTATCACAGAAGAAAGAGCATAATCTTTCTTTTTTTCTTCTAAAAATATGTTAGAATAAAAGAAAAGGAGAGTTTTTATGGAAATAATTAATGATTATACGCAGTGTAGAAGAAGACTTAGCACTAATTAAAGAAAAAGCAACAAATAGTAAAGTAACAACAACTATTATTCCAGATACAGGACATACTTATCAAGGAAAAGAACAGTATACGGCAGATATTATTATAAACTGGATAAATACCTTAAGAAAGTAGGGATACTATGACAAAAATAAAAATTATAGAAGATGACTTATCTATCGCCAGTGAATTAAAAGAAATACTAGATAGATCTGGCTATCTTGCGGAAGTAACAGAAGATTTTTCTACTATTTTAGATCAAATAAGAAAAGAACAACCTAATCTTATTTTATTAGATACCAACTTACCAAAAATAAATGGAGAAATACTACTGCAACAAATAAGAAAAGAAAGTAATATTCCTGTAATTATGGTAACTAGTAAGAATACCGAAGTAGATGAAGTATTATCGATGTCTTATGGAGCAGATGATTATATTACGAAACCTTATAATCCAACGATTTTATTATTAAGAATTGGTGCTGTTTTAAAAAGAAGCAAAAGAAGTACAGATAAAATTATCTATCATAATCTAGAAGTAATACCCGCGAAAGGGATAATAAAACAAGAAAACAAGGAAATTATCTTAACCAAAAACGAAATGATTATTTTTCTTTATTTATTGCAACATCAAGGAAAAATTGTTACTCGGGATGAGTTGATGACAGATTTATGGAATAATGATGAATATATTAATGATAATGCTTTAACTGTAAATATATCTCGTCTGCGATCTAAATTAAAAGAAATAGGCTATGAGGAAGCTATTGAAACAAGGAAAGGTCAAGGTTATATATTACATGAATAAAAAAGAGTATTTAAAAGATAAGCGTCTATATTTGTTAATAGGAATTACTATTTACTTGGTGATATTATTAATACTTTTAGCTTTTAAAGTGAATATAGAAGCAACATTAGCCATTACTTTTACTTATTTTGTAGGATTAATTACAATATTAATAGTAGACTACATTAGAAAGAAAATTTTTTATAATAATTTTAAATGTAAATTAGATAGTCTAGATCAAAAATATTTAATTGTAGAAATGTTACAAGATGCCCATTTTTTGGAAGGTAGAATATTAACAGATGCTTTATATGAAATTGATAAATCTATGATAGAAAAGATTAACGAGTATAAAATGCAAGTAAAAGATTTTAAAGAGTATGTAGAACTTTGGATACATGAAGTAAAGCTCCCTGTTGCATCCCTTACTTTAATGGTACATAATCAAAAAGGAGAACAAAGTAAAAAGTTATTATCTCAACTAACTAGACTAGATAATTATTTAGAACAAATATTATATTATGTACGTAGTGAAAATGCAGAAAAAGACTATTTAATTACCAAAGTAAACTTATCCAAAGTAATTAGTAATGTTGCGTTAAAAAATAAGGACATGCTTCTAGCGAAAGGAATTGATTTTATTGTTAGTGATGTAGATATTGAGGTACTAACTGATTCTAAATGGCTAGAGTTTATTATCAATCAAATTGTAGATAACAGTATTAAGTATAGTAAAGAGCAAAATGCATATATTAAAATCGTTGCGAAAGATGAAAACAAGGTGATAAGACTAATCATTTATGATAATGGAAAAGGAATAAGTAAAAGTGATTTACCAAGAGTATTTGATAAAACATTTACTGGTACCAATGGAAGAGGTGAAAGTGCCAAATCAACAGGCATGGGACTTTATTTATGCAGAGAACTATGTAATAAATTAGGACACAAAATACAAATAATATCGGAAGAAGGAAAATATACTAAAATTACTATTTTATTTGACAAAAATACTTTTTTTCACATAGATAAGGAGTAGGAAATGATGGAAAAATTAGATTTACGTTATTATTTATTTCATGCCATAGAACCAGTAGAATATCCTAAGGTAAATAGACAGTCGTATGAAAAATTACATTGTTTTTTAGAAACAGGTTATATTTATCCTGGAAATCAAGTAAAGAAAAATATTCCTAAAAAATATCAGAATACAGTTTATGGAAGTAATAGTCCCTATGTTTTTTTAGCTTTAACAGAAAACAATGCTCTTAACCCGGATATTGCTAGTAGAGGAGGGGAGTTTTCGGCGTTTAGTGAAGAAATTGAAGGAAAACTGGCTTTTATGTTTGATGAAGATATTTTAAAAAACAATGAAGTAATTTTCTATACGTCTATACTTAGTAATGAAGTTCATCTTTCTTCTAAAGTACCTCTTAGTATGGCAAAAGCAATTTATTGTCCTAAGAACTCCTTTGCTTATTTTATAGATAGCTACCGTGAAGTATTAGAAGAAAGCTCTTCTTTTAGTAGTTCCTTTTTTCAAGAATTAACTAGGGAAAGAAAACAAGAATTAAGAGAACAAATCTCTTCTATTTTAAATAATCCTAATTCATATTTAACAAAAGTGTATGAACCTTTAGATGAAATAAGAGAAATTTTTGCAACATATGATTTTTCTCTTCCGTTAGTAAGTAGAACTGGTTATATTCTAGAGAAAGATCAAGAAAAAAGTTATATTGAGGATCATTATGACGAGGTAAAAGAATTAATAAAGAAATAACAACTAAAAAGAGACTAAGTAAAAAACTTAATCTCTATAATTATGCAGTAATTTTTCCATGTACTAAGTGATAACAAACATCTACATGTTTTTTCACTTCTCTAGAATGAGAAATAATAATAACACATTTTTCTTCTTTATGAGCAATCTCTAAAAATAAATGAATAATATCATCTTCTGTATCAGAATCTAAGTTTCCCGTAGGCTCATCTGCCAAGATAATATCTGCATCATAAGATAACGCTCTAGCAATCGCAACACGTTGTTGTTCCCCGCCAGATAACTTTAAAATTTTATGTTTCATTAAATCTTCACGAATACCAACTTTTTTGAGTAAGGCGATGGCTTTTTCTTCTTTCTTTTTTTCTTTTGGATGATTAAGTTCTATCGATAACACTACATTCTCAATTGCTGTTAACTGGGGAAGTAGGTTATATGCTTGGAATACAATTCCGATATCATGAGAACGATAATAATCTAAATTACATCGAGCAAGGTCTTTAGCTTGATAAAAAATACAACCTTCTTTTATTTTTTCCAGTCCTGCTAGCAAAGAAAGTAAGGTACTTTTACCAGCACCACTTTTTCCAAAAATCCCGTAAACAACGCCTTTAGAAAATTCTAAATTGATATCTTGTAATACTGGATGAATTTTATCATAAGAAAAAGATAAATTTGTGGTTTTTAAAATTGATTTCATAGCTACCTCCTTAATTTCTATTTTGTAAAATGGCATTAGGATTATATTTATTAACAAATAAACATGCAACAACACTACTACCAATAATTAAAATGACTACCAAGAATTGAACAGAAAAACTAACAATATTTTGCACTGGTTCTAAGGCAGCTAGTATTTCTTCTTCATTAGTAGATACCGTATAATAATCACTAAGTCCCTTACTACGAACTTCTTCTTCAAACTCATCCACTAAATCATTATCGGTTAAATAAAATGATGCACTTAATCCATTATTTTGAACGAGTTTACTGTCATCATCTTCCATATCTTCTAAAATATCTTCTACACTATGAACATTAGCATACATTTGATTAGAACTATTTAACACATTCATATTCATAAAACTAGAAGAATTATCATCATCTTCCACTTCAAAGATACCTACAATAGTAAAGGTATATGTTGCATCTTCATCTTCTGGTAAATAAAAACTTACTTCATCTCCAACTTCTAAGTCATTATCTTCAGCAAGGCTCTCAGAAATAACTATTTCATCATCTTCGCTATCGCCAGTTACCATTACACCATCAATAATTTTTTTCTTCCTTCTACAAAATCACTAAGATAACTAAAATTAGAGTAGGCAGTAATTCTAAAGTCACCAAGAGATGCCATTTCTTGTCCATGTCCTTTCCCTTTCTCCTCGGGAACATCTTCTAAACGATTTTCATCATTTTCCATATCAGGTCTCACATTATCATCGACTGCTTCTATCGAATTCGAAGAAAGACTAGACTCTAAAGTATAATAGTAATCTTTTACTAAATCACTATCTCCATAATTTTCAATGTCATCAATCGTTAAACTTTGAAAATTAGTTTTATCATCATCACTAGCATTTCTTAATTCATTCATATTAAGTGAAAAAGAAATAGAGAGAGGATTGGTATCTTTATATGTTTGAACTAAGTTAACACCAGCTTGATGAATCGCTAAAGCAATACAAGTACAGAGTGTTATAATCGTAATAATAATCGCAATTAAAAAATTTCTTCCTTTATTTCTAATCATATTACGAAACGCATTCTTTACAATAATCATAATTTCTCCTTTCCGAAAAAAGTATATGTTTTAAATGTGAAATAAAAGTGAATGAAATATGGGAAATAGGTGAAAAAAGAATTATAATACTATGATAATAGGAAGTTATAGTGTATAGTATAGTTATAGTAAATGATAAAAGACACAAATGAATTATGTAATTACTTAACTAACATGTTTTATCGCGATATTTATTACAGGTGAAAAGAATAAGTTGTTAAAATAAAGCTTTAGTATTATAATACATCTCACAAAGAAATATTAAAAGAAATAGGTATTTGTAAATAGAGGAGAATTGTACATGGAAGCAAAGAAAATATTTAACGATGAACTATTCTGTAATCTTAGAGCAAAAGCAGAACAACAAGAATTAGAGCAATTATATTTGGAAAGCGGATGTAATGAAGATGTTTATTATCTTATTATTTCACACATGCTTTTAAAGAAGTATAATTGTAGGGAACAGATAAGTCTTATCAAAAAATTTATTCAATCAGATTTTGATGAAAATTTATATATGCTTTTAAAATCAGATGCAGTCAATGGTAAATATGATTTATCACAGATTGAAGAGTTAATTGCTGTTGCAAAAGAAAATGAATATGATAAAGATTTAATCAATATGATGCGTTCTAGTCTCTGGGCTGATTATAGAACTTATGATGAATTAAATGCTGCTATTAAAGTTTATCTTAATTCTAAACCTAAAAATATTGCTACTATTGGAATATTAAAAAAGGGCTATATAGTAAAGAATAGAACTTTTGATGAACAAATGATTATGGCCTATATATATGAAAGTTTTCTAGAATATTACTATGTGTATCACTTCATGAGTCAAAAGCTAATGGTAGAAAAACGTTCTTTTGAAGAACAATTACTTCTAACTTCGGCATATCTAGAGACTAATGGTAACAAAAAAGTCATGGGAATAGCTTTAAATGAAGCTTATTTAAGAAATCAAGATTGTAAATACCAAGTTCATGAAATTTTGAATCGCTTTCACTTAGATAGTCAGTATGATTATTTATTAGAGCATCCCAAAGAATTACTAACTGATAAACATATAAGTAAGGTATTACGCTTAGATAAGTATAAAAAGTAATGAAATATAAATTATTATAATAATGTATAAAGGAGCAATCGTATGAAATTATATTTATCATCTTATAAATTAGGACAAAAAACAGAAGTATTAGAAGACTGGTTAAAAGATCATGATAGTAAGATAGGGTTAATTATTAATGCAAGGGATATTTTTCCTGATGGAGAAAGGAAAGAATCACGAATAAAAAGTGATACTAAAGAGTTAGAAAACTTAGGTTTTGATGTAAAAATTGTAGATTTAAAGAATTATTTTGGTAAAAAGAAAAAATTAGAAGAGCTTCTAACAACTATTCATAGTTTTTATGTGATTGGTGGCAATGTTTTTACCTTAAGACGAGCAATGAAGCTTAGTGGATTTGATGAGGTGTTGAGGAAGCATCGAGAAGACGATGAATTTTTATATATTGGTTCTAGTTCCGGAATCTGTGTTCTATGTAAAGATTTACAAGCAATCACAGTAATGGATGATCCTGATATTGATCCCTATAATAGTAATATTTCAACAATCTATGACGGTATTGGCTTCATTGAAGAGACAATTATACCTCACTTTGAATCTAATCATAAGGAAACTGAACTAGCAAGTAAAGCCGTAGAATATTGTAAACAAAATAATCTATCATACAAAACACTACATGATGGAGAAGTAATAATAAAAGATTTAGTACATGATAATAAAAAAGTAAAATAGCAGTATAACCTTACTGCTTTTTAAAATTTCTGAAATTGCTATCTAAAAAGATATTTGCTATGATAAAGAAAACCTTACGAAATTGTAAGATACTGTAATATTAAAATAGCGACAACTATCATAAGTTACTTTATAATGGAATACAAGAAAGGAGAGAGAGTATGTCTCAAATATTAAAAATTGAAAATATTGAAAAATATTATGGAAACAGATCAAACTTAACCAAAGCAATCGATGGAATTTCTTTTGATGTAGAAGAAGGGGAGTTTGTTGCTATCATGGGAGCAAGTGGATCTGGAAAAACAACACTACTAAATTGTATTTCCACTATTGATAGAGTAACTTCAGGACATATTTTTGTAGCAGGAGAGGATATTACTAAATTAAAGGGAAATAAATTGAATAAATATCGAAGTCGTGAATTAGGATTTATTTTTCAAGACTTTAACCTCCTAGATACCTTAACTGCTTATGAAAATATTGCCTTAGCCTTATCTATTCAAAATATTAAAGTAGGAGATATCAGTAAGCGTGTAAACGAAGTTGCAAGAAAACTAGATATTCAAGATATATTACAAAAATATCCCTATGAAATGAGTGGAGGACAACGGCAAAGAGTAGCATCCGCACGTGCTATTATTACGAATCCTAAACTTGTCTTAGCAGATGAACCGACAGGAGCCCTAGACTCAAAATCCGCAAAAATGTTACTAGAAAGTTTTAATCACTTAAACAAGGAATTTAAAACAACCATTTTAATGGTAACTCATGATGCTTTCACCGCAAGTTATGCATCTAGAGTAATCTTTATTAAAGATGGTAAGGTCTTTAATGAAATTAGAAAAGGCAACCAGAAAAGAAAAGAGTTTTTTGATAAGATTATTGATGTTGTAACACTACTTGGAGGGGATTTAAATGATGCTTTGTAAACTATCCCTAAAAAACATCAAAAAAAGTTTTAAAGACTACACCATCTATTTCTTTACCCTAATATTAGGTGTTGCGATTTTCTATGTATTTAACGCTATAGATAGTCAAACAGTACTACTAGAAACAAAGCAATCTACTTATGACATTATTAAAATGATGACTCAGACTTTATCTGCAGTTAGCATCTTTGTTTCCTTTATTTTAGGATTTTTAATTATTTACGCATCCCGTTTTTTAATTAAACGAAGAAATAAAGAGTTTGCAATTTATATGACCTTAGGTATGGGAAAAAGAAAAATATCTACCATTTTATTTATAGAAACGATAGTAATAGGACTTCTTTCTCTTGGAGTAGGTCTAGGTATTGGTGTAATACTATCTCAATTAATGAGTCTATTAGTTGCGAATATGTTTGAAGCAGATATGACGAACTTTGCTTTTACCTTTTCTAAAGCTGCGCTAATAAAGACTATCATCTACTTTGGTATTATGTACCTACTAGTAATGGTTTTTAATACAATTCAGGTAAGTCGTTGTAAATTAATTGATTTAATTAATTCATCTAAAAAATCAGAAAAAGTAAAGATGAAAAATCCTATCATTTGTGCACTAATATTTATAGCAGCAAGTATCATATTAGGATATTGCTATTACATGGTTAGTGTTCCTGATGGAACCAGTACTTTAACATTAAAGAAAATGACTGTAATTATAGGATTAGGTGCTCTTTCTACTTTCTTAATATTTTGGTCATTATCTGGACTAATTTTAAAAATTGTTCAGTCTATTCATAAAGTTTATTATAAAGGATTAAATAGTTTTATCTTAAGACAGATTAGTAGTAAGGTAAATACCACGGTATTTTCTATGACCATTATTTGTCTTATGTTATTTGTAACTATCTGTGTATTATCCAGTTCCTTATCTATTAAGAATTCTATGACAGCAAACCTAAAAGAATTAGCACCTGCAGATATTGAACTGATGAAGAAAAGAAATATTCCTAAAGAATTACAAGCAGACTATGGTTATACCGATGGTCAAATTGAATCAAGTTATCAAACAATAAAAGAATCATTAAAAGAGTTAGGAATCGATGAAGATAAATACTTAAAAGATCAAGCAACCATTCATGTTTATACCGATGAGACAGTAACTTATGTAACTACTCAAGGAAATAATATTGACTCGATGAAAAAGCGCTATCCTTATTTGAATTACACATCTCCTGAGATTATTGTAAAACTTAGCGAATATAATAAGGTTGCTAAAATGTTTGGAAATGATACTTTTACCTTAGAGGATGATCAGTACATGATTATTGGTGATTATGAAAGTATGACAACTTTAAGGGATGAAGCTCTAGCATTAAATACACCAGTAACAATCTATGGAAAAACATTAACACCTAAGTATAAGAAAGTAAAAAAAGGTTTTATTGAAATGTCTAGTAATCATATTACTGATGGAGTAATTGTAGTACCCGATAGTGTAGTGACCGTATCCGATGATTCTCCACAAATGGAATATGAGTATATGGTTGCAAATTACAAGGCAAATGATGATAAAACTAGAGAAGAAATAGAAGCCGTATTTACAGATACAACATATGAAGAGGCCCATCCTGATGTAACACTAGAAGGAACGAGCAAAATTGCAATCTATGATGCTAGTGTAGGACTTGGTGCTATGATTACGTTTATAGGACTATATTTAGGAATTATTTTCTTAATATCATCTGCAGCCATACTGGCTTTAAAAGAACTATCAGAAAGTGTAGATAATTATACAAGATATAATATGTTAAGAAAAATAGGAGCAACAGATAAACATTTGAACAGAGCCTTATTTAAACAAATAGCAATATTCTTCCTATTTCCATTAGTGCTTGCTGTAATTCATTCTATCTTTGGTATTCAGTTTTGTATCTTCTTGCTAGAAACATTCGGAAAAGAACAAATGTTAGCAAGTGTCTTCATGACGATGATTTTCTTAATCATCATCTACGGAGGTTACTTCTTAATTACTTACTACTGCAGTAAAAGTATTATAAAGGAAAAAAGAGTATGATATTACAAATTAACTGGCAAGAACTGATAAATAGCCCTATAGTTATGATTTCACCACTAATATTTCTAGCTATCTTATTTATCGTACTTGCTGTTGTGAAAGGAAAAAGGGTTAAATAATCCTTTTTCTTATTTTATGAACTATTTGTTAGCTATTAAAACTGCAGTAGTCATTTTTCCATTGTTAGCACTAATGATTACAGGACCATTTATATTATACCAGTATCATAAATTTGCATCGATTGAACCTCTAAAGACAATCCTTATTTATAGTTTTATCTTTTATCTACTATGTGCTTATTTCTTAGTTATTCTTCCTCTTCCAAAACTAGAAGATGTCATGAACAATCCAGATTGGATGATTCAAACAGTTCCTTTTCACTTTATCATAGACTTCCTAAAAGAAACACCTTTGGTGTTATCAAGTCCAAAAACCTATATTCAAGCAATTCTGCATCCTTCTTTTTATGTCGTTTTTTTTAATATATTATTATTTGTACCATTTGGTATGTTTTTAAGATATTATAAACACTTTTCAGTAAAGAAAGTATTCAAATACAGTCTATTATTAAGTGCATTCTTTGAGTTTACTCAGCTTACAAGACTATATGGAATATATCCCAAACCATACCGACTTTGTGATATTGATGACTTACTATTAAATACCCTGGGTGGAGTAGTAGGTTATCTTTGGATGTTAGATTTAGAAAAAAGACTTCCTAAAAAAGAAGAATTAGAAAAACTTGCCTATAAAAAAGGAGAAAATGTTTCCCCGTTAAGAAGAATAACACTATTTTTTCTAGATTTATTTTTCTATGGTATCTTCACCATACTAGCAAAAGGATGGCATCCTATATTAATTTTTATCGTATACTTTACAATTATTCCTATCTTCTATCACCATAAAACATTAGGTAGTGGTTTTCTAAATATAAAAATAACGAAAACAAAAAACACAATTCTTTATTATCTTAGACCTTATTTTATTTATTGTTATTATTTGTTATTACCATATGGAATATTTTATATCGCAACCATAATAGGTCACTATATTTCTTCCTCTTCTGCAGCCATCATTTTCTACTTTTCTATTGTAATTATAGTATTTTTATTTTATCTAATAAATGGTTTCTTATTATTTATTCATAAATCAAGGTTTTATGATAGGCTTTTTTCTACGAAATTAGAAAGTACTATAAAAGAAAAACTGGTGAATTAAAAAATCTACTGATAACAAAAGATTTGTTAAAGTATCATATACTAATACAAAATATCCATACTAATAAATATAAAATGGTAAAGTGCAACCATAACTTGACAATATTCAACTAAAATTAGGTAGAAAAATAAAAGAAAACAAGATATACTAATCTTGGTTCATTTATCAAAACAAAAGAAAGGAAAACAAATACAACAAAGAAAGCAGTGTGATCTTATGAAATGGTTAAAAAAACATAAACAAGATATTTTAGTATTATTATTATATAGCTTACTATATATCATAATTGTAGGAATACTTACTCATGGAGAATTTGTTTTTGCATCCACAACAGATTTTGAAATGCAACATTATATCTTTCCAGAATATTTTAGAAATTTATTTTATGATACCAAGGATTTATTTCCTGATTTTGCTTTAAATATCGGTGGTGGACAAAATATATATAATTTTTCATATTATGGTCTACTAAGTCCCATTGTTTTACTATCTTACTTACTTCCAATGATACCAATGATTTATTATTTGATAGGAGCAAGTTTTATCATAGTAGTATCATCCACATTTTTATTTTATAAGTTTTTATCCTCTCATCACTTTAAAACTTCTACTTGTATTATGGTATCGCTACTTTTCTTATTCGCAACACCAATACTATATCATGCTAAAAGACACATCATGTTTATAAACTATTTTCCATTTTTAATACTAGGATTCTTTGGTATAGATCATTTCATAAACAAAAAGAAAATATTACTATTAACCATATCTACTACATTCATGATTTTTACTAGTTTTTATTATAGTGTATCAGGAATTATTGTCTTAATCATTTATGGTATTTATGAATTCTTAAAAAATCATGCTCCAAAGGAATTAGTAAAATTTTTATCTAGACTAGCAATACCATTTTTACTGGCAGTATTAATGAGTGCTATTCTTTGGTTACCAACGGCATACACTTTACTTGCTGGCAGAGGAGAAACAATTAAAGAGATAGAAAAATGGTTATTACTGACGCCTAATCTTAAAGTTCTATATTCAAGTTATGGTCCAGGAATTACACTATTAGAATTTGTTTTACTAGGACTATTAGTAATTGATAAAGATCAAAGAAAACGCACTAAGTATTTAGCACTAATCTTATTAATCATATTTTTAATACCACTATTTAACTTTATATTAAATGGTACGTTATATATCAATACAAAATCATTAATTCCATTCTTACCATTAGAACTATTATTAATGGCAATATGTTTTGAGACTCTATTAAAAAAACATAAAAAGCTAAAAATTTACCTAGTAATATCAACATGTCTAATTACCATTGTAGCAAGTGCAACAGATATGTTAATTCCAAAAGAAAAAGTAAATAGTAAAGAAGATAAAGACTACCAAAAATTAGTAGAAGAAATTACCAAAGAAGATCAAATTTTTTATCGTATCGGGAATGAAACTTATACTTCATCTGCCTTAAATAGAGTATATTCTATGGATGAATATAAAAGTTCCATATATTCTTCTACACAAAATAAATACTACCAAACCTGGGTACAAAAAGAACAAAAAAATAATGAAATCTATCGTAATAATATGATGTTGACACTATCGGGAGGAGTTTTATCACAATCTATGATGGGAGAAAAATATATCATATCAAAAACTCCATTAAAAGATGGTTACCAATTAATCGATAAAAAGGGCGAGTTATTATTATATGAAAACGAACTTGCCTTACCAATTATCTATGCAACTAAAGATAGTTTATCAAAAGAAGAATACCAAAACTTAGAATATCCTAAAAATGTTATTGCTGCCTATACGAAAGACATACCAGAGGATGATATTTTTGAAAAAGTAGAATTAGAAATCAAAGATATGAAAAATATAGAATTAACGAAAGAGGAAGATATCGTAAAAATTAGAGCAGGAGCAAATGCTAAAATGACAGTAGTACCAGAAGAAGGCTTAACAGATAAAGTATTATTTGTGACTTTCAAAAATAAGTTTAACCGTGGATGTCATCATGAAAAAAATGATCAAACGATAAAAATAAACCATATCAGTAATAAACTTACTTGTAGAACATGGAAATATCACAATAACAATTATGTGTTTCATTATATTTTATTATCTCCAGAAGAATTAGAAATCACGTTTTCAGAAGCTTATTATAAGTTAGGAGAAATAGAAGTTGTTGCGATACCTAAAAGTATATTAGAAGAAAGACAAGAAGAAATTACACCAGTAAAAATAATGAAAGAAGAAACTAAAGGAAATAAAATAACTGGAGAAATAGAAGTAGCAGAAAAACAAAATCTAGAAATTGCGATTCCTTATGATGAAGGTTTTACTATTTTAGTTGATGGTAAGAAGCAAGACTATCAAAAAAGTCTTCAAAATGGTATGACATTAGAAATAGAAAAAGGAAAACATAAAATAAAAATTACATATCACTCTCCATGGAAAAAAGAAGGAATGATACTATCTATCTTGGGAATAGTTCTACTATTAGGAATTTGTACTTGGAATGCGAAAAAACAAAAAAACATATAAATAGAGTAAAATGAATGTTATAATAGCAATCAGAAAGAAGGAATATGATGGAACAAAGAGTACCAGTGGAAGCTAAATTGGTTGATGTTATGGCAATAAGTTCAGTTTTAAATCAGTTTGATAGTTTTAATCAAAACTTAAAAAATTTAGCAACAAAATATAATATGGCGGATATTATATATCATTTGAAAAAAGCAATTAGAGGAGAAACTACATTCTTTAGAAAACGAGGAATTTATCAGTTCTATCAAGAAAATAAAGATACAGTAGATACTATTGATAAAAATTCTGATATATTTATGTTTCTTTCACTTAATTATGATGATGATGGAACAATCAAACCATACTTATATTATTATTACAGTTATTTATTGGATCATAAAAATCAAAAGGAACAAATTCAGGCGTTGCTGCAAAGATTAAATGAGTTAGATATTAAAGAAATTGCAATGAATAAAGATTTAGATCTTACTCAGGAAGAATATCAGTTCGAAAGTTGGCAGTGTCATTCAGTTTTATATCCTGTTGTATATTTAGAAAATATGGAAATACTTCCTAATTATGAAAAAGATGTTATCAGATATCGTTCTAAAGGTTCAAATTATAAGTTGCTGATAGGCAACGAACGATATGCTTATATAAAAAATAGGATTTTTGTAAAGAATTTAACCTTTCCTGTAGAAAGTTTGCCACAGTCTGTTTGTTGGAAGTCAATTCAAGATTATATTTTAAAACTAGCAGAAAGTACAAAAGAATCTAAAAAAGCTCTTAGAAATTCGGTGGATTTAAATGTTGGTCTGCAAGATTTAGATGCGCAAATGGCAGATACATGTAATACTTTTACTAGAATTGATGAAGTAAATAGTAAACCAGAATTAGTCGCTGCCCTAACACAGATACAAACTGGTATCGCTGCGCTATATGGTATTAAAAGAGACTATGAGGCAGAAATAACAATAGAGAATCCATCATTATCTCAACAAACAATAAATGAAGAAACAAAACAATATGTAAAAAGACGAGATAGTATGATAGATATTGATTAATCAAAAGTAAAAATTAACTAAAAAATGGTAGCAAAGAGATAGAATTTAGATTATATGATGACAAAAGAAAAAAATTCAGATTGGAGATACGATTGAGTTTTCTAAATTACCAGATTTAGTTGAAAAACTAAATGTAGAAGTTGTAGACTTATATCAATGTCCTACTTTTAAGGAACTATTTATGCAATTAGGATATCATGACGAAGAGTTAGATAAAAAAGTAGAAGGAATGTATTCGATATATACGAAAGAACAAGAACAAAAGAATGGAGTCCTTGGAATAAAGGTTAAAAAATTAAGAAAATAAAATTATAAAACTTGAAAAATTACAGAGACCAAAACTCTGTAGTTTTTTCTTTTGCAACCAATTCTTTCACGAAAGCAACCATAACTCGATAGAAAAGAAAGATAAAATATAGTATTACTAGAAATATAACAAAACTGTAAGATTATATCAGTATCTTCTTTGTTATACTGATATCAAGAAAGGAACAAAAAGGAGTGATACTATGTCAAGTTTTAATGTTTTAGGATTAAAAGTAACAATACTATTATTTATTATACTGGTACCGTGTATTATAATAGGAGGTATGATTTCTTTATGTTCTTTTCTAAAAGAAAAAATTAGTGAAATAAAGGACGGGATGCAAAGTGCCAAAAACACTAGAGGTAAAAAATCTAAAAAAGTATTATGGAACGAAAAATAATATAACGAAAGCAGTAAATGACTTATCTTTAGAAGTAGAGAAGGGTGAATTTACCGCTATCATGGGAGCATCTGGCTCTGGTAAAACAACACTATTAAATTGTATTTCGACAATTGACGAAGTAACTAGTGGACATATCTTTGTAAGTGGTAAAGATATTACAGAAGTAAAAGAGAAAGATCTAGCAAAATTTCGAAGAGAAAATTTAGGTTTTATCTTCCAAGACTTTAATTTATTAGATACGTTGACAATCTCTGAAAATATCTCTCTTGCTTTAATAATTAATAAAGAAGATGTAAATAAAGTAGAAGAAAAAGTAACAAATATTGCAGAAAAACTAGGAATTAAAGAAATTCTAAATAAATATCCCTACGAAGTATCTGGTGGTCAAAAACAACGTTGTGCTTGTGCTAGAGCTTTAATCAATCAACCAGAATTAATACTTGCTGATGAACCAACGGGAGCTCTAGATTCCAAAAGTAGCAGAATGTTACTAGAGACAATGGATGAGATGAACGAAAAATTAAATGCTACTATCTTAATGGTTACTCATGACTCTTTCAGTGCTAGCTTTTGCAGTCGAGTATTATTCTTAAAAGATGGAAAAATATTTAATGAGATAAGAAGAGGAGAAAAGTCTAGAAAAGAGTTTTTTAATGAGATATTAGATGTATTAACATTACTAGGTGGAGATGTCGCAAGTGTTAAGTAAATTAGCAATTCGTAACGTTAAAAGAAGTTTAAAAGACTATCTAATTTATATTATAACCGTAGTAATAGCATTCTCTCTTATCTTTGCTTTTAATTTCGTATCATTTTCTAGTGATATTACAGAGTTATCAGAAATGATGGAAAATTTAAAGTACGCAATTATTTTTGTGAGCTGTATTATTGTTTTTGTAATAGCCTGGCTTATCAACTATACAATGAAATTTATGTTTTCTAAGAGAAGTAAAGAATTTGGTACATACATGTTATTAGGAATAGAAAAGAAAGATATCAATAAAATGTTCCTATCTGAAAACATTGTATTAGGATTACTTTCTTTTATCATATCCTTCTTTGTAGGAACAGTATTAGGAAATATCATTTCAGCAATTGTTATGAACTTGTTTGAAATGCCATATAAAATAAAATTATCCATAACTTTAACACCAGTACTTTTATCAACGGTATACTTTATTTTAATCTATCTATTTACTTTATTTAGAAGTAGCAGAAGAATGAAAAAAATGAAAATTCATGATTTGTTATATTTAGAGAAGAAAAATGAAGAAAAAATATGGAAGAGGAAGAAATATAGAAATATTCTATTTATTATTTTTGTTATTTTAGGAATATTAGGACTATATTTATGTGATCATGCTTTTGTAATTTCAGATGACCCTAGTATGGTTGGTTATTTAGGAATATCGATTTTATTATTAATCATCAGTATTTATGGAATTACTTTTACATTAGGAGATTTTATTCTAACATTTATTAATAAAAGAAGAAAAATTAAATATAGTAAAGATAATTTGTTTGTTGTGAAAAACTTTGAAGCAAAGGCAAGAACAATAGGGCTTGCATTAGGAACATTATCTTTATTAATTACCCTAACTTTAGTCTGTATGAATATATCATTTGTCATGAAAGATGCTTTTGAAAACAATATAGAGCAACAGGCACCCTATGATATTCTAGTAGAAGGAATGTATAGTGATGTTGAAGAAAGTTGGACAGGAAAGCAAGATAATAGAAAGAAAGCATGGGAATATATAGATTATATTCACAAAAATTACGAAATAGAAGAAGAATTACATTATCAAATTTTAACGCAAAAAGATCATCAAGTTGCAAAACATATTAAAAATATCGGTAATAATGGTTTCTATGACTATGATACATATTTAAAAGTATCAGATTATAATAAATTATTAGAAATGTTAGGAGAAAAAACTATTCATCTAAAAGAAAACGAATACTTTGTAACTGGAGATAAAACGGTAAAAAAGTATTTAAAAGAAATTGCCCTAGAACACGAAAATATTACAATCAACGGAAAGAGTTTGTCATTAAAGAGTACAACAACAGAAAACTTTCGTCTAGGCTGGTCAACAGGCAATAGTTTTTTAATAGTAATACCAGATAATATTGCTAGAAACATGCAAGTAGTAACAGAACTTTATGCTTTTGATACAAAAGAAGAAACAAAAGAATTAGATAATACCAAACTAAAAAAACTAGGATATTATGAATATAAAGACGGAGATTCTTATTTTGCCTATTTTCCAGTAACAGTAAGAGGATATTATGAATCATCTAACAGAACTGCAATGACTATATTTTCGTTTTCTCTATTATATGTTAGTATTATTTTTATTACGGTAGTAGGAACAATTCTTTCTATTCAAACTCTAAGTGATTCTAATAAAAATAAATATCAATATAAACTACTTAAAAAACTAGGAGTAGAAGATAATAAAATAAAGAAAACAATCAGAAAACAAATTACTGCTAATTTCTTATTCCCGGTAATTTATCCAATTATTATTTCTGTTGTTACAGCTTTTTCTATCAATAGATTATTCTATGCTATAACTAGTGCTTCTATGAATTATCTAATAACTATATTGATTACGATAGGAATATTCCTAGCTATTTATGGAATCTACTATATCGCAACCTATATAACATTTAAAAATAATATTGAAGAATAACTCCTTTAGGAGTTTTTTCGTTACTCAACGTATCGTTTGGTGCAAAAACGAAAACGTTACGTTATACTAGGAATAAGAGGTGATAGTATGGATTGTAAAAAAATAGGATTACTAATAAAACAAAAAAGACTAGAAAAGAACATGACGCAACAAGAACTAGCTGATAGGCTTCATATCACAGATAGAGCCATCTCTAACTGGGAAAGAGGACTAAGAGCACCAGATATTTCTCTACTACAAGAGTTAAGCAACATATTAGATCTTAGTATATCAGATATATTATCCGGAGAAGAACAAACTACCAAAGGACTAACTCGAACAGATAAAATAATAATTAGCTTATGTCTATTACTCCCTGGAATAATAATCTCTTACTCTTTCATGCTATCCTGTTTTAGAACAGAGTATATTTTTATAGGATCAATATTGATATTAATTGCCTATATACTATTTCTAAAAAAAGAAACCAATCAATCTCGAACAAAAGAATTAAGTAAACTTAATTCGCCTTGGTCGTCACCTTCCAAGTTTCCTGCTTCATAGACTAGGTATCCCTACTTCTCCACAGGCTTAACAT
>CASEGV010000027.1:0-26327 GCA_949287595.1 uncultured Mycoplasmatota bacterium
TTATTACCTCCAATGTTTGTTCGCACTTACATTGTATCATAGGTAATTCTATGTGTCTTTTTTTATGTCCGTTTCGGACACTTAATTTTTCAATTTATACTGTAAAGAAAAAGAAACAAAAAAGATTGACATATCAATAGTTTTTTATTATAATTAAAACTGCAATTCACTTGAAACAGCAGATTTAGAGTATTTTAAAGTGTTTTTTGCAAATTCAAGTAACAAGTGCTGTTTACGCGAAAGAATAGAAAAACTCCCTAAAGTACGACTAAATCACTTTCAATGAATGTAATATTTGAAAGAAAGGAGTAAAATTATGGCAAGATATACTGGACCAAGTTATAAAAAAGCTCGTCATGTTGGATTCTCAATCAGTGAAACTGGAAAAGAATTAGCTCGTCGTCCTTACGGACCAGGACAACATGGTAATGCACGTAAAGGTAAGTTATCTGACTACGGAACACAATTAAAAGAAAAACAAAAAGTTCGTTTCATGTATGGATTAAATGAAAGACAATTTAGAAATACATTTGACAAAGCTTCTAAGTTAAAAGGTGTTACTGGTACTAACTTCTTAAGAATGTTAGAGTCTCGTCTAGATAACTTAGTTTACAGAATTGGTTTCGCAACAACTCGTCGTGGAGCTAGACAATTAGTAAACCATGGACATGTAACAGTAAATGGTAAAAAAGTAGATATTCCATCATACCAAGTAAAAGTTGGAGATGTAATTTCTCTTAAAGAAGATCATAAAAACTTAAAAGTTGTTGCTGATAGCTTAGCTAAAGTTACAAGACGTGTAGACTTCATTACTTATGATGAAGGAAAAATGGAAGGAACTTATGTTAGACTTCCTGAAAGAAATGAATTAAATGCAGATATTAATGAAGCATTAATCGTTGAATTCTACAACAAATAATCGGTAGTAAAAACTATCGATTTTTTTATGTAAATAAATTAGCATTACTAATACTAACATGATTATCATTAAACAGTTTTAAAATCTCTGAAGAAGAATAAATATAATCATCAAATCCCTTACTCTTTAAGAAATAATAGACACGAACCACCTCATCAGGAACTAAAACTTTCTCTTGCCATCCCAATTGTGGATAAATAATAAGTCTTTGAATATCTCCAACTAACAAAGAGACTTCTCGATGAAAAAAACTAACATTCTTCTGTAGTCTAGTAATAAATTGATTAAAATCTAAATCTGGAGAAGTAATAAAAAGTTGAAGTGAAGGTAAGATTTTCTTAGCAGTTGCTAAAGTACGACGCTCAGAGGTAGGAAAGTGAACAATAAGCACACTTTTAGTATGATAACACTCTAAAATATCTTTAGAAAACCGAAAATTATCTCCAGTATTAGTAGATTTTGTTTCTAACAAAATATCGTCACTAGAAACACCTTGAGCAATGGCAATATCACGGTAAACTTCTGCTTCTGATTTTTGAAATGAATCTTTCGTAACTTTACCAGACCCGCCTGAAAAAAGAATTTTCTTACCATATCCTGCTTTAAATAATGCTGCACATTTAACCGGAATATCCAAGTTGGAGCAACCACATCCCAAAATAATATCACATGGTTGAATACTCTGATTAAGTTTCATATAATTCCAAATAACCTTTAAAGCATGAACTACATCACTATCATAACGAAAATCCTTAATTTTCAAAATAATCACTCCTTAATCTCAAAAGTTTCACAATAACAATTAGGAATAGAAACAGTCAATAAATTACCATGCAAATTATGATGGTTAATCAAATGATATAAAGCCCGAACTGGTGCACCATGAGAAACAACTAAAATATGTTCCCCAGGATGTTTTTTTGTAACATACTCTAAAAAATCTTTGCACCTTTCAAATATCTCTTGAACAGATTCAACACCTAAATCAGAAGAGTTTAAATCATAATCCCAATACTTTTTAACATCATAAAGATCTCTAGATTTACCAGTCAACTCTCCCATATCACGCTCTATTAATCTCTTATCGGGAAACGTCTCTACTCTATCACCAATCAAAATAAAAGCTGTCTCAACTGTTCTAACTAAAGGAGACATATAACAAAAATCAAAGCGTACATCTTTAAGCTGTTCTCTTAACTTTTGACATTGTCTTCTTCCAGTATCATTTAATAAATCATTTGACCTACCATTAAGAATATTCTGATAATTTTGTTCCGTTTGTCCATGTCTAACCAAAGTAATCTTCATTATCCATCCTCCTAAACATCTATGATACTTATTAATATACCAAGAAATAACCATTTTAACAACATCACGACACAGAAAAACTATCCCGAAGGATAGCTTTTTTAAAATTTACCAATAAAATATTTCTTCTTTCCGCGTCTAATAACTACATATTTTTGTTCTATAGAATCATTTTTTGTAATATAAAAATCTAAATCTGTCACTTTATCACCATTAACACTAATAGATCCATTACTAATAAACTCACGCGCTTCTCTCTTGCTAGAACAAATACCAAACTCTACTAAGAAATCAACTAAATTAGCTTCCTTCGCAACAAAAGGTTCAATACCCTTGAAAGCATCTTCAATCTCTCTAGCAGAAAGTTCTTTAATATTACCACTAAATAAAGATTCACTAATTTTAACAGCCTTCTCATAAGCATCTTCACCATGTATAAAATCAAGGACTTCTTTCGCAAGTCTTTTTTGAGCAATTCTCTTTTCTGGATATTGATTATGTTCAGCCATAATAGATTCAATTTCCTCTTTACTTAAAAAAGTAAATTTTTTCAAATACTCTTCTACCATAGAATCTTCGAAATTTAAAATATATTGATACATTTCATAACTAGATGTTTTTTCTTCATCTAACCATAAAGCATTTCCATAACTTTTACCTAATTTTTTTCCAGTAGAGTCTAATGTAAGTGGCATAGAAAAAGCATATACTTCTTCATTATTAAGTTTTCTAATAAGTTCAATACCAGTAGTCAAATTACCCCATTGATCAGAACCACCAAATTGTAAATTTATTCCATACTTATCATGCAACTCTTTAAAATCATAACCTTGTATCAACATATATGAAAACTCAGCATAGCTAATTCCAATATCTAATTGACGTTTTACTAAATCTTTATTAAGCATATAAGTTACATTGATATATTTACCAACATCTCGTAAAAAATCAATATAATTTATATGTTGAAACCAATCAAAATTATTAACTAATTGAATCTCATCACCAAATAATTTTTTCACTTGCTTTTTCATTTTTTCATAGTTATGTTCGATAACAGAAATCTCTGCTTTTTCACGTTCCCCAGTCCCTCTTGGATCTCCTACACGACCTGTTGCGCCACCTACTAAAATAAAAGGATGATGCCCAGCTCGTTTTAAACGTTCTATCATTAAAAATGTAGGAAATTGTCCAATATGCAAACTTTCTGCAGTAGGATCTGCACCTATATAAAACTTCAAACCACCTTCATTTAATTTTTTTTCAAGTTCAGGACTAGAAATATCCTTAATCAAACCTCTCCATTGCAATTCTTCAAAAAATGTCATTTTCTTTCCTCCTCTAATTTTAAATTATATATTGCCTCTAAATCATATCCATAATCTAAATATATTCCTTCTACATCTCTACTAGTAGCAGAATCTTTAGAAATACCAAGTTTTTCTAACACTTGATATACATCATTTTCACTTTTTCCTTCAATTTCTAAATAAGTAGGAATCATAGGCCAATAATCGATATCAACTTCAACACCATCCAAAATATACTGACGTCGTCTATTTTCTTGATAGCCTTTAGCAACAAAACCTAACTCATTTAAAAACAGATTAGTTTTTTCAAAATTATCAACGATAATTTCTAACTCCTGAGTACCATCTATAGTAGAAGACACAATATTTTTAATAGTAAGTGTCGTCTTATCACCATTAGTACGTAAGCGAATCCATTTACCATCAATCTTAGGAATAAAATCATAAACATATCTTCGTTGCAAATGATCCCAGCAAAAAACCGCACCTAATTCTTCTAACTTTTTTTCAATATCCTCTACATTAATCTCTAATACACGAACTTCATACTCGCAATCCAAACTATCACCTCCAAAAAAAAGAACAACTCGCCTATAAGGACGAATTGTTCGCGGTACCACCTTATTTTATGGATTGCTCCATACACTTAAATATCTTAACGCGATAAACGTTTTTCTCCAAATGCTGTAATTCATAATTATCACTCTCTAGTTTCCACCAACCACTAGATCTCTATTAGAAAAAATAATTACTACTAATCATTCATCAATGAAAATTATAAACCTATCATATCAGAACAAAAGAATTAAGTAAACTTAATTCGCCTTGGTCACAACCTTCCAAGTTTCCTGCTTCACTGACTAGGTATCCCTACTTCTCCACAGGCTTAACATCCGATAGTCGCTACCGTAGTTTTTCTTTTTCTAAATAATGATTATATACTGCTCTAGTGCAACCAAATGCATTTTGAATTAATTCTCTTTGATTATTCGTAGGATGCATACGAAAATGATAAGCACTATATATAACATTTCTTTCCAATGAAAACAATATATAATACATTTGTTTATATGTCAACTGTTTTTTATCAAGTTTTTAAATTTTCATTTTAGAGGAGCAAATTCCTTATTAATAAAAAATATTTTTTGCAAATAGCTAAATCATTTTTTATGATTTCTAGTATTGTTTTCTACTCTCCTCTGATTTCTAATTCCTCCCGCAATAAATTTATCTTCCAAAGCAAAGTCTATGTCTTCGATAAGCTTGTCCACATGAGTAACATAGGAAGTAGTCAAACTATGCTCAAAAACAGCCGTAATATTACCAAAAGAATCAACATAAATTCCTTCCATACCAGAAATATCAACTACTTCTTGTCCTAGAAAAGTAAGAATTCCATTAGAAAATTCATATTTTTTTATGGCAGAAACACATCCTCCACAAGACTGAGAAAGTATGAGATATCGTTTGCTATCCCGCTCATAAATAGCAATACCTTGAATAGCAGCAGGTAGATTGCGAGAAATAACTTTAGGCATCACCTTAACTTCTCTATCATCATTAGAATACTCTAGACTATAAGCAACCAAAGACCCTACTTCAGAACAAGTAGCAACATAAAGAGTCTGATTAAAATAACAGATTGTAGCAGCACTAACAATAGCATCTAAAGCATCTCTACTTCTAATACTAATGCCATGATTAGAAATCACAATAGAACTAATATCAATAGAAGATAAATCTAACTTTAAAAGAGAAGTTCTTCTATCTTTTACCATAGCCTGCTTCATCCTGCCATAAGAATAAGTATGAATCTTACCCCGAGCACCAGTAACATAAAGTGCATCGTGTAAATCATCATAAGCAACTCCGCCAACATGAGCATGATGATTTAAAGTAATAATACCAGTAAGAATTCCTGTAGTAGAGTCAAAAATATACACTCTAGAATTCCGTTCCTGAAATCCCAGTTTCCTCTTAAAAGAAGAAAGCTTTGAATAAGCAGTAACAACAAAATCATTGTTAACAACCGTATAACCCTGTACAATATAATGATCTTTTTCTATTTGACCAAAATCAAAAGACTTAGACACTACTTTTTTCAATTTCAAAAGCATCACCTATCTATATAATATTACTACATAGTAAAACGATATCAATAAAATTGATATCGCAGAAAACTTATTTCTTTTCTTCTTCTTCTTTTTCTAACTTTTTAAGTACTTCTTTTGTAACATCAATTGCTTTAAGACGTACCTCTTCGGCAGCATCTCTAAGTACTGGAGTTCCTTTATCAATTGCTAAATCAACTAACTCCTGTGCCTTATCTTTTAATTGAAGAGCTTTTTCTTTAGCAATTTCTAAAACTTTTTCTTTATCTAAATCAGCAAGTTCAGCTTTAATTTCTTCAACTTTTTTATTGAACTCTTCCTTTACATCTTCCATATCAATATTTTTAATTTGAGCAACTAACTCATTCATTTTAGCTTTTAAAGCTGCTCTAGTTTCACTACCTTTTCTAGGAGCAAATAAAATCCCAAGTCCTGCACCAATAGCAGCTCCAGCAATAAATTTTCCAATTCCTAATTTCTTTTTTTCTTTACTCATATATAATCCTCCTCATCCTTTTTATGTTTATTAAATATTTTAGAAATAGCACCAGAAACAAGAGTAATTATTTTATCTCCTAACATAGAAATTCCATAACTAGTCTTATCCAACATTTCAAAGAATCCATTAACCGAATTAACTTTTTCTTCTACATTATCTACGATTCTATCTACTTTATCCAATATCTGAATCATACGTATTCCTAAAATAATTAACACTATTAATAATATAATACCAAATATGTATAATAATACCGGTAAAATAGCATTTAGTATCTCCATACCATAATCCTCCTATTCTTTTTCATCTTCCTCTTCATACATAGAATCAATTAAATCAAACAAATTATCATCCGTTGCCGAAGCAGAACTACTGTCATCCCTAGATGACATAGAAGACGGTTCTACAGAAGCTGGTGCCACTTCTTCTGCTTTCTGTGAACTAGTAGCCTTTTCTTTTTCATCATAATCTTCAGTAACACGACGACCAGTTGCTCTCTCCTTGCTAGAATCTTTATAATCAATATTATATTCTAACCCTAAATCTCTAAAATACTCTTCAGCATCACCCATGGTAATTTCTGAAACACTAGGTTTTTCATCATCTCTACTTAAATCTACTAATAAATTATCATCATCAGATACTTTTTCTTCCTGCTTTTCAACTCTTTCAGTATATCCCTCAATATCTGCAACGATATCATCATCTAAACTACCATAAGCCTTTCGTCTAACATCATCCACACTCATATGTTCTTTAGCATAACTAGTTAAACGGACCTCTTTTTTAGGAACAATTTCTTCTTTTTTATAATTTTTATCTAAAATTCCATAAATAGGAGAAATAATTGGTGATGGTTTAAACCCTGTCTTTGTCTCTTTTTTCTCATAAGCTCCACCATATTCACGAATAGAAATAGAACTCTCATGTTCTCTTCCTCCATGATATAATACTGGTTCTTCTTTTTCTTTATATTCATGATGAATTTCTTCTCTACGACCATGATATAAATTAGAATAATCCTCTACCTTAACATCTTTCTTTTCAACTACCTCAACAATTTTAGGTTCTTCATAATAAGATTCTTCTTTAAACTCTTGATCGTCAACAGCTGGAAATTTAAATTCATTAGTATTGACCTCATCTTTTACTTCCTCACGTTCTGGAACAATCTGAAAATCTTCTTCCTCTGGTACATAGTCATCTAAATCTTCTTCCACAGGCTCTTCTTTAGGCTTTTCAGGCAACACTATTTTTTTAGCAATAGGTTTATTTTCATGTACTTTAGCAGATTCCTTAGTTTCTTTTTTAACTTTTTCTTTTTTTGGCTTTGATTTAGTTTTTGGCTTTTCCTCAACCTCTACATACTCTTCTTCGAAAAGAGCATTTTTAATCTTATCAAAAACGCCCATGATCTCACCTCTTTTAATCTATTTCATTAATCTCAAAATTATCTTCGTTTCTAGAAGTCCCAGCTTCTACATCAGCATCAACATAATCGCTAAACTCTAAAACAGAATCATCACTACCAGAATTAGATTCAAAAATATTAAATGACTCTTCTTTATAACTTAGCACATTATCTCCTATTAAACTTTCTAAGATTTTATCATGAAATTTAACAGATTGTAAAATATAACACATATTATTAATAGCGGGAACTAAATAATCTTTAGAAACATAAGCCTCAATCTTACTATAATTAAAAACAAATTCAACAAAATATTGATTATCTATTTCATTGATTTCTAGATAACCCGTTTTCTTATTATAATTTAATTTCTTAGAGTAATATGCATCATGATCTACTTTATAAGTATTCTTTACCTTATGAAAATAACTAATCGCATCAATATATAAATAATATTTAGTAGAATAACGATCTCGTAATAAAGCATTATAATCATCTTTATTAACAATTTTCATTCCATTAGGAACATAATACTCATAACCATCAAAATTAACATTAGCTAAATTAGTCTTCTGAGATAAAATAGTATCAATATTGAAAGCAAAATCACTATTACTTAATTGTTTAATACTACATCCTGACACTAATAACAGCATAATAGAGAGCAAAACTATTCTTTTCTTCATATTTCACCTACTCTTACTACATTATACCAAATTTTTACTAAATGTAAAAAGTTTTTCTACATCTTTACTTTATTAGACACTTTAACAGCTTCTACACTATAAATAGGCATTCCTTTATTAGAAAACCTATCTTCATACTCAGTGGTTATAAAGTCATCAGGAATATTTTGATGTAAATCAAAGGTAAGATTACGTAATACATATCCTGCTTCACTAAAACTCATTAAGGAATAACAAAATAAAGAAGAATTATCTGTTCTCATCCAAATATCTTTATCACCTAAAAAAATAGTTTCATATTTCTCTAAGAAAACCTTACTGGATAATCTTCGCAAATGATGTCGATTTTTAGGCCAAGGATCAGAAAAATTTAAATAAATACGACTGATTTCATGATCAAACACTTGATCAATTTCTAAAGCATCCATTCTTACAATAGCCAAATTCTTTAATTCTGGATCAATAACAGGTAAGCATTTCGCAATCACACTATCATATTTTTCAATACCTATAAAATTAATATTAGGATAACGCTTTGCATGTTCACGAATAAATTTACCTTTTCCCATTCCAATTTCTATATGAATAGGATTAGAATTACCAAAATAACTAGACCATGTTCCATAATATTGTTTAGGATCTTTAATTAAGAAAGACGAAGAATTTAAAATTTCTTCTTTATTTTTAACATTTCTAAGTCTCATAACATCACATCCATCATATATTATAACAAAAATAATAATATATGCATATAATAAAAAGACTGGAAAGGAGTAATTTATGAACCAATTTCCATTTCCTTACATGCCTAATCCTAATATGCCTCAACAAACTTTTCCACCAATGCCACCAAACGATACAAAAAATTTAGAACAAGAAATTGAAAAATTAAAAGAAGAAATAAAGAAACTAAAAAAAAGAGTTACTATATTAGAACAAGGTAATCAAAATGACTATTTAAAAAAAGAGGATGGAATGTATATGTTATGAACACAATTTGTGTTCTTTTTTGTTGAAACAAAAGGATTTATGATATACTAATAAAGAAAGGATGATGGAAATGTTTAAACTAGTTCGCTTAAAAGAAGAAAAATATGAAGCATTTTTAAAAGACCAACCAAAATCACACTTTTTACAATCGTATGCCTGGGGCGAATTATCCAAAGTAAAAAAGAACTTAACACCATATTATTTAGGACTAATAGATGAAAAGAAGAACATAGTCGCAACCGCACTTTTACTTCAAAAACACTTACCCTTAAATTATTGCTATTTCTACTGTCCTAGAGGTTATGTAATAGATTATGAAAATGAAGAACTTTTAACGGAAATGACTAAGCAAATTATTAAATTTGCAAAAAGTAAAAAAGCAATCTTTGTAAAAATAGATCCTGATTTAATATATAAAGACTATAATTATCTAGACGAAGAGCAACCTCTTCCTTATGACACCAACAAAATCTTTGAAACTTTAAAAAAATTAGGATACAAACATCAAGGATTTACCAAAAACTTTGAAACAATGCAACCAAGATATACTTTTAGAATCGACTTAAATCAAAGCATAGAAGAAATAGAATCTCATTTCTCAAAGACCACAAAACAACGTATCGCAAAAGCAAAAAAACTAGATACCTATGTAGAAATTGGTACAGAAAAAGATTTAAAAGAGTTCTACCATCTAATGACTTTAACTGAAACAAGAAAAGATTTCGTCTCTTATAATGAAGATTATTATAATACATTATATGACATATTAAATGGAGGAGAAAATAGTAAAGCAACACTATTTTTAGGAAAAGTAGATATCGATAGAACTATTAAAAAGATAAAAGAAAACTTAAAACAAGTAAACAATCAAATATCCATATTACCAATTGATAATTTAAGTAAAAGTGCAAAAAACAAATTAAATGAACTAACAAAACAAAAAGAAAATTATAATCAAGAAATAAAAAAATATGAAGAATATAAAAAAGAATATGGCAACAACTTAACATTAAGTGCTCATATGATTGTAGAATATGCCGATAAAGCCTGGGTATTATATGCAGGAAATCATAATATACTAACAGAAACATATGTAAATTATTATACTTATGAAGAACATATTAAATATTGTAAAGAAAAAGGTCTAAAAGTATATGACCAGTTTGGTACAATCGGTGACCTATCAAAAGATAACCCTAGATTTGGACTACATGAATTTAAAAAGAAATTTGGTGGTGATTATATTGAATTTTTAGGAGAATTTGACTATGTCACAAATAAACTAATGTATTTCATTTTTACAAAACTAGTGCCATTCTATAGAAAAATGATAAGAAATAAAAGTAAGAAGGAGATAGAAAATGAAGTTAAAAATACTAAGTGAAAAAGAATTTCAAAAATTTGCTGATAATAATCCAGAAATCACTTTCTATCAAACAAAATCCTGGGCTCATCTAAAAAAGAAAAATGGTTGGATAGCTCATTACTTAGGACTAGAAGATAAAAACCACTTAGTAGCAGCAAGTTTAATTCTAGCAAAAACACTACCAATCATTAAGAAAAAAATGTTTTATGCACCTCGTGGTTTTTTAATCGATTATAAGAATAAAGAAGTATTAAAGGAGTTTACAAATCAATTAAAAGATTATGCAAAAAAAGAGCACGCTATCTTTGTAAAAATAGATCCCTACGTAGAATATAAAGAAAGAGATAATAATGGTGATATTGTAGAAAATGGCATTGATAATAGTATCTGTGTAGAAAACTTAAAAGAATTAGGCTATAAACACTTTGGATTCAATCTAATGCAAGATACCCTTCAACCAAGATGGATGCATGTTATTGAAACAGAAGGAAAATCCTTGGATGATGTAATGAAAGACATGGAATCTAAGACTAGACAAATACTAAGAAAAAATGAACGTTCTGGAATCCATACAAGAGAAATAACAAAAGAAGAATTACCATTATTTAAAGATATTATGCAAAAAACCAGTGATAGACGAGAATTTGTAGATAGACCATTATCTTATTATGAAAGTATGTGGGACTCTCTTCATGACGATGGAATTTTAAAAATATTAGTTGCTGAAATTGATTTTACAGAATTCGAAAAAAATACCAAAGAAGAACTAGAAACAAACGAAAAAGAATTAAAAGATAGAATCTATAAAAAAGAACATGACATATTAAAAATGAATCCCAAAAAATACGAACAAAACAATAAAAAGAACGAAAACGAAATAGAAAGATTAAAAAAGCAATTAGAAAAAATAAAAGACTACAAAGAAAAATATGGAGATAAGAAATTACTAGGTGGTATTCTTTTCCTAATCTATGGAAATGAAGTACTTTCTCTCCATGGTGGAACACTTGACGATGTAATGCAATTCCAATCAGCATATACCATTCATTTTGCTGGTGTAAAATACGCAGTAGAAAACCATTACAAACGATATAATTTCTATGGTATTACCGGAGACTTTAGAAAAGAAAATCCTCTATACGGACTATACCTGTTCAAAAAAAGCTTTGGTGGACATGTAGTAGAATTAATCGGTGAATTCGACTATATCATATCTCCTTTCTGGTATCATACCTATAATATTGCTTTTAATGCGTATCATAAAATTAAAAACTTACGAAAGAAAAAATAACAAATCACTTGTTATTTTTTTTAATCCATTTATCCAAACGACTACCAAATATTCTCTTCATAACTTTAAATCGATACATATAAATAAAATAAGTAATACCACCAATACCAGTATAAAGAACGATATAAATAAAGCTAATTCCTCGACTAGTAGTATCAGGAACTATAAAGTTTACTAAAAATAATACAAACACCATCAACATAGAACCACACAAAATATCAATAAAGTTTTTAGCAAACTCTTCATAATTAATATGATACTTTCTCTTCATTCGAATAATACAAATTAAGAATGATACAAAATATCCAATTAAACTAGCCGTAATAACACCATAATAAGCAGGAAGACCCATTTTATAAAAAGCAACAAGCAAATTATCATTTAAAAGAAACTTTAATAATACCCCGATAAATAAACTAAAAATAACAGTTTTATAATCCTTTAACACTTGTACAATAGAAACCGTAGAAGTAAAAAGACCAATCATAAAACCAACAAAAACAAAATAAGCTAACACACTTGGTCCATAAACACTATCTCCATAAAAAACCATCCAAATGTATTTAGACAAAAAGCTAATCCCTAACGTCATAGGTACTGTAAAAAATAATAAAATACTAAGAGTTTGATTTACTTTTAAATTAATATCTTCCTGGTCTTTCTTTACAAAACTACTAGTTAAATTAGGAATTAAACTAACGATAATACCAGTAGATACAGCAAGTAATATCATATTAAACTTATTAGCCCAGGTAGATAACATACTCATAACACTCTCAGCATCAACAACAGAAAATCTAGCATGAGAGACAAGGCCTTGAACAACCGTAACCATATCAATATAACTATATAAAGATTTAAACACATCAATCATAATAAAGGGAATAGCATAAATGATAATCTTTTTAAATATTTGCCTATTAGTAATAATAGGTTCATTAACAGAACGTATCTTTTCATTAAACTTAGAACGATTTTTCCTCTTCTTAATAACTAAATATAAATAAGAAACAATTGCGCCGGCGGTTGCTCCAAAAACAGCAATACCAACCGCAGAAGTTAATGATAGTTTAAATACCTTTAAAGCCATAAAGCTACCAAGAACAATAACCAAAACACGTACTAATTGCTCTAACACTTGGGAAAATGAAGGCGGTTCCATAAATCTATGTCCTTCAAAATATCCCCGGTAAATACTAAGAACAGGAACAACCAAAATAGCCGTACCAATAACTCTAATTACAAAAGTAACATCTTCTATCGTATTACCACCAGTTAAATCTCCCAGAACTGTCTTAGCTATCCAAGGAGCAAATAAAAGTAATAAAAGAAAACAAACAAACCCTAATAACAAAGCAATCTTTTTACCAATAATAAAAGCTCGCTTTTTAGCATTATAATAACCTAAGGTTTGATATTCTGAGACAATCTTACTAATCGCTAAAGGTATACCTGCAGAAGATAAAGACATAAAAAGTAAATAAATAGTGTATGCATACCCGTATAAGGCACCGCCCGCTTCCCCTATAATAGCATGAAAAGGAATAACATAGACAATACCTAATATCTTTGTTAAAACAATACCTAAAGTTGCAATAAAGGCACCTTTAATAAAACCACTTTTTTGCATACTAACTTTCTTTCTCTTCTTCGCCATATACTTCCTCCATTATTAAAATCATATCACAAAATAAAAGAAAAATCACAACTACTTAGTTACAATTTTCCTTTTTTTAGAATTATTATCAAAAGCTAATAACTGATTAAAATACTCAAAGTCTTTTTCTGGCTTAGAATAAGTTTCTCCTAACAAAATAGCTTCAGGATACTTTTTATTTTCTAAAGATATAATAAACTCACTTTGATAATCCTGATCAAGCATATCCCAGTACTTTTTTCTATCATCAACAGATAAAGTAGAAAAAATAGAAGAAGCATTACTAACAAATAAATCTACAATAGTAATCTGATCTAAAAGATTATTAGATAACATATTACTAGATACATACTGCATCTCTTGAAACAAAGCTTCTATCTTTTCAACAGGATTATCTAAAACATTTAAATACTCTAAAAAGCTTTGAAATGCAGCAGGTGTATAAACTTGCAATTTAGAAGAACCTTCTTTTACAGATTGAATCTCACTCTGTAACTTATCTAATTCAGTAACAAAAGAAGAAAGCGTCATATCAAGTGCCACTCCATCTAAAGTAGACGAACTTTCATCATATTGCTTTAAAATTTTAGAAAGTCTCTGATAATAAACTGCCTGCATTTCAATAGGAAGCTCTGTAGCCATACTTTGAATATTACCAGTAAGTTGCAAAAAGGTCATACTATTAGTAACAGACGGAATGACTTCTTCATTTACTTCATTCATCATTTTTTTATCTTGATTAGGATTAACTAAATAAACATTCTGATTAGCATACTGTAATATCATATTATAACGTTCTACACCGTGATGTTCTTTAATATATTGATCAATTAAATCCGGAGAGGAAATACTATCACTAACCTCACCATCCTCAAAAACACAAAACGAAATAGAAGGATCCATAGAGCTTTCCAATCTATCTTTTTGTCTCAAAACGGACTTATGATTTGTATAATGTTGATAAGACATAACAGGTATACTAATACCAGTGGCAATATCAATAGCATAGCCTTTTTGATCAGCATCAGGCATAACAAACAATTCCACTTTCTCTGATTCTTTTAAAAGTCTCTGAAAAGCCTTAGAATAAGATTGAAAAAAGCCATGATACTCTAAATCTTTAGGAAAACCATCTTTATAATAATAAGCATTCATCTTATAAACATTATCGTAACTACTCATAAATACCACCCTTTTTTGCAAAAACTTTAGCGCCATCTAACCTACTATAACAAGAAACAGTATCAATCACATAACCTCTTAAAAAATCACTATCACGTTCTAGTAATCCCTGTTTATCACGATTTAATTGACGTAACATAGAAACAACATCAACATTCCCATCACTAAAAGTAATCTTATCAATATGATTATCAATAACAGTTGATAACTGTTGAATAGTAAAATCATTCATAAAAGAGATAGAATTTCTTTGATCAACTTCATCTAAAATTATTAACTGCTGAAATAAAGCCTCATATATTTTATTTTGTGCTTCTAAACTAGCCAGTAAGTTTTTAGGATATAAAGCACTTTGCTGCCAAAAATTAACAGAAAAATAATATAAATTTCGAAAATTATTAACAGAATCTGTAGACTCACATTTCAAATAATCAATATAAGTATCCACCCAATTAAAATCATCCATATAAGACTTTTCTTGATCAGAAATACAACCTTCAATATCAACAAGTTCTTTCAAAAAAGAATTATCAATTTCTGCTTCGGTCTGAAAAGACAATACATTTTTATCAAGCTCTGCAATCTGAAAATCTCTCTTTTGAAGTATGCTTTCCAATTTATTATGAAACTCTTGCTTTTTAGAAACAGGAAGTCTAGATAATATAATCTGTTGCCTAAGTTTTAATATATTAGTAAGAGAATTAGAAAAAGTAGAGTTATCAAAAGAAAGTAAAATATTATGATTATCAGAATCATTTTCTAAGACTTCCAAAGTATCAGATACATCATTCTCTGTGTGAATAATTTCAGGAGATGGTAAAACATTATTTTTTTCCAAATAAGAGTTTAATTTAAATGGAAAATCAGCATAATGCTTTTTATACTCTTTAATTTCTAATTTAGAAGGAACAATTAAAGACTTATCATCTCTAGGCATAAAGACAAAGAAAGAAAGTAAATCGTTATCAGTTCCCTCTCTACCATTTACCATAAGAGTAGCCTCTCCTGTTTTTTCATCTAACTGATAATAGACATAAGGAATTTCCTTTTTAGTTCTAACTTCACGTAATTTTCCATCCCTACCAAACTTAACACATAATTTTTCTAACATAGTATCACTAAATTGAAAATCATGAAATTTCAAATCATAAAAGATAGTTTGACCAAAATCTTCGATAGATTCATATCGGTCTTTCAAAGGAAGTTTAACACCATCTTCTAAATAAGTAGAAGAAACAAAATAAGTTTGATTCACCTGATAAGGACAAGAAATCGCCCCGGAAAAAATAGAATTTCTCTCACGCATAGTATAAGCAATTTTAATTCTAAAAGAAGCAGCATCCTGACTAGAAGACCTCACAAAACTAGAATCTGAAAAAAAAGAACTTAAATACTGATAACGTCTATCATAATTACTATATCTCTTTAAATATTGAACAACATCAGGAATAGAAACCGGATTTCGATAAAGATTAAAATCAACGACTCCATATCCAAAATCATCCAAATCACGATTTAAAAAATGCATAACATTAACAGGAACAGAATGCTTTGTAGCAGTACTGTATTTATGCATTCTCCAAGTATAATCAGAAGTATCCACTTCTTCAGAAACATATTCAATTCTACTACCAATAATCGGTAATAATATAGCTGTTGAAATTTCTTGAACATAACCAGGTTTATCACTTTCAGTCACATATATAACATCTGAATTGTAAGGATCGTTTAAAATAGTAGAAGAAATGTCTTTTATCATATCCTCTTCCAAAACTTGACCAGATAAATAACAAAGTTTCGTACAATAAACTTGCATAAATAGCCTCCTTATAAAAGTAAGCATATTATACAAAAAATATTTAAAAAAGTAAATATAAACATTAATAATAAACAATCATAGCTGAAAAACAAAATACTTGTTCTTCACTAAAAATTCCTATACTAACCTGATATTTTATATCAACAACTTCCCCATCTAAATCTTCTAAAAACTCATTAATATCACATTCTAAATCCTTTTCATCTTCTTCATCAAATATTTTAACTTTCACTTTCATCACCTTATATAGTATAAAAAAAGTTTTCAACAAAAATTGTTGAAAACTAGTACAAATCTAATTTAATAACCAGTCGACAAGATGATCAATGTATTTTTCATCCACTCGTATACCTTCACCTTTAAAACCAATCACAGGATGTAAACCATCTTTATTATGAAAATCTGAACCTATAGTCGCCTTTAAATTATGTTCTTTAGCAAACTCATTCCAAAAATTGACTTCATTAATTTTATTATTATTTTTATCAATATAAATATAATTAGCTTCTATTCCATCAGCATGCATCTCTTGAACCAGTCTTAAAGTATCTTCAGGCATAAAATTATCTTCATATTTATAAGCAACAGGATGAGCAAGTACTACTTTACCTCCTGCAAGTCGAATTAATTCTGCAGCCTCTACTGGAGTAACCGTATTCTTCTTAACATAAGCAGGGCACCCTTCATTCATAATAGTTTCAATAAACTCACCTTTTTCAGGAATATGCCCGAATACTTCTAATAACTTTTCTTTATTATCAGGATTGCTAACAACATCTAAAGAAATATGAGCCTTAGTAACAGCTTCTATCTTGTCAAGCTCCGAAGTATGAACAACATAACCTAACTCTTCTAATTTAGCTGCAACTCCATATAAATAATCATGTCTTGCATTTCTTAAAGACTTTAATTTTTCTAAAAAAGTTTTATTCTGTAAATCAAAATTATATCCCAAAACATGAATACCACACTTCTTAATTTTAGTAGAAATCTCAACAGCAGGAATAATTAGAATATTTTTACTCTTTGCATATTGAAACAATTCATCACTATAAGCATCCACTGTATCATGATCTGCAATAGAAAGAACACTTACTCCATTATTAACAGCTTCATCAATAATTTCTTTAGGTGTCATAGCACCATCGGAACAATTAGTATGAATATGTAAATCAATTATTTTCTCCATGATTCAACCCTTCTTTCATAAGTTTTTTGTAATTGAGATGTTTGAAATCTTCGTTCAACAGATGCTGGAGCAACAGAATGCAAAATTTCTGTTAATTGTTCATTAGTTAAAGCATTCGAAATAATAGCCCTAGAAAAATTCAATTTTTGCATTAACCTATCGTCTAAAGAAAACGGTGTCATCGAATATAAAAAATCCAAAACAAAATTATAAGCTTCATCATCATGTTGCCATGTTTTCCTTAATGATGTAGGATGAATAGGTAAATAAGGAACGTTCCCTTCTTCTATTGACGTTTGTAAAGCGAATGGAATTTGATCAATTAAATTACTTAATTTAGAGTATTCGATAATATGAATGTCCAAAGGAAGCATTTTTCTTGGCATTTCTCCATTGTCTAAATCGGTAGCGATTTCTGAAACATCCTGAATAGTTTTTACAGGATCAACATCAGACGTATGCATATCAAAAGCTTCGAACAATCGAGATAATGTAGTTTTAGCAGTTTCAACATCTTTATCATAACAAACCATCCACATATCAACATCAGGCAATCTATTAATAACCTTTCTTGGTTTTAATGAATTCTCAATTTGAGGACAAGGTTTACAAATTTGCTTCAAATCAGGCATATTGTGGCCTGTAGTAGATAAACATTTAGCACATACCCAATGTGTTCCTAATTTTTGAGCTTCATTAAACAACTCCTCGTTATAACGTATTTGTTCATTAATAATTGGTAATTGACCATTCAAATTAGAATCCAAAGTATAAAATGGATAACCTGTACCAAAAGAACCACAATATCCTGGAGTTTTGCTCATAATAGTATTAATAATATCAATATTTTTTAATAAATATAATCGCTTTAATTCTGAATTATTTTTTTCAAAACAAGTTGATGCATTTGCTGCTTGAACACAAACATTCATAATATCCCCCTCTTCAAATGTGTTTAGATTATACCACATTTAGACAAATTTGTCAATTTGTCAAGGAAATATAATTCATAAGAAAGAAATCCCAATGCATCTTTCAACACTATTTATCATCTCTAAAATCAGTTAATAATTTTTTGTAAAACCAACGGTCTATCCTGCACATAAGGTAAATCATTCTCTAAGGCAATCTCTGCTTTTGTAAGTTCTTGCCCTAAGTAAAATGCATGATCCAAGTTACTAATATGAAAACAGCATTTATCACGTAAAGAAGTAGCAGTCTTGCCCTGATAAGACCTCTCTAAAAGACCTTCTCTATTAAAGAAGGATACATCAATATTACCATTATTATTTTCGATAAAGAAATACCCTCTTTCATCCTCTTCACAAAAAGAAACATGACCATCAACATAAGGAGTAATATCCAAAAAATTTCTCTCATACACATGAGCAGAACCAGTAACAGTATTGACATATCCTTTATCAAGGCTTAATGCTTTACATAAAACATCTTGTATCTTTAAAATACCATATATATTTCTAGGAAAACCATTATAAACATCATTTGCTCTTAAATAAGCAATCATATACAATTTATTATCTTGCACAATTGCCTGATATAAATCAATACATGGAACTTCATCAACAAAAGTCTCTATCACAGGATTCCAAAGTACCGCAACTGCTCTTCTCGAATAAAGTTTATTTTGTAAAGTTTCAATTAAATAATGTAACTGATCTACATTACTATAATTACGAAGTCTTTCACCATAAGTATATTGTAAATCATCAGGTTTATCTTTAGAAAGTAACGTATTAGCATACAAATTCAACTCTTCCTCTGTAATTCCTAATTCACCTACCATAGAAGGATGATTTAAATCTTCTTCTCGAACAATAATAGATAAATCCATAAGTTCCATTTGCTTCTCATCATAATCAGAAAGTTTCAAATTACCATAGGTACCAATAAGTTTCAAACTACGCATCCAAGCTTCTTTTACAGTACTAGCCCTTACCATAAAACCTATTTTTTCACTAGCCAAATTTTGCTTAGCTTGCACAGTTTCTAAAGAAAATTCTTCTACATCATCTCGCCAAGAAGAAGAAATAGGCAATTCTTCTATAGTATCGTTTAACCTATCACTAGAAACAACTGTAACATGATTTTTAAAATACTCACAAAACTCATGAATATTTTCTTTAGAGAACTGAAATTTCTTTTGAAAACGTATTTCTTCAGTTTCTAAGAAATGTAAAAACTCACGAATACTATCACACATCCCAGGATGAACATCAGAATCTTCTAATAAAATTAAATGCGAAATCTGTGGATTTAAAAACAAATTTGCAATAATAAAATTAATACCATTCTTAGTATATAAAGGACCAATAGAGACAACTTTCTCCAAAGCCTCACTAGATAGTTCATCATGAATTAGTCTAGGTGTCTTCCAACCTGTAATAACACCAACACCATTTACTTTTTCTTCATCAAATAACACAACATTAGGATAATACTTTAACATAACATCACTCTTTCTAGTCTATATCAGAATAACATAAATAAAAATGATTTCTATGTTGCAAATGCAACAAAAAAAGAAGAATTTTAATTCTTCTCCTGTTTCGTTTTTTGATAAAGCATATTAGCATAGCCATCTAAGTTTCTATGAGATAAACTTAGATTTAAAGAGGAAATTAAATCTTTTAATTTATGATTTGCCTCTTCAATAGATAACGTATTATCCTTCACTTCAATTTCTATAAAATATCCCAAATCGAAAACATTATCTAATGATATTTCAAAAATATCTTCATACATAAAACTATCGCGGATTTTATGTAATGTAAGTACTCTTTCAATATCAAGGCATTCTAATATTTTAATAGTTTGTTCTAGATTAGAAACATCACTTTCATGTTCTTCCAAATGAATATCATCATCACTGTCACCAAAAAATATTTTCTTATAACTTAAAATATACTTATCACTCATGATGCGAATTCTTAAACATTCATCATCAATATCTCCCCCAAAGAACGGACGATGCTTTGGAGAAAAGTAAATATCATTTTGTTCTTTTTTGGTGTGATTAAACCCATTTTCCAGAAGAAGAGAAAGATACTTTTCATAATCTTTCTCTGTAATTTCTAACTTAACTTCAATTTCTCTGTCCATTACTTCACCACAATATTAACAATCTTTCCTTTGATAACAATCACTTTAACAATTTCTTTGCCTTCAAGGTGACGCTTAACATTTTCGGCATTCAATGCATTTTCTTTAATTACGTCTTCACTATCATCAACAGAAATCATAATAGTTGCTCGAACCTTACCATTGACTTGAACAGCAATTTCTTTTTCAGTTTCTATAAGATATTTTTCGTCATACATTGGATAATCTTGATTATGGATAGAATACTCGTTTCCAATAGCTTCCCAGAACTCTTCAGTTAGGTGTGGAGCAAATGGAGCAAGTATTAATAATAATTGCTCAATGTAATATCTTGGAATTCCCTCTTTTTCGTATTTAACTAAAGCATTCGTATACTCCATAATTTTAGCTAATGAAGTATTAAACTGAAATTTTTCAATATCTTCTCTAATCACTTTTAATGATGAATGTAACACTTTATCAACATCATCTAAATGCTTATCACTTTCTATTAAAGCATCTGTTAAGCGCTCAACCTTACGATAAAATTTATTAATAGCAACAATACCATCATCAGTCCATGGACCACCATCAACATAATTAAATCCAAACATCAAATATCCACGTAATACATCTGCACCATATTCTTCTACCAATGGATCTGGAGCAACTGTATTACCTTTAGACTTAGACATTTTTTCACCATCTGGTCCTAAAATAGTTCCTTGATGAACAAGTGATAAGAATGGTTCATCAAAATCTAAGTATCCCATATCTCTTAAAGCTTTAGTAAAGAATCTTGCATAAAGCAAATGCATACATGCATGTTCTACACCACCAACATACTTATCAACAGGTAACATCTTATTAATAATATCTTTATCAAATGGTGCTTTATCATTATGTGCATCAGGATATCTTAAGAAATACCAACTTGAACAAACAAAGGTGTCTAAAGTATCAGCTTCACGCAACGCAGGCTTACCACATTTTGGACAAGTACAATGCATAAAACTATCACACTTCTTTAATGGACTCTCTCCATCAGGAGTAAATTCTACATCCATTGGTAATTTAACTGGTAAATCATCCTCAGGAACAGGAACTACTCCACAATCTTCACAATAAATAATAGGAATAGGTGCTCCCCAGTATCTTTGACGAGAAACAAGCCAATCTCTTAATTTATAAGTCACAGTCTTTTTACCAAATCCATTTTCCTCTAAATAGGAACACATCTTATTAATAGCATCCTCTTTATTTAATCCATTTAAAAAGTCAGAATTAATATGAGTATCATCTAATACATAGGCTTCCTTAGAAATATCTCCTCCTTCTAAAACAGGAATAATTTCTAAGTCAAACTTTTTAGCAAAAGCATAATCTCTTTCATCATGAGCAGGTACCGCCATAATTGCACCTGTACCATAACTTGCTAAAACATAGTCACTAATCCAAATAGGTATCTTTTTATTATTAACCGGATTAATTGCATACGCACCAGTAAATACACCTGTTTTTTCTTTTGTAGTACTAGTTCTTTCAATTTCACTCTGACGACTAGCCTGCAATTTATACTCTTCTACTGCATTTTTTTGATCTTCAGTTGCAATTTTATCAACTAAAGGAAGTTCAGGAGCTAATACACAGTAAGTTGCACCAAATAAAGTATCACATCTAGTAGTAAACACAGTAAACTCCTCATCACTATCTGCAACCTTAAAAGTTACATAAGCACCTTCACTTCTACCAATCCAATTTCGTTGAAGATTTTTAGTACGATCTGGCCAATCTAATTTATCCAAACCATTTAATAGTTCTTCTGCATAATCAGTAATTTTAAAGAACCATTGACTCATATTTTTTCTAACAACCATAGTACCGCAGCGTTCACAAGATCCACTAATAACCTGTTCATTAGCTAAAACCGTATTACAAGAAGGACAAAAGTTAACAGGAGCTTCTTTTTTATAAGCAAGACCATGTTCATATAATTTCAAAAACATCCACTGAGTCCATTTATAATAATCCTCTTTACAAGTCTTAACTTCATAATCCCAATCCCAGGATCCGCCAATACCTTTTAATTGCTTCTCCATCGTTTCTATATTTTTATCAGTACTAATAGCCGGATGAATACCAGTCTTTATTGCATAATTTTCTGCAGGTAATCCAAATGCATCAAATCCCATGGGATGAAACAAATTATAACCAGACATTCTTTTGAATCTTGCCCAGGTGTCAGTAACACCATAATTATACCAATGTCCCATATGTAATTTAGCACCACTAGGATAGCTAAACATCTCTAAACAATATAATTTTTTCTTATCACTATTAGAATCAAATTTATATAAATGATCTTCTTCCCATCTCTTTTGCCACTTCTTCTCAATTTCACTAAAATTACGCATCTTTTGTCATTCCTCTCTTTCTATAAAACATACCAACTAAATGATAACTTAATAATATGACAGGTAAAACCAATATCAAAATTGCAAGTATTTGACCTAAATAAGAATCAAAAATCATCACAATCGATACAATAAATGCAATATCAAATGAAGATACTAAAGCAATAATCTGCAACAATTGTGGATAATCAACTTTTTTCATATTTAAGTGATACCGATTAATTAAATATTTAACTTCCATAGGATATTTTTTACTTTTATTTTTTTTAGCTTTTCTAACAATAAAAATTTCATAAACAAGTAAAACTAATAAAAAACATAATAAAAATAATATTAACTCTTCCAGCATAAAATCCTCCTATAAAAAAACGCCCTTATAAACATAAGGACGAATTATCGCGGTACCACCTTACTTCATAGTAATACTATGCAGCTTTAATGAGATAAAGGTCTAACCCTGCCATATTTAAAAGCTAATCAAGTTCATATACTACTTATATTTACCTTCCACCAGTAGTAAACTCTCTATTATAAGCCCGTATATTACTACTATCAGCAATATGTCAACATGCTACTAGTATAGTAAATTTTTATAATTTTTACAAGTATTTTCTAACTAAATTCACTAATATATTCAAGTAGTCGTAAGAACAACTGAATATACTCTTTAGAAAGGCCTTGCTTTTTCAACTTACGTATTTCGATACGTTTTTGACTAACTGTATCTTTACCAAACATTATTTTAGCAATATCTTCTTTTAAGTAGGTATTAATCTGTAAGTCCACTAAAATACTTTCAATATCATCATTAATTAAACGGACGGCATCAATTTCGATATCTCTTCCTTTACAATTAACAGTTAATTGTCCTACCGTAGGACAATCAAAGATTTCTACAACAAAGTCATTACCATCAATAGAAGATGTAATAGGAATTTTCTGAGAATTAAAATAAGCTGTAACATCCTGTGCCTGTTTTGTATTTCTAAACACCAATTTATAATTTCTCTTCTCAGGTACAATACCACTTTTACCATCAATAGAACGAATAATAACAGTATAATTATTACGCAAATAATTATAATCAATAGATGTTTTTAAGAAATAACCTTCCTTATATAAAGAGGTAACTCCATCATCTTCATATAAAGTATAAGTATTAGACACACCAGGAAAAATCTGAATTTCCATATCCGTTGGAAGTCCTACGTTATTATAATCACTTCTATTAGATAATGGAATAATACTTCCTGCATGTGCAAACACTGGATAATCTTCTTCTTTAAAGAACGAAACATATTTTTTATTCCCAGGAAACTTCTTTCCCGTTTTAAAATCATACCAAATACCATCAGGAATAAAAAATCTATGTACCGTACGATTCATCGTCAAATCTTTTTTATTTAAAATAGGACAAACTAATAATTGTGAACCAAAATAATACTGATTCTTATAAAGTTCATCATCGTAGACCCAGAGATAATTATAGTAAAATGGTTGAATAAGTGGTGTCCCTGCTTTTGTATAATTATATGCTTCCGTATATAAATAAGGAATTAAACGATGACGAAGTCGTAAATAATCTGCCGCAATATTTTCAGTCTTTACATCCCAAAGCCAAGGTTCCCTCTTATAATATGGACCACGTGCTCCATGAAAACGCAATATAGGAGAAAAAACACTAAGCTCTAAATACCGAATATAAAGTTCGCTCTCTTCAATACCACCATGGTTACCCCCAACATCATGACTCCACCAGCTAACTCCGATATTAGCAGCGTTTAAATATTGAAATGGTAATTTTTTCAAAGCTTCCCAACTAACTTCACTACTACCACCATAAAGAATAGGATATCGATGTGCCCCATAAATTCCACATCTAGAAAGTATCATACTTCTTTTATCCGGTTTTCTACCAGAATCTAAATATAAATAATGATTTAATGCCCAGAGATTTGTCGGATTACTATCACCTTTATAATCATTCCAAAAGAAATCAACACCTACAGCCTCTAATGGATGCAAAAAAGCTTTAAGCAAAACATCTAAAATTTTAGGATTTAAAGGATCAAACAAAATAATTTTATTATCAGTAACACCCAAAAATTCACTAGCTTGCTTATAGTATTGTTCATGAGGATAAAATCCACCTTCTGGATTAATACAAAGTCCAACTCGAATACCTCTAGCATGAAATTTATCAATCATAGCCTTAGGATTACGAAACAAATTACTATTAAAGGTATATCCCACTTTTAAAGAAGTGTAATCACCTACATTACGATAATGCCAATCATGATCAAATAACATAACCGAAATAGGAATCTTTTTTTTCTCAAATTTCTTTAATAACTCCGTAGTAGAAAAATCATCATAAGTAATATTTCTACTCCACCAATTACCAAGAGCATATCTTGGTATCATAGCAGGAGAACCAGTCAACTTAAAATAATCAAATAATGCCTGTTTAAAATCTCGATCATACATAAAAACATAAACATCAATATGATCAGTAGGAGGATTGTCCAAAGTCCCGTCCTCCATAATTACTTTATTATGACTATCATCAATAGAAGCAAAACCATCTAAAGAATAAAGCCCGCGGCATAAAGACTTATCTGTAGCTACATCTACACCTATAAGATTTCCCATCATGTTTCTAGCCTCAGGATGACCATAATACCAATCCTTATTGCGATCCCTTTCACGACTAGACAACGTAATTTTCAAATTCTTCATAGGATCAACTTTTGTACCTACAAAAGGTTGTTGTTTCACATAAGTAAGTTGAAAATATTTTGTAGTAATCTCTAAAAATTGTGCATCTTGCTTAACCTGAAATTCAGGATAGCCCAAATTTCTACGCACAATAAGCTGCGTAGGACAGTCTACAAAAGCACCGCTAGGTGAATACTCCAAGCGAATAATTCTTTCTGTAATAACAGTAAAACGATAGTTTTTACCTTTAATTATGGTTTTATCATCGCTTTTTGCACGTGTATAATCTACTTCAAATTGTTTTCCAAGTGGATACATACCAACACCTTCTTATTATTCTAGTAACATAATACCATAA
>CASEGV010000028.1:0-26178 GCA_949287595.1 uncultured Mycoplasmatota bacterium
CAATATCAATTTTAACATACTTGTTATCTTTTAAAGCACTACTTGCTTGAACCAAAGTACGAATAGCATTAGCACATCTTCCACCTTTACCAATTACTCTTCCCATATCAGCTTCCGCAACAATAACTTGTATTAAGATAACATTATCTTCTTCTGTAGGAAATTCTTTGACACTAACAGCATCTTGATCTACTACTAACGATTTAACAATCTCCTCAGTTAACTGAACTAAATCCATAATTACTTATCCTTCTTTTCTTTAGCTTCAGTAAACTTCTTCATAATACCAGCTTTAGTAAATAAACTCTTAACTGTATCTGTAGGAATAGCTCCATTATTTAACCATTTTAAAGCTACTTCTTCATTGATATTAACCTTACATTCTCCAACAGGTGCATAAGTACCAATTAATTCGATATATTGACCATCTCTAGGACGTCTAGAATCAGTCGCAACAATTCTATAAGTAGGTTTCTTTTTAGCACCCATTCTTGTTAATCTAATTTTAACTGCCATAATATCCCTCCATTTCTTAAATGCAAATATAGTATAATAAAAAAAGAAGCATCTGTCAACCTTTTTTTGATAACACCATTTTAATGAATATGAAAATCTACAAAATATTGACAAAAATAACCATCAACACCTCGATGAAAATAATAAGTATCATAAGACTCACTACTACATCTAGTAATAATTAAGTTCTTAGACGAATCTAAAACATAATAATCCGTTTGTACTCCTTCACTATATTTCCATTTATCCATATCAAACTTCTGTAAAATAGAAAGTAACTGACCATTATCAATATATTTTTTAATATCATCTGTCTTTTTAAATATAAACTTCTCTTCCCCAACATTCACCTTATCATAACAAGCACTATAATACTTAACATCATCTTTTTCATAATAAAGAGAATACTCTCGTTTACTACAATCATCACCCGTAGTTGAAATAGAAAAAGTATAATTAGGTCTACGAGAAGAAATAACCACAAAAAATATCCAAAATAGCAAGGCAAAAACTCCCAAAACAATACCCGTAGTAACAAATATATATTTTTTATTTTCCATAACAACACTCCTTACTAAAAGAATAACATAAACTAAAAAAAATAGCACTCATAAGTGCTATCAAAGACATTAAATGGTATTATCTTGTATAAAATCTTCATCAATATCATCAGTTACAGTATTGTCTTGAGACTCATCTACAATCTCATCCCATGGATCTTCCTCTTCATCAGCCTCTATTTTTACTTTAACATCACCAACTAACTCAATACCAAGTTCTTTTTCAATCGTATAATGAATATCATTTCCATCAATAGTAATATTAGAACAAGTAGGCTGTTTCAAACTACGGACAATAATTTCTTCATTATCACTACTATCATCCCTACTTCTCATACGTACAACTTCTTGATAATGATTTGTCTCTTTCACAACATCCGTCTTCGTATCACGATCATAAGAATACCATATATTAACATCATAACTACCAGTAATAGTAATTTGGTCCCCGTTTTTTTGACCTTGAAAATTATGGTTAATTACCCAGCATCCCAAAATAGTAGAAGGCAAATTACTAACTTTAATGGTATTATCCGTAGTAAAAAGTTTTTTACCTTTTCCTATAACTGCTTTTGTAACAATTTCTTTATAACTAGACATAACTACCCCTCCTAACTTAATATATGCAACAAACTAATATATTTGACCAAAAATAACAATAAAAAAAGCAAGGACAGCAACTACTCCTTGACTTTTATTTTGATACAATTTCCTTAATAGGTAAGGTAGAACTACTTATTTTATACCATTTGGAAAGAAAAAAAGCAATAGAATTTTTCTGTCTCCTTCAAAAAGTACGTTGATGTCTAATGAGAATTTTATAAACTTTGTTGATATATAATGAAATTCTATAAAATGTAAATTTTAGTTAGAGGTCGACGCACTTTTGATGCTAAAATCGGTTCAATTTTGCCATAAATTGATTAAAAATCATTAAAATACGTTAATATATAAGGAAAATCAGCGACGCACTTTTCCAAAGAAAAAGAACTAAACGAAATATCTATTTCATTATAGTTCTCTACTAAGAATTTAGTAATTGATAAAAGAACTGATTTAAGTCATCTTCTACATAAGAAAGCATATCATTTACTTTTTCTAAGTGTGCCATATAAGATACATAGATTGGTATTTGCTGAAGTTTTTCTTCTAACAAATCCAATTCATCTTTAATATTTTTATCATAATTACTTTTTACATATCTCTTCTGAGTATCTTTTAATTCATCTATTAAGTTCATCAAATTCTGATTTTTCTTCATCTTCTCTTGTAATTCTATACAAATATGGTAATCTCTACTTGAAGTAATAACAGAAACAACATCATCTAGTGCCCTATTCAACCATTTCACCATCCAAACTCCATGTTTTAGCATCCACAATCTTTACCATGACAATATCTCCAGGAGAAAGTTCCTTAGTACTAGAAAAATTAATCAACTTATTAGTATCACTATAACCATAATACATATGTTTCTTATCAGAAATACCCTCCACTAAAACTTCAAGCTCACATCCGACAAGTCTCTTATTATTTTCTAAGAAATAATGATTAACCACTTCATTTAATCTCTGAAGACGCTCTTCTTTTTCTTTCAATGGTACAGGATCTGCTAACTTACAAGCAGGAGTTCCCTCTCGTTTAGAAAAGATAAAAGTAAACGCGTTATCATACTGACATTCACGAACTAAATCTAGAGTCTCTAAAAAATCTTCTTCCGTCTCTCCAGGAAATCCTACAATAATATCAGTAGAAATACTAACTCTAGGTACTCTATCTTTAATCTTATGAAATAACTCTAAATAACTTTCTTTAGTATACCTACGTCCCATGAGTTTTAAAATCCGACTAGAACCACTTTGTACAGGTAAATGAACACTAGGCATAATATTATCATATTTAGCAATCACATCTATCATTTCATCAGTAAAGTCCCAAGGATGAGAAGTAGTAAAACGAATTCTAGGAATTCCCATATTAGCAACATCCTCTAATAAATTAGCCATAGTATAATCATCATAAATATCTTTACCATAAGCATTAACATTTTGACCTAATAACGTAACTTCTTTATAACCATCACGAACAAGCTCTTGCACTTCTTTTAACACATCTTCTTTTAAACGACTTCTCTCACGGCCTCTAGTATAAGGAACAATACAATACGTACAAAACTTGTTGCAACCATAAATAATATTAACATACGCTTTATAGTCATTTACTCTACGTACAGGAACACCTTCTACTAAATCACCCTCACGAGAGAAAACTTCAATCTGTTGTTTATTCTCTTCAATTGCCTTATCAATAATTTCTGGTAACTGATACATATTATGAGTACCAAACACAAAATTGACCCAGCGATAATTTCGAAGTATAGTATCAACAACGCTAGCTTCTTGTGCCATACATCCACATAATCCAACAATTAAATCTTTTTTCTCTTGTTTTAAATGTTTAAGTCTACCAAGCATACCAAAAGCCTTATTATGTGCATTCTCACGGATAGAACAAGTATTTAAAAGTACTAAATCTGCAGCAGTATAATCATCTACTTTAGTAAATCCTAAAAACTCAAGTAACGCCTCAATATTTTCGCTATCATGCTCATTCATCTGACAACCATAAGTTTTTAAATAAAAAGTTTTTCCTTGATACTTATTTTTTACTTTATCGTCAAATTGAAATTCTACCCTATGATAAGGTCTAATATCTCTTTTTCTAGCTTCTTTATAATCAGGTAAATGCATAAAACCACCTCTCAAATACAACATAGATTATACCAAAATATAAGAATTAAGTAAACTTATTTCCTAAACTATTATATAACAAAAAAAGATGTTATCTTCTACACCTTTTTCCATTAAGAGACATATCATGAGACTTTGCTAAATGTAATTGGAATGATAATTCCCTATTTCTACTTTCCTTTGCATTATGTTCTCGCCAAGCCTCTACACTATCAAAGCCTGCACTTAAAACTTCCTTTTCTATGTCTTTATCAATAGAACTCTTAATAATATCATAATATTGTTGTTCCTCTTCTGTTAATGGCTTCTCATACGAAAATCCATATCTAGATAATCCTATATCTACAGATAAAGATGATTTCTCTGTCCACGACATATTAGCTAAAAATTCGGGATAAGTACCATCAGCAACGGATTGCTTAAAAGCATCAATTCTTTTTTGTGTTATTATTTTATTAGCAGCAGCAATGTTATCTGCCAATTCCTGATTACCACTTAATAATGCTGTAATATGCATCTGTGCTCTTACTCTCCCATGCATACCTCCAATACGTTCAGCAATTTCTTCAGAAGTTAAATTCATTTTATCTAAAATATGAACCATACGATGAATAGAATCACTCACCAATCCTAAATTATCTTTATCGTTTTTCATACACCATCCCCCGCTCATTAAGTAATCAAATTATACCACTAAATACCAAATTTATCAAATCTACACTAAAAAAAGAGGAAAAATCCTCTATACAATAACTTCTTCTAAAGAAGAATTAATAATATTATCTAATAAAGAAAACTTATTCTCCATCAAATCATGTTTAATAATTTCCATATTATCAACAATTTTATCTAATACTTGTCTCATACTTGGAACAAGGCTTTCTTTTTTCTCTAAACTATCAACAATATTTTCTAAATTAGTTAATTTAGAATATTTACCATAATAATTATTCTTAATACATAACTGATATAACTGCTTAAATGATAATACATCAATATTATTAAATCTTTTTTCCTCTAATATCTTAAGTGCCGAAAAAGCAGATTGATTGTGAATTGCTCTATCTAACACCGTTTCTCCATTCTTATTTTTAATATTTAATAAATAATTTTTGTTTTTAGTAAGCTGATTTAAAACTTTTAAAGCATGAACAGAAGTATCTCTAACTAACAAATGACCAATCGTATTACCATCGAAATTTTGATGATTGACATGCCAACTACGTTTTCTAATAAACTTCAATACTAAATCATATTGCTTTGCTTTTAAAAGTCTAACCACTACATCATTACCAGCAGCATCTACTGTATTAATATCTACTTTATTTTTAGAGATAAGCTCATCTACTAAATGATAGTAACCCTCTTTAATTAATTCAAAAATCAGGGACGGCTCATCTTCACAAGCTTTAAGCGCTTGTTTTTCATCAAAAAACATGTATAACACCTCTCTGTTTGTCTGACAGTTATATATTTTAGCAAAATTATCACTCATTGTCAAATTTCGTCCCTTCCACACTTCACTCTTAGTATGGAAAAAATTAAAAAAATTATACAAATCATAATATAAATGCTATAATAATCCGTAAAAAGAGGGATATTATGAAAAAAATAGAAACAACCGACAACTTACTAAAAGATATTATTGCAGCATCTAACAGCTTAGATAACCAATATCAAACTTTATTAATAGCAAGAATGGATGAAAATAAAGGAAAAGAAAAAGAAGCACTAGAAAATATTAAAATAATAACAGAATATGAAAACGAATTATATAATCGATTAAATCTAGGAACTTTTCCGTCTGAGCAATTGGAAAAGAGATTTTTATATCTATTAAGAAACTCAGAACAAATAGATACAATAGATCAAAACTACATTTACGCTAGGTTTCTAAATTCCATAGATGAATTAACTATTGGAAATCCTTTCTTATCAATAAATGAAAACATCTCAGAAAATATAGTTGAAAACATGAGAATAATAGAAAGACAAATAAACAAAGATTATGCCATCACATTTTTATTTTTACTATCACAAGAATTAAATAAGACAGAAGATACTATGGCAAAATATGCCTTATTAGAGGAATATCTTTATATAATTTATAAAGAAAAAAGCTTGGAAAAATATTTGACAACACCTCCTACACAAACAGAAAAAGGTGGAAGAAAAAGATGTTTAATATTTAACCAAGAAGAAGACTTAGTAAATGAGACTTACCAAACAATACTAAAATCCGCCTTATACGAAGATATAGAAAATGCTTTAAAATACACAGATAATATCCTAACAGAATTTCCGGAAGAAGCTATCTACTTAACACCATTGTTATTATCTATTACAGCAAACGCTATGTTATTAGAAAAAGAAGAAAGAAAAAATATGCCTTTAGCATTTTCAAAAGAGGAGACTCAAAACAGTTATCAAAGCTGCCAGAAGATTCTCATTGCTCTAAGTAACGCCTCTTACTTAGACAGTACTTATCAAAAAAGAAAAGTCTACCATCCCAAAGGAAAGTAGACTTCTTTTTTATTTTAATTTAGTTCCACAATTGGTACAGAAATTACCACCTTTAGAAGGTGTTCCACAATTTGGACAAAATTGAGTAGCAGTAGAATCCGTTGCTGATTGTTGTTGAACAGGTGTAATCGTTGGATTAGTAGAAGCATCCGTATTAGCTACATTTTGGTTAGCAACTGTATTAGCACTTGCTACTTGTTGTGCTTGATTTAATTGAGATGCAGCTTGATTTGCATAAGGATCATAAGGTTGAGCAGCAACACTACCTGCTTGTGGATTCATAGCATTATTAACAGCTCCACCAATCATACCACCAGATGCCATATTCATCATACCAACACCTAAAAATCCATTCATCGCACCAGCTTCATTTTTAGCAGCATCTTGAACAGCATTCGCATAAGCACCAGTAAGAGTACCTTGTTGCATAAACTGATTAGAAGATAATTCATAATTATCAATCTTTTGATTAGACTCATCATCTAAAGTAACAGATTCAACAACAAATCCTAATAGACTAATTCCACGATCACGGATTGGTTGATCAAAGACTTTCTCATCCATAACCGTCTTGATTTCATCTGTTCTACTAGGTAACTCTAATACTGGAGTCTTATGTGCAGAAGTTCCAAGTTCATTTAAGACATTTTGAAAAGCACCAATAACTTCTGATCTCATTTGCTCACATAACTCATCTTTACGATACTCTTCTGCAGTACCAGCAATACGAGACATAAATACTGCTGGATCAGTAATTTTAAATGTATACTTACCAAAACATTTAACTTCAACTCGTAAAGGACTCATCGTTCCAGTCATTTGATTTGGAATAGGATGAGACCAATCTTGAAATGGAATAGGAGCAGGAGTACCAAACTTATTATCCATAATTTCTTTAGCATTAATATAAAATACTGCCTGTTCTTTAAAAGTTCCACCATTATAAGTAAATCTCGTCCACATTTCCTTAAATACTGCCCCGAATTGTCCAGCAAAGAAAGATGGAGAAGTAGATTGATCAAATGTATAAATACCCTCTTCTGCCGTAGCATCTAAAATTTGACCATTTTGAAAAATAACAGCAATCTGTCCAGGAGCAACCTGAATCCCGCTATCCTTTGAAATAATTCCATTAGGAGTAGATACTTTCTTCATTAAAATATCTTGTCCTAAATCATCACACCGAATATACTCTTTCCATTGATCATGTAAAGTACTTCCAACCGCACCAACTGCCGCTTTAATTAAACCCATAAATATACCTCTCTTTCATATTAAAATCGATGGCCACCACCACCATGGCTAACACCACTACTTCCAGAATGACTTCCTCCACCACTACTACCAGTAGAATGATAAATAGGTGTTTTGGAAGTATGTGTATGAACAAATCGATCTTTAACAATATTTGTTTGTAAAGTCTTTTTATCCAGATACTCTCTAGACGACGTGGCAACCCTAACTAATTTATTTTTACTAATCATAATAGCCATAACAATTCCTGTAATTAATAAGGGACCACCTATTAAGATAAGCCAAGGAATATCCCTAACCACACTACCATCACCAGAAATTGCATAATGGCTATCCTTACTATTAGCTATCCCTATTGTATCATAATTTTCAAGGATTGTCATAAACTTTGCAATTCCATCGTAATAATTTTGATTAGTAAACTCCTGATAAATAGCATCCATTATTTTCTCAATACGATAATCACTATAAATATCCATCGCATCTCCAGTAGTTGTCATATAAACTGTTCTAGTCTTCATATCAACCAAAAACAACACTCCACTATGACGAGCTCCGATACCAAACTCATTATAATCATAAAAATCATCAGCATAAGTTCTAGTACAACTTCCATTACAATCCGTTTTCGTATATTCACTCACAGTAACAATAGCTAAATCCAAATCTGTTTTCTTAATAAACTTAATAGCTTGTTGATATAGTCTTTTCTCCTCACTATCTGTAAGCAAATCTGCAAAATCATAAACTTTTTCAGTAGCATCCACCGCTGGAGTACTTAATACATTATCCCGATTACTAGCAGTAACCGTAATATAATCTGGTACCAGATAATCCGAGTCAGTCCGCGTATAAGTATTTACACTAGCCTGTACAGAGATAAAAGACAAGAAAAAGATACTAACAGAAAATAGTAAATAACCAATTTTTCTCATATGATTCCTCCTATAAACAACAAGATAAATACTAAAGAGGAAAGAACTAAAATAAGTAAAATCCAAAGAATAACTTCTTTTCTTCCTAATGGTAAATCACCAACAATCTTACCAGTCTGTCCATTCATAGCAAAAGTATACATCTTATCACGATATTTGATATTTACCATAAAGACAGGTAACATAATATAATCAGAATCCGCCTTATTTACCGTAAGGTTATTACTAGCAAGCATACTAGTCTGATGTCTAACTTCTTCTTGCAATAGCGAAACAGACGTATTCATAGTTCTCTCTTTGGCTCTCTCTATGGCGCTATCTTCACCAACATCAAACTTTTCTGCTAAAAAGCCAGATAAAAAAGCATGATTATAAGTTACTAAATCTTTATACTGAAAAGGTTCTAAAGAATCCATTAAAGCATCAGGAAACCTAGAAGAACCATCCGCCAGTACTTTATCATAATGCATATGTCCTTCAACTTCTGTCATAAAAGTATCAGTTTTAGTATAATGAAAAGAAGTATCACTCCACGAATGAACATCTTTCGCATTAAAACATGCAGTACCAGAAACATCAAAATCATAGGCCCAGAAAGGAATATAAATACCAGTAATTTTATTGATATTTTCTTTTCTCTTAAAAGCCTTCGGAACAAGAGGTTTATGTTTCACAACACCTTCGAAAGCTTTCACTGCATCTTCTTTTACTTTTTGAAAAGGAATAATTAAATCAGGTACTCTACTATTTTGAATTCTTTCTTTCAATATAGCAGTATTACCACAATATACACAAAATGTCGCTGTGGTATTAGGATCAGCAACAATCTCAGCACCACAACTTTTGCAACGATAAACATCTGCTTCTTCGACTTTTACTTCCTTTTTAGGAACCTTTTTTTGATTAACATTCTCACTACTAGCATTTTGATACTTCTGCATCTCTTCTAATGTAAACTTACTACCACAATAGTCACATACCCATTTCTGCTCTTTAGGATGAAATGTAATTTTCGCACCACAAGAAGGGCACTTATGATCCAATGCTTCCATAAAACACCTCTATCTATTATATATAATATATCATAAAACAAACTAATACGATACTAAATCATTACAATACCAAACTTTCTTGACAATATCTTTCATATAAGTCCCGCAATACTTACATTGATGAGTCTTAAAATCAATAGCAACAGAACCACAACTAGGACACCGAATTCCGATGACTTTACTATATTTATCAAGCTTAGAACTATCTATAATATAAATATATTGAATACGGAACCGATCTTGCACCTTTTTTTGAAAAGCACCATCTATATATAATTCATACTGTAAACTACTACCAAAAGTAATCGTCGCAACACTACCATTTTTCTCATATTTACTAACGACAGTCTTATGAAAATGAATAGACCGAAAAGAAACACTCTTACCACGATATTCCCTAATCTTTTGATCCACACTACTCTTTATTTTATCACTTTGAAAGCCAGTACTATCCCCATTTTCAATAGCATGAAAATAATCCAATATATTTTTTTCACATTCTCTTTTTAATTCATTAATATTAAGACTAGGAAAATCTTCTTTAATTCTCGTTAAATATAAAGAATCCAAACTAGACAAAGATTTAGGCATACTCTCATCTTCCATCCTAGCGTCTTTTATCAAACTAGAAATACTAGACACACCTAAAAACTTCTTTAATTTATATAATAAAATATATCCTAAAATAAAAATTACTAACACTAAAACTAAGATAACAAGTAAAATCCAAACAAAAATCATCCTAATCACCTAGAATAATTTTATCATAAAAAAGAAAAAAAAGAAGATTATTCATCTTCTAATCTCTGTAAAGTAGACTCTTTATCCACAACTTCAACAAGTAATTTACCTTCCTTAGAGTTGCTATCAATATGAATATTCTTCATAGCCGACTCACGACCTACCACTTCACATCTTTTATCTTCTTCCATTCTATCACCATTAAATAGGATATCCAAAGAAAAAAGAAATATACACTATTTCTTTAATCTGCTTTAATAACTTCTTTTCCTCCCATGTATAGTTGCAATGCTTTAGGAATTTTAATACTTCCATCTTCTTGATAGTTATTCTCAATTAATGCAATTAATCCTCTCGGAGTTGCAACAACGGTATTATTTAAAGTATGTAAGAAGTATGTTCCCTTTTCTCCTTTTTTACGAATTCCTAAACGTCTAGCTTGAGCATCTCCCAAGTTAGAGCAGCTTCCAACTTCAAAATATTTTTTCTGTCTTGGACTCCAAGCTTCAACATCACAAGATTTTACTTTCAAATCTGCTAAATCTCCACTACAACATTCAAGTTGTCTAACTGGAATATCTAAACTTCTAAAGAAATCAACTGTTAACTTCCACATCTTCTCATACCAACCCATTGACTCTTCAGGTTCACAAATAACAATCATCTCTTGTTTTTCAAACTGATGAACACGATAAAGTCCTCTTTCTTCTAATCCATGAGAACCACCCTCTTTACGAAAACATGGAGAATAACTTGTCATATGAATAGGAAGTTCACTATCTTTAATAATTTGATCTTTAAACTTACCAATCATAGAATGTTCACTGGTTCCGATTAAGTATAAATCTTCTCCTTCAATCTTATACATCATAGCTTCCATCTCAGGAAAAGACATAACACCAGTCACAACATCGCTATGAATCATAAATGGTGGAATAGCATAGGTAAATCCAGCATCAATCATAAAGTCACGAGCATAAGCAAGCATTGCCTCATGTAAACGAGCAATATCTCCAAGTAAATAATAAAATCCTTGTCCACTAGTTCTACCAGCAGCATCTTTATCCATACCATGAAGTCTTTCAATAATATCAGCGTGATATGGAATTTCATAATCAGGTACTACCGGTTCCACAAATCTTTGTACTTCCACATTCTCACTATCATCACGACCAATAGGAACAGAAGGATCCATAATTTGAGGAATCACCATCATTCGATCCTTAATATCATGAGAAAGTTTTTCTTGTTCTTCCTCTAAGGCTTTAATTTCATCTGCCATAGAAGCAATTTTTTGCTTTACCTCTTCAGCTTCATCCTTTTTACCTTCTTTCATAAGCTTACCAATTTCACTACTCATTTTATTTTTATCAGCTTTTAGCCCGTCAGCTTTTACCTGTACTTCACGTACTCTTTTATCCATTTCATAAACTTCGTCTACCAAAGGAAGTTTTTCATCTTGAAACTTTTTCTTAATATTTTCCTTTACTAAATCTTTATTTTCTCTAATTAATTTAATATCTATCATATCTATACCTCTCTTCTAAATAATTTATTATAACTATTTTCATATAATATTTTTTCTATTTCTAAATCCGTAAAACTACCCTGAAATAACTCTTTCATCTGCTTTGTAACCTCTGGATAATCAAAAACTGGTCTATCATAGTTATCCCCAAACAATACGGAGGCAAAACACATATCATCAGTACTAACACCAATAGAAGAAATTCCAAGTAACTCTTTTACATGCATAACGTGTTCAACATACTTTTTACGTAAAATGTCTCTATCCTTATCCGAAAAGACAAAGGGTCCGTAAGAAACAAGTCCTATAACCGGAGAAAATTCCCGAATAGACAATAACTGTTGATCCGTTAAATTCCTAGGATTAGGATATAAATCATAACAATTAGAATGACTAACAATAACACTAACTTGTTTACCCTTTTTTTTCTCTTCCCGTAATAATTCCACAGTATCAAAAAATGTCTTTTCATTCATATGAGATAAATCAATAGAAATACCTAAATCGATAGCTTTACGAAGAAATATTCTTCCTTGCTCCGTCAAGTGAGAATCTCCACGAATACCAGAACCATAACGATTCTTATTATTCCATACTAACAAAATATTACGAAGACCAAGTTTATAAAGTTCCTCTAACTCTTCTGGTCCTTCAATATAATCACAACCTTCAATACTATAAATAACATCTAAATTAGGAAAATACTTTTGAAACAATTCCGTTGCGGTACGAAACCAAGACACTACATTAACTGGTTCATAAAACCCTTTCATTTCTTGCTTCATTTCCTCATCACTCATAAAATAAAGATTAGCAACCACACCACGCACTTGATTATTTCTATAATAATCCTGAATCATTTTGATGTAGCTAAAATCATTTTTCTTATAGCAATAATACAAAATCGACAACAAATCATAATGTAAATCAATCATAATATCACCTCCTAAAAAGAAAAAAAGAACAGTACAAGGAGTGCAAAGCACGGTACCATCCTTTCTTTTACTTAAAAGTGTAACGGACTTCTCCGGAAAAGCATCATCTATAGAGTAGATAAATAAGTCTTTAATATCGTTTCCACCAGCCACGATTTCTCTATCATTAAAGAATCTTATTATTAGTTCTAATTATCGATTTGTTATTAGTATATTACTTTTTAAGAAAAATATCAACTAATTTCCGTTTTTTTACAAACAATAGCATTCTCTGGTATAGAAACATCTTCTACTTTTTTAACTGTTCTATGAGAACCTTCTGTAAAATCAACAAGACCAAGTTCTCCATCACTAACAGTAAGTGAATAAGAATAATTTCTTCTACCAGAAGAGTCTACTGTAAAGATAACCTCAACATACCCTTTTAATAATTCCCCGTTAAAAGGAGATTTCGTAGGTAAAAGTTGATAATTTAATAAATCTGTAATATCAGTAAAAGGAATATAATAAGTTCCTGCATTAACATTAATATCCGCGTTTTCACACTCATAGTATCCTTCATCAACATCAACATGAACAGTCTGAAGAACAGTCTCCATATCCATCGGGAATATTCTATATTTAACAACATTAGAAATTGGTATCAAAATAATAATACAAACTACAAAGGAAAATACAGCGTATATAAAAGCTGAAAAAGTAGGATTTCTTCTTTTACCTTTTTCTACGAAAGAAGAAAATCTAACACCCTTTCCTTGATAAACAGCCGTGTCACTAAAAGCAATATAAGGAATCATAATAAATGGTAAAAACACCATCATCCATCCACTTCTACCAAAAGATTTTCCAAATTGATAATTTAAATAAAACAAAAAGAAAATATTAACAATAGGTATTAATAAAAGGAAAAATAACCATCCATGCCCGGTAGCAATATCACAATAAGCATAAAGATTATAAATAGGTACCATCGGAGTAAAACCGGAATAACCACCTTTCATATAAGCACAAGATAAAGATAAAAATAAGAAACTAAAAAAAGCATAAAAGACACATGATGCAAAAATCATAACGTAAGTAAAATAAAAGAAGAAGTACAAAATCAAAGCAAAAATAGCTGTCATAACTAACAATAAACCTAATGCTGCTCTAGTATCAACATAAGCATTTTTCTTTCTAGTTCTTGTTTCATATGTTTGACCAGCAAACTCTACTTTATCTACTTCTTTCGTAGCATTTTTTTGGTACTCTTTATTAGATTTTTCAAATTCTTTTTCGCTCATCAAAGTTTTCATCTGCTTATTATCAGGATGATCATAGTTTAGAGCTCCACATTTCATACAATATCTTTGTTCAGGATTCATTTCCGCACCACAACGAGGACAAACCATAATAACACTCTCCTATCTATATTAAGTTTACCACGATATAAAATAAAAAAAAAGACCTATTTGGCCTCTATAATTAACTTAATTGCTGTACGTTCCTCACCATCAATAGCAATATCTTGAAAGGCAGGAATGCATACCAAATTCTTTCCAGACGGAGCTACAAACCCTCTTGCAATAGCAACTGCTTTAATAGCTTGATTAAGTGCACCAGCACCGACAGCCTGAATTTCTACATTTCCTTTTTCTCGAAATACATTAGCAAGTGCTCCAGCAACACTATTAGGATTAGATTTACTACTTACTTTTAATGTTTCCATAATTATAAATTCCTCTCTTTCTATATCAATAATATATGAAAGAAAAAATCAAATATGATAACTATATTACTTTTTGAATGGCATCCTTTACAATAGCAATACTGTCTTGTAATTTTTTAGCTTCTTCTTCTGTTAAATCTACATAGACTCTACCTTTAGCACCATTTTTATTAACAATAGTAGGAAGGCCTATAAAAACATCATTTTCTCTATCATAAGTAGAAACTGTAATAATTGTATTTTCATTGCCTAAAATAGCATTCGTAATATAAACTAAACACATACCAATACCATAATAAGTAGACCCTTTATAATCAATAATTTTATACCCTGCATTTTTTACTTCTTCAGCAATTTCTATCTTATCCTCTTCTGATAAAAATTGATTAATATTTTGTAGGCCAACTGTTGCATGTTGCCAAGGAACAAACTCGCTATCCCCATGTTCTCCAATCACATAAGCATGAATATTTTTAGGACCAATTCCTAATTTTTTTCCAATTAAATAGCGAAGGCGTGAACTATCCAAACTAGTTCCACTACCTAAAACACGATGAGAAGAAAAGCCAGAATACTTCCAAGTAAGATAAGTCATCACATCAACGGGATTACTAGCAACTAAAAAAATACCGTGAAACCCGCTATCTACAATTTGAGAAATAATAGATTTAAAAATAGCACTATTTTTATAAATAAGATCCATTCTAGTCTCACCGTTAACTTGAGTAGCACCAGCTGTAATCACCACAAGTTTTGCATCACAACAATCTTCATAACTACCTGCACGAATAGCCATATTCGAAGGAGCAAACGCTAGACAATGATTTAAGTCCATAACCTCTCCTAACACTCTTTTTTGATTAATATCAATTAAAACTAACTCATCAACATTACTTCCTTGATTTAACAAAGCATAAGCATAACTCATACCAACATTTCCACATCCAACAATAACCACTTTATTATGCATACTATCCCTCCTATTATTTATTATACCATACAAAAGAAAAAGTATTATTTTAAATACTTTTTAATCTCTTTCGTAACAACTTCATATCCCTTATCCGATAAATGTAACCCGTCTTTCGTATATTCATCTTTAATTTTTACTTCATCTGAAGAAGAATCTACAAGTAAAGAAAACATATCAATATAAGTAAAATCTTCCTTTTTACAAAAGCTCTTTAATTCCTGATTAATCGCCATAATCTCTTCATTAGTACGTATATTAACAACTTTTTCTCCTTCTAAAACAGGATAAATAGACTCTAAATAGATTTCAGCATAAGGACGATTTTTATGAATCTCTAACAAAAGTTCTTCTATATGTTCCACAATTTCTTCCTGTGAATCTCCATGATCAATATCATTAGTTCCAATTAATAAAAATATCTTAGATGGATTATACTGATAAACTCTCTTTTCAATATCATCCATAATATCTTCAACATCATTACCATTAACTCCACTATTAACAACTGGTAAACCATCATAATATTTATCTAAATCATACATATAAGTAATAGAATCCCCTAAAAACAAATAATTATCATCCATAACTACAACTTCCTTAGTAACAGTTTTTTCTACTACTTTAGGAGAAATATAAATAAAATAAAGAGAAGTACAAACAACAGTAATACCTAATAATATAATAACAAGGAAAACATGAAAAAACACTTTCAGTTTACCAGAACGCGGTCTAGTTTCTTTCTTATAAGAATTATCTAAATCACGCATAACTTTATCTTTATTTACTCTTCTTTTTTCAATAAAACTAGTATCTAACTCATCAGAAAATTTCATCTCATCAGACTCTAAATTAGAATAATTAGACTTACGTCTTTTATTATTATTTTGATAATACGAACTTCTTCTTTGATTATTTCCTTGAGAATAATTATGATTAGAATATTTATAATTACTTCTTCGATTATTTACATTTTTCTGCTTATCATTATCCATAAATCTACCCTCTTTCTATAAAATAACAAGAAAGAAAAAGGTATAAAACCTTCTTACCATTCTATAGAAATTATACACACTTTAATACCAATAGTCAACGAGTCTTATTGAACAAATGAAAAGGTATAATTACCAGAAAATAAATCTTTAAATCCTTTATAAAATAACTCTATATAAGACAAAGAATCTACATCTTCTAAAACCGTTAAATCTACAGTAGTAATCTTTTTATCTGTATCTTTATCTTTAACCACCACTTTACCAACAACATTACCTTTTTTTATAGGAAAGTGAAAAGAATTTACTTTTACATCATAAGTATATTTTCTGATATTATCAGATTTTTTAGACAAAACTCCAATATCATGAACAGGTACTAAAGATATTTCTGCTTTAGTTGCTTTATCAACAGGAATCTTTTTTAAAATCTCATCTTTAGACTTAATCAAATTCATCTGATAATGATTAAATCCATAATCAAGAAGACTCATAACCTCTTGATTTCTAATTTTACTATTCTCTTCTCCTAAAACAATAGCAATAAAACGAAGATTATCTTTTTTAGCAGTAGCAGCTAGACAATATTTAGCAGCATCCGTATGTCCAGTTTTTAGTCCATCAGCACCTTCATAGAAACGTACTAATTTATTTGTATTAACAAGCCAAAATTTATTTTCTGTATTCTCCCGCAAATAATCTTCATATACAGAAGAAAACTCTAAAATCTCCGGATAATTAACAACTAGTTCTCTAGCAATCATTGCCATATCATAAGCACTAGAATAATGTCCCTCTTCATCAAGGCCAGTACAATTTTTAAATACTGTATGTTTTAATCCCAAGTCATGAACTTTTTCATTCATTAACTTAACAAAAGCAGCTTCACTACCAGCAATCACTTCTGCCATCTGGACCGTAGCATCATTAGCACTAGCCATAGAAATTCCTTTCATTAAGTCACGAATACTAATTTTCTCACCCGAACTTAAATAAATTTGCGAACCACCCATGTCAGCGGCATTTTGACTAACAATAACAACATCATCCCAACTGATTTTTTCATTCCTAATAGCATCTAAAATTAATATTTGAGCAACCATCTTAGTCATAGAAGCAACACTGACTTCCTTATCCATCTCTTTTTGAAAAACAATTTCTCCGCTATTTGCTTCCATCAATACGCCACTGACCGCTCCAGGAATAAGTTCTGTTTCATTTTCTCCTTCTGCATATACAGAAATAGGAAATAACATAGATAAACTCAAAATACAGAAAAAAATAAATAAACCCTTCTTCATAAATACCTCCAATACTTTTTATGTAAAAAATAAAAAAATTATACATAATTCGAAAAAAGAATGATATAGTGAATTTAGGTGATGATATGAAAAAAAGAAAAATGAAAAAAGGTCCAAAAATAATATTGTTAATAATACTACTCATAATACTAGGAATAGGAATATTATCAACACTACCAAAAGAGACTTCTAAAACAGAACTAACAAATAAAGAAAAATTAATAAACAAAATGAAAAAAATACCTTATTATAGAAAAGAAAATAAAAAAAGATATATAAAATACCAAAAAGAAAACAAATCATTATCCATAGAAGATATTATTACACAAGTAAATATAGGAATTGATAATCCCTATTACACAAACACCAAACCATCTGAGAATCTAAATACGAACTTAATTTTAGTAAATAAATATAATTATGTAACCGAAGACTATATTCCAAAAAACCTAGAACCATTAGATACTAACTATGCAAGAAGTGGAATGCAATTAGTAAAAGAAGCAAAAGAGGCCTTTGAAGAACTATCACAAAATGCAAAAGAAAATGGTATGACTATACTAGCAATGTCTAGTTATAGAAGTTATGGTTACCAAGTAAACTTATATAATAATTATGTAAAAAGTGATGGCCAAGAGGCAGCAGATACCTATTCAGCAAGAGCAGGGTATTCAGAACATCAAACCGGTCTAGCAGCAGATGTATATAACGGAGAAGTACCCTATACTTCCTTTGAGGAAACCAAAGAATTTACTTGGATGCAAGAAAACGCATATAAGTACGGTTTTATATTAAGATTTCCAAAAGATAAAACCAATATTACAGGATATCAATACGAATCCTGGCATTATCGTTATGTAGGAAAAGAAGTAGCAAAAGAAATCCATGAAAACAATTTAACATTAGAAGAATATTTAGCCAAACAATAAAGGTTGAGCCTTAAAACTCAACCTTTTCTTTATCAAATTTTCTTCTAAAAAACAAATATAAATGATAAAAAAAACTAATAACTACCCAACATAGAAAAACTAAATTACTTAATTGAACAATCGATAATATCTGATCATTTTGATATAAAGAAACAGTATCAGCCAAATCAATATGATTTAAATTAGCACTTCCTACAAACATAGAAAAAAACAAAAAGATAACAGCCATAATACCATAATTAAATACTTTTTTCCATAAAAGCAATTTTTTACTAAACAAAGTATAAATAAATATCAACACAGCAATAAAAAACAAGAAGAAAAACACAACAGTAGAAGGAAAATAATAATAATCCATAATTCTCATAATAAATGTATCAATACACATAGCAACATAAGTAGAATAATAAATAACAAAACCAAGAATAGAAACACAAAAAATAACTGTTAAAAAAATTGGTAATATTTTATTGTTAGCCTTATTATTTACAACACCTAATAAAAACAATAAAAGAAATAAGAGGAAAAGCTCTAAAAACATAAAAGATGAAAATAATAATTCAATAATCATTTTCATCTTTTCAAACAAATTTATCTCCATAGCTCACACCTCCTATTAAGATACTAATTCCGCAATATAAACTGTTTGAGTCGTATCATCATTTTTAGTACAAGTAATAAGAGTTAATGTAGTTTTATTATAATTTCGATAGACTGCTACTTTACCATTTTTAGGAACAGTATAAATATTAGTAATTTGATATTTATATCTATTACCCTGATAAGTAATATAAGCAGAATCCCCTATTTTTAATCGATATAAATAAGCAAAAAACGAAATATAAGCATCTCCTGAATGCGCCATTAACATTAAATTCCCATTAGGAACATCCGGCATAGATGAACCAGTTATCATTGATACATTTTGTTCAATATTGTTATATTTAGAACCAGTATTATAAAAACCTCTTTTTAAACTTATTTTAGGAATTTCTAAAACCCCTGCATATCTACTATAATCAATTTCTTTTTCACTCTGTTGATAAACCGTACCATCCGATACATTTTCAACATCAGGAACATCAACTTCATCCTGCACGGCAACATTAGGCGGAATATGTTCTAAATCCAGCATAGCAATTTTCATATTTGCAAAAACCTGATCTTTTAAAAAAGCTAAATGATTATAAGAAAGAGTAAATATTCCTATAAATACAAGGAAAGAGCCGATGAAAAGCAACTGACTCTTTCGCACATATTTTTTATTATTGTTGTTTTGAGTTTGGTTTAGCATTCGCATAAATAATACCTACTCCACATAGTAACACAATAAGACCGATAAAATAAACTGATTGCGCCATATTCATACCAGTAGAAGGTACATCTGGAGTATAATTAAGACTAAACTCTAAACTAGCATCATTAGTAAATTCTTTTGTAAATACAGTACTAACAGTTTGAGCTCCTTCAGCACGATAGTAATAACCATCATATCCTCTAAAAGTACCTGTTGTTTTAATTCTTACAGTCTTACTTTTTTCCGTAACTTTATCTACAGGAACTCTAACATAAAACTTAGATACATTATCCATACTTTCTAATTTTTGTCCATTTTCATCTACTAAAATAGTTCCTTCTGGAGCAGATTCAATAGAAACTGTAAATCCTGTAATATTAGTTGGTGAAGTATTAGAAATAGTAATCTCAGATGATTGATAATACTTTTCATCATCAGTAATTGATATTTCATCATTCTTTCTACTTATTTGCATTGCTCCACCAGTAGTAACACCAGCTTGTCTAGCATTAGAAACTAAGTCTGCAATAAATCTTTGATAGAAAGTCTCAGTAGCATCAATTTGTGCCTCAGAATCGTAGCAACCATCAACATCACAATATTTAGTATTAGGACTATCACCATAATAAACTTCTCTAATTAATTTCATTTGCTCTAAATCATGTTTATCATTACCAACATTTAAATTAGATCCATTTAGATATTCCCAAATAGCAGCCTGGGTAATCCATGTTTGAACTTCATCAGGGAACTGATTACCTGACGAATCTACAAACTTATAATGTGGAAAAGAATTAGCCATAACATATAATAATCCTTGATCATCAATATGTTCTGCTTTTTGCAATGTCTTACCAGCAACGAAATCAACATCTCTTTCTAAACAAAAGATAGGAAGATTTTGTCCATTAACAGTAACGTAATACATCTGTACAGAAAACGCAGGAGTTGCAGATCCTATAACTTGTACGTTAGATGTTTTTGTAACAATGCTATCACCTAAATCATTATTAGGTATCTCAACAGGAGCAGCATAAGAAACATTACCAATACCTATCAATAAAAATGAGAAAAATGCTACTAATGCCATGGTAACAGACATCTTTTTAGATAATTGTGATTTAAAAATTTGTTGAAAAGTCGACTGTTGTTTATCTCTATTATTCATATAAATTTTCTCCATAATACACCGCCTTTATATTATTATTATAGCATAGTTTTTTATTTTTCAATCTTTTTTTTTACTTTATTAAAAAAATCTGTTCGAAATTTGGTAAAACAGGAGATTTTCGATAATAAATTTTAAGTAATTCATCTCCTTTTTTTACAGAATCACCAACTTGTTTTAATAACTCAATTCCAACACCATAATCAATGCTATCATCCATCGTCCTACGACCAGCACCTAAAGATACCGATAACTTTCCAAGTTCAATAGCAGAAATATCTTCTATAACACCAGAACGAAAAGCCTTAATCGTCTTAACTTTTTTACTAGTAGAAAGTAAATCAATCTTTCCATGTTGTACTTTCACCAATTCTAAAAACTTCTGATACGCAATACCAGACTGAATAGCTTCTAAAACCATATCAATAGCATCTTGCTTAGAAACACCTTTAGACATACAAACCATTTCGCTAGCAAGTTCCAAACATAACTTTGTTAAATTATTATCTCTCTCTTTTCCCTGTAAAATTTTAATAGCTTCCAAAACTTCCAAACTATTTCCAATACAATATCCCAAAGGAACATTCATATCACTAATAATTGTTCGAACTTCTTTTTGATAAATTTTACCAATTTTAACTACTAACTCACTCAATTTCTCTGCTTCTTCTCTCGTCTGTAACAAAGCTCCATTACCAACTTTAATATCAATTAATATCTTATCAGCACCAGCTGCTATTTTTTTACTCATAATACTAGAAGCAATCAACGGAATAGAAGAAACAGTTCCAGTAACATCACGCAAAGCATAAATCTTTTTATCCATAGGAGCAAGACTAGCAGTTTGGCCAGTAATAACAATACCAATATCTTCTACCTGATGCATTACTTCCTCATCAGATAAATCAATACGAAATCCTGGTATACTTTCCAATTTATCAATCGTACCACCGGTATAACCTAAACCTCTACCACTCATTTTTAAAACAGGAATACCAAGGCTAGCCACAATAGGTGCAATAATCAAAGTAGTCTTATCCCCAATTCCTCCTGTAGAATGTTTATCAACAGTAATACCAGGAACAAAACTTAAATCTAACGTATCACCACTATCAATAAAAATTTTTGTTAAAGAAAAAATCTCTTCATCACTCATTCCTTGTATACAAATAGCCATAAGTAAACTAGACATTTGATAATCTTTAACAACACCGTCTAAATATCCGTTAAAAAAAACATCTAACTCATGATAAGTTAATTCTTGTCCCAATCTTTTCTTATTAATAATATCAACTATCATAATATCTCCTTTCGAAATACAGTAGTCTCACGAACTTGAAACCCTAACTTATGATATAAATGATGAGCAGCAACTCTAGAAGGATTAGAAGTTAACTCCAAATACGAAATATGATTTGTCTTACATAATTGAAAAACATAATCAAACATCTTACTAGCAATACCTTGATTCTTATAAGCATTCTTAACACAAACATACTCTACAAAATAAAACTTCTGGTTACGAATAGGATCATTACAAAGTCGAAGTAACAAGTGTCCAACAACCTCTTCTGAAATAACCGCAATCAACTCTATATCACAAGAAGAAGTATTACCCTGCTTAGAAACATGAAAAGCTTCTTCTAACAAAGCATTTAAAGAAACAAGATATTTATCTTCATAACATTTTATTTCCATAATCATTCCTACCTTAACACTATCATCATATCAAAAAAAGATTATGAAATCTAGTATTTTTAAGAAAATCAAAGAAAAGAAGAAACTCAATCCCGTTTCTCCTTTTCTTTAGAAGAAGTTAAAAAAGTAACTTTCTCCCCAATCACCTCCATAATATTTTCTTTTTTCTCATTTCTTTCAATAAATCTAGACTGTAAACGACCTTTTAATCCGACAATATCTCCTTTCTTACAATATTCACTAGTATTTGACGCAACATTATCCCAAACAACACATCGAATAAAATCCGTATCATACGTACCCTCCATATTTTTAAAACTCCTAGGAATTGCCAACACCAAAGACAAAAACTGCTTACCAGAATCATTCTTTTTTAATTCTAAATCATAAACAATCCTTCCTACCAAAACCACCTGATTTAACATACCTCACCTCCTTTCAAAACCATCATAAAAAAAAGAACAAAAAAAGACAAACAAACAAATAAAAAAAATTCTCTACATATCAGCACAAAAAAAAGAAAACTATTATGAAATTTTCACTTTTCTAATATAAAACTATTCTAATTATTCAACTTTAAACAAACTCAAAAACTTTTCTACATCGACGAAGAACAGAGATAAAATAATCAATTTCTTCTTTTGTGTTATAAAAATATAAACTAACTCGAACAGTAGAAGAAATATCCATATTTTCTTTTAACATTTTACTACAATGGCTACCTGCCCTAACACATATATGATAATAATTCAAATATTTACTAACATCTACACTAGAAATACCTCGAATATTAAAAACTAAAATGCCACTACTAGAGTCCTGATTATATAAAACAACATCCGGAACCGTCTTTAACTCAGAAAGTAAATATTGCTTTAATTCACTTTCATATTGTTGTATTTTTTCCATACCAATATCCATTAAGTATTCAATCGCACTCTTTAATCCTAAAACTTCTAAAATAGGAGGAGTCCCTGCTTCAAATAAACTAGGATAATCTACTAACTGATACTTGCCAGTACTATCAAAAGAAAGATTCATACCACCGCCATAAAAAACTGGTCGCATCTCTTTTAGTAACTCTTCTTTCGCCACTAATACACCAACACCGGTAGGCCCGCACATCTTATGACCGGAAAAACTCAAAAAATCAATATGTGAAGCTTGAAAATCTACTTTCATATGAGGTACACTTTGTGCACCATCGACATGAAATAAAATTCCCAGAGAATTACATAATCTACCAATACGACTAATATCACGACAATCACCAATAACATTAGTAACATGTGCCAAAGAAATAACTTTAGTCTTATCCGTAATTGATAAAAGTACATCTTGATAATCTAGAGAATAATCATCTTTCAAAGGAATATATCGAACAACAATACCAATCTCTTCTGCTAACCTAAGCCAAGGTAATACATTAGAAGCATGCTCTGCCTTAGATAACAGTACCTCATCTCCCGCCTGCAAATGATATTTCATATAACCAAAAACAACAAGATTAATCGAATGCGTAGTACCAGAAGTAAAAACGACTTCTTTAGGACTATTACAATGAATAAAATCTTTCACAACATCTCTAGTAGAATCATATAAATAATCAGTAACAATTGCACTAGTATAAAGACCACGATGAATATTAGAGGTATAATAATTTAAATAATCATTCATTGCCTGAATAACTCGTTCAGGTTTTAACGTAGTAGCAGCATTATCAAAATAAATAATATTCTTATTATGAAGAATAGGAAAATCATCATACATAATAATACCTCCCTTAAACTTATAATATTTTATGAGAGTTTTAAAATTACGTAAAATGAATTTGCCTCAATGACAATAAAAAAAGGACATTATCCATGTCCTAAAATCACATTAAGCAACTTTTTGATATTCTCTCTCCCCGTAAGAAGAAGGAGAACTCAATGCATCACGTACTTGTCGATAACCTTCTTCTAATTGATCAACTTTATGTTGTAATTGACTGTTAGACGTACGTAAATGTGTATTTTCTCTTTGTAATTCTGAAATTCGATCTTGCTGATTATTCATAGTACGAAGCTTATCCTGTAAAGAAAGAATAGTAGAATTCTGCTTATTAACAGTTTGTTGTAACTCACTATTTTGACGAACTAAATCATTAACAGCAGAAACCACATCACCAAAAGACTCTTCTTCCTTATCCCTATCGATAGCATCATAATCCTTAGAAATTTCAACAATCTTATGATTAGATGGAAAAATTGGTTCTGGCTTCACCTCAGGTATAGAAACAGAAGGTATATCTAACACAGTCTTAGAAGAACTAACTGCTTTCTTCTCCTCAGTAAAGATAGAATTAGAAGAATTAGAAGAAATGGTTGGAATAACATTTTTGGTTGCATCAGAAGTTTTAGGTTTAGAATCCTGAAAAGCACTTGGTTTAGAATCTAAAGCAGAATCAATATCTTTCTTAGAAACATTAACATTAGAAACATCTAATTTCGGAGTAAAATTATCTTTAGCTGGAGTATTCTCTAAAGAAACATCAGGGGAAATAGGCTCAACAATAGGAGCAGAATCCATAACAGAAAAAGGTGCATTACGTGGAACTTCAACAATCGGAGAATTGGCAACATTAATACTGCAATAGAAAGAATCATCACTCATACAAATAAAACTATAATACTTATTACCTAATATATTACGACCATCAACAGTATAAAGAGTACCCTCAGAAAATCTATCATTCAAAAGGTACTTACCACTATTATTAGTTGCTTTATTCATTCTATCTTTAATATTATTATCTGTATCTACCATTCTAGTAGCAGCATTAGGATCATTACGTGACTCTATTGCACTAAGAACACTACTTGTTTTAGCAACATTTCTAATAACCAGCAAATACTTATCATCAATAACTCTAATATCCCTATTTTCAAAAGGAATAATAACATCTCCCTGTTTATTAATAAGTCCAAGAGACGTCTTTGGAATATCAGGATCAATAGCCTCTTTCAACACAGGAGAAGCAATCCAAAAATTATTATCTAATTCCTTATTATTTAACTTATAATAAGTTTCTTTCGTATTTCCCGTGACAATCGTAACATAATCACAATAAAGATTAGACATTCCCTTATAAGTAGATATTTTACCCTTATTAAAAATTACTTGCCTTTCCTCATGCATTATCACACACCACCTTATTATATACTTCTAACCATAATGATATCACAACTCTAAAGCGAAAACAATAATTTTCCCAACAATTTTCTAAAATAAAATTGCAAAAAGGAAAAGAACTAGATACAATAATATTGGTGATAAAAT
>CASEGV010000029.1:0-25696 GCA_949287595.1 uncultured Mycoplasmatota bacterium
AATTCAACCTATTTTAATCGTGTTCTAATAAAAATAATAGATTTCTTATTAGTATATTACTACAAATTACTAATAAAACCCTGTGTTTTAAACAAAAATACAAGGGCCGAACATAGTGAGTTCATCTTGACCCTTGCATTTTTTACCAGAGTAAAATAGTTAAGCAAACAAGGTTAATCCTTGTTTGTTATCAACAAATAACTCAGTCTGTTGCATTTAACTTTTCAAAGTTGCATTTACTTTTTCATCTCAGCTCTTTTACCAAATTTTATAAATTTATACAAAACAAAAGACTGTTATAAAAATCACAGTCTTCTAGGTTTTTATTTCTGACAATTTGGACAATAATAAGTTCCTCGTCCACCTACTTTAATTTTTATAGTCTGACTACCACAAACAGGACAATCTCCTACTTTTCCATGAACGGAAAGTTTATTTTGAAAAAGTCCATGAACACCCTCACTAGAAGTAAAACTCTTAATCGTAGTACCACCTAGTTTAATAGCATCATGAAGCACCTCTCTAGTATTAGAAATAATAACATCACATTCCCGTTTAGTAATACTATCTGCCCTACGTAAAGGCGATATATGACTTAAAAACAAAATTTCATCATCATATATATTTCCAATACCAGCAATAATACTTTGATCAAGTAAAATAGTTTTAATTGGTAATTTTTTAGAATGAATTTTAGAATATAAATAATCAGCATTTAATAAAGGATCATCATACTCTAGACCTAACTCACATAATGGCTTTTCTGTATATGCACTTTTCTTATCTAATAGATACATCTTGCCAAACTTTCTAACATCATGAAATCGAAAACTAATATCATTATCTAAAGTAAAGAAAACATGTTCATGTTTATTTTTACTGTCGTCTATCTTGCGAAAGAAAAACTTTCCTTCCATTCGTAAATGAACCAAAAGTAAATCTTTACTAAGTTCAAACACAATCCATTTACCACGAGTAGTAATATCTAAAATCTTCTGATTCTTAATTTCTTTTTTAAACTCATCTACCGTAGGATAAGCAATAATATTATCCCAAAAAACTTGACAATCCGTAATTACTTTCCCAAGTACTTGCCTTTTTAATGTATTCGCAACCGTTACAACCTCTGGTTTTTCTGGCATACAACACCTACTTCCTATTTTGCTTCATACCAATTATTTCCATATTCAATATCTACTTTTAAAGGAACACTAAGTTCTATCGTATGTTCCATAATATCTCGAACAATAGAACTAACTTCTTCAAGTTCATCATCTAATACATTAAATACTAATTCATCGTGTACCTGAATTAACATCTTACTCTTCAATCCACGCTTATTAAACTCATCATATATCTCAACCATAGCTTTTTTTAATATATCCGCAGCAGTTCCTTGAATAGGAGTATTTAAAGCCATTCTCTCTCCGCTACTCCGTATCATATAATTCTTATTCTTTAACTCTTCTATAACTCTACGACGATTCATAAGCGTAGTAACATATCCAAGTTCATATGCTTTCTTTTTTTCTTCTTCCATATACTCTGAAATTCCAGGATAAGTTTTCAAATAATTATCAATAAATTTTTTAGCAGTCACAATATCAACACCTAAATCTTCACTAAGACCAAAACTACTAATTCCATATAAAATACCAAAATTAACAGCCTTGGCAGTACGTCTCATATCCTTAGTAACTTCCTCCATTGGTACATGAAAAATATCAGATGCTGTTTTCGTATGAATATCTTTTCCATCTTTAAATGCCTGAATTAAATTATCTGCTTTAGACATATGTGCAAAGATACGAAGTTCTACTTGAGAATAATCACTAGAAAGTAATTTAGAATGAGAATCAGGTATAAAAGCGGTACGAATCAACTTAGAATATTCTGCACTTGCTGGAATATTTTGCAAATTAGGACTAATACTAGAAAGCCTTCCCGTTCTTGTTAATGTCTGCGTAAAAATAGTATGAATTCGCCCGTCTTCTCGCACTTCAGCTTTTAATCCTACAGCATAATTTGTATAAAGTTTGGAAACAGTACGATAATCTAAAATCTTATCGACAATAGGATGAACAAAACGAATCTTATCTAAAATATCTTTGCTAGTAGAATATTTTCCATCCTTTACTTTTTTAGGATAAGGAATTTCTAATTTTTCAAATAAAATTTTAGAAAGTTGGGCTGGAGACATAATATTAAAAGTAATTCCAGCTAATTCGTAAATTTCTTGCTCTAAAGCATCCATTTGACTTTTTAAATCAGCTTCTATCTTCTCTAAATAAGGAACATCAACTAAAATACCAGTTAATTCCATATCAGCAAGTACTCGAGATAACGGCATCTCAATCTTTTGAAATAAATCCAATTCATTATTCTTACCTAACTCCTCTAATAACTGATTTCTAGTATCATAAATAAATTTAGCTTTACGACAACATACATCTCTTAATACCTCTGGACTAACCTCTTTAGGACGTTTCTCTGAACCAAATAAATCATCATAAAGAGGAAGCGATACATCAAATGCTTGTGCCACATAACTAATATCATCTTTAACCACATAATCAAGTAAATAAGTAGCAATCATAGTATCAAAAGTAACATTAGAAATCTGTATTCCTAAAGAATGAAGTACTACAATATTCTTCTTTAAATCATAAGTATATTTAAAACTAGAATTAGAAAATAAATTACGATGTTCTTCTAACTCTTCTTTAGAAAGATAATAACCAGAAACGCCATCATAAATACCAACACCTAAGACTTCGCTCTTACTATAAACAGTTCCCCTAGTTTCTACATAAAAAGAGAAAGTATTAGAAGCAAGTTTTTCTACTGGTAAAATAGAAATACCTTCATCTTTTTTTACTGACGTTACTGCATCTTCTGTCAAATGATACTTCTTAAGTAAAGAATGAAATTCAAACTCTTGTAATAATTCTGTAAATTTCTCTGAATTTTCACCAGTATACTTACAATCCTCTATAGTAAAATCAAGAGGAACTTCTCTATATATAGTAGCAAGGTCATAACTCATATAAGCATTTTTTTTATCATTTTCCAATTTTTCCCTAGTCTTGCCAGACACTTCATCAATATGAAGATATAGATTGTCTAAACTTTGAAACTTAGAAAGCAAATTAATAGCCGTCTTTTCCCCTATTCCTTTTACTCCAGGAATATGATCACTACTATCTCCCATCAAAGCTTTTAAATCAATCATACGAATAGGAGGAACTTGATACGTTTTAATAAACTCATTCTTAGTCATCATAATATGGCCACTTTGTTTTAACAACTTAACGTCTACTTTATCACTAATAAGTTGCAACAAATCTTTATCACTACTAACAATAGTCGCAACAAAATCATCACGATGCTCAACTTCTAAAGAAAGTGTACCAATAATATCATCAGCCTCATAGTTATCAATTTCAAAATGTTTAATACCCTGGGCATCTAATATTTCTTTTGCTTTAGGAAACTGTAACCGTAACTCATCAGGCATTTCACTACGACCCGCTTTATATTCATCATATTTATCATGACGAAAAGTCTTACCCTTATCAAAAGCAACCATAATATAAGAAGGCTTTTCCTCTTGAATAATTTTATTCATCATATTAATGAATCCATATAAAGCATTCGTAGGAAAGCCTTTGGAATTTTTCATAATAACACCTTGATAAGCAGTAGCATAAAAACTACGAAATAATAAATTATTACCATCTACTAAAATAATCTTGTTCATTCTACATCACCTGATAATAGTATAACATAAAACCCTATGCATTACTTACCAAAATTGAGTGAAACACTGCTATTAGTATTTCTAAAATTATCACCTACCTTATCTAAACGCTCAATTCTATCTGTTGCTAAAAACAAACATAAAGTAATCAAAGAATAAAGAAGAAATAAAAAGAACCCTTCCTTTGCCATTTTTTTAATTTTCATACACATCTCTCCCTTCTTACAACTCAAGTATATATCATACAATTGTTCGTGTCAAGAGATTTTTGAAACATTTGTTTGACATTTTACAGTAGAAATGTTAAACTGTTATAAAGGAGGCAAGAGTATATGGAAAAATTAACAACAAAGCAAGAATTAATTTTACAAATCATCAAAAAATGGATTGCAAACTATGGTTATCCTCCAACAGTAAGAGAAATTGGTGAAAAAGCTCATCTAAACTCTCCTGCTACTATTCATTTTCACCTAACAAAATTAGAAGAAAAAGGATATATCCATAAAGGAAACGGAAAAAATAGAACAATTGAAGTATTAGTACCAAATGAATATATAGAAAAAGATGAAAACATTGTAGAAGTTCCTCTACTAGGAAAAGTAACAGCAGGAAACCCTATCGAAGCAATAGAAACTCCAGATGAATATTTTGCTCTACCAACCAATCTTTTCACAACAAGAAACGAAATTTTCACTCTAAAAGTAAGTGGAGAATCTATGATTAATGTAGGTATATATGATGGAGATATTTTAATTGTCGAAAGAAAAAACACTGCCAACAACGGAGATACCGTAGTAGCAATGAATGACAACAATGAAGTAACAGTAAAAACATTCTATAAAGAAAACGGATATTTTAGATTACAACCAGAAAATGATACAATGGATCCAATCATATTAAAAAATGTAACAATACTAGGAAAGGCCATTGGATTATATAGAAAATTCTAAATACTGAATTTTTTCAGTATTTTTTATTTTAAGACATAAATTTGACAACAATTATAGTTTTTATACAACATAAAGCAGTAAAATCATTTATAATAAAAATGGTGAGAAACATGGAAACAACATTTATATTAATTGGAATTATTATTATATTAATTCTTATAATTATTCTTTTAATAAGTAATAAAAACACAAAAATAATAATCAGTTCTAAAAATGATAAAGAACTAAGTTTAGATGAAAAGCACAAAGAACTTTTAAAAAATTTAAATATAGATAACTCTAAAGGTCCAATAAAAACTAGTAAAATAACTACTCAAATCACAACAAAAAAAATAATATACAGAAATGGTGAAAAATTATCAGAAGAAACTAGTAATACTGAGAATCAAATTCATAGCGAAGCATTCACCAATTGTCCTAACTGCGGTGCCAAAATAGAAGATGCAAATATAACAAATTGTCCCTATTGTAATACAACTCTAACAAATATGAAAATCATAACGAAGAAAGATAGCTGAGGCTTAGCTATCTTTTTTCATATCATCAATAAATTGTCTAACCACATAACTTGCAATCAAAAGTCCTGCACTACTAGGCACAAAAGCCGTAGAACCTAGTTCTTTAACATTAGCGGGTAATTCACTTGAAAATAAAACTGGAATAGATCCTAAAATATGATTATCTTTAACATACTTTCTTAATATTCTAGCAAGTGGATCATTATAAGTTTTAGAAAGATCAGTAATCTCTAATAACTCTGGCCGAAATTTCTTTGCTGTCCCTAAACAAGTAAGAAAAGGAATACCTCTTTCTTTACAAAAAGACAAAACAGCCTTTTTCGTAGAAACAGTATCACATGCATCTACAAAAAAATCATAGCAACACTCTTCTAAGATAGAAAGATTATTTTCGTTTAAAAAGTAAGGATAAACATCCACCTGACAATTAGGATTAATATCTAAAATGCGGTCTTTCATAACATCAACCTTATATTGGCCTATTGTAGAATGAAGAGCAATAATCTGTCGATTAATATTAGTAACATCCACACAATCAGCATCCATTAAAATAATATGTCCTACTCCACTTCTAGCAAGTCCTTCACAAACATATCCACCTACTCCACCAACTCCTAAAACGAAAACAGACTTATCTCCTAAAGTCTGTATAGCATCATTACCAATTAAAGCTTCCAATCTAGTAAAACAATTAGACTGCCTTTCCATAATCCTTAGCCTCTACTTCATTTGGTATTTTAATCTTTTGTTTTGCCTGTTCAAAATCAATAAGTGTATTTTGAGCAGAAACTGTATTTTCCCTTTTCTTATCCGTTCTAATAAGTTGATACGGACTATTATAAAGTAGATGATGAACAAGAGATAATCTAGAATATATCTCTTGATTTGTCTGTGCTATATGATAATATTTTTTTAAATTACGATAATCTTGCGTATTTAAAGGTTCTAAAGCTTGAAGTGTTGATTGTAAGGTAGCTTCTGGAAGTGTCGTGTCACTAATAACAGTACAATTAAAATGATTTAAAAATTCTAAAGTCTGATATAAATCAGCAATACCAGCTTGTTCAAACAATACAGGCCATCTATTTCTATCCTGTTCTGTCTTGATAATTTGTTGAAGTCTAGCAATCTTTTCTTGCGTTAAATATTGTCCTAAACCAATTTTTTCAAAAGACAAATAACGGCCACGTCTCACATTAGGAATTTCTTTTCTCATATCAGTAATCACATTTGCATATAAATTATCTAGTGCAGGATTAATAAATTTAGGTGGTTGTTTTACTTGATAAACATCATAACGATTAGATTCTGCTTCCTCTCTAGTAGTTACTAAAAAGTCATTTTGACTAATTAACGAAGTATTACGAATAAAATTAACTACACTATTATCCTCTTTATCCTGTTCATAACTAGAATCTAAAAAGTTATGTTGATTAACAATTACATCACTTTCTTTTGTGTTTTCTAAAACCACACTATTATGAAGTTTTTCTGCATCTTTTAAACTAACTTGCACATTCATAACACGATTTCGATTCACAATTGGTAACACTAACATAGCTATTTCACCTCGTGCGGTTATTATACCATAAGACACAAAAAAAATCAAGGAAAACGTTCTACCCAACGATAAAACCTGCATATTTACAGGTGGGTGTTCGTACGTTATCTTTAGGATCCCTACCTACAATGAGAAGGTCTTCAACACCGATAACTGATCAGAACTCCCGTATCGTCACTTTAGTCGGTTTTATATGAGAGTAGTTCTCGTATTTCCTTGACATTTATAGTATACCACACTCTAAATAAAACATTCAACAAATTTAACACAATTAGACAATAAGAATAAATTATAACAGGTGATACTATGTATTATAACAAAGAAGGATATACTCTTTACTATGAAAAATATGGACAAGGAGAAAATAAAATTCTAATATTACCAGGCTGGGGAGATACCAGAAAAACTTTTGACTGTCTCATAAACTGGTTACAAGAAAACTTTACTATATATATCATTGACTATCCTGGATTTGGAAACAGTCCCTTTCCAAATCATGATTTAACTATTTATGACTATACCAATATCATTAGAAATTTTATGACAGACACCAACATCATAAATCCTATAATTATTGCTCACTCTTTTGGAGGAAGAATCGCAACACTTCTAACAGGATACTATAAAGAAAAAATTGATAAACTAATTTTAATTGATATCGCAAGTATCAAAAGAAAGAAATCAATCAAAGTCTGGTTAAAAGAAAAAACATATAAATTACTAAAACTAATTAAGAAAATCTTACCTAAAAAACGAAAAGATAAATATCATCAAAAACTATTAAAACTATTTGGTTCTAAAGACTATAAATCTCTACCAAAAGAAATGTTAACAACTTTCAGAAATGTTGTAAATGAAGACTTACGATATTATCTACCCTATATAGAAAACGAAACTCTACTTATCTGGGGGGAAAAAGATATAGACACACCTCTAAAAGATGCTAAATTAATGCAAAAGAAAATTAAAAACTCTGCTTTAATTATTTATCCTAATGCAACACACTACTCTTACTTAGAATATCCCATATTAACTTATAATATAATAGAAAAATTTCTATTAGAAAAAGATAAATAACAATATTAAAACGAATGACTTTAACCAGCAAATCATTCGTTTTATTTTAACAAAAACAACTTTCATAATACCAGCATCTGTTGTTAATGATAAATAAAAATTATCTTTCTCAGACTCTAAAAGGCAAAAACTAAGTTCAAAACCAGCAATCTTCACCTCCAATTATATTATTATAGAAAAAACAACCATCCTGCAAAAAAAGAAAAAAGGTTATAAAACCTTTTTATTTATAAAATATTACTGCATATTATCCTCATCTATAACAACTAATTTACCATGATAATGGTAATTTAAATATTCTAAAGGTGTACTATCACTAACCCAGACCTTTATTTGATAGGTCCTTTTTTCATATGGTTCCAAATAAGAAGATAATAAAACCGGAGAAACTAAACTAGTATCAGTAAAAGTTAAAACATTAGAATCTTCTATCTGATAATGTAAATATTGATAAGGAAGTTGCCATTCATCACATTGATCTTCCTGTACTCTAGCATAATCTTCTTGTAAGACAATCTGGAAATTTTCTCTTTTATCAGAAGTATTTTCAATATGAACACCATAAGAAATTGTATTTAAGCCATCAGCATCACTCATAGGAGTTAAAGGTGTCAAATTAACGATATTTCCAAGACTTTCACCTATTTGATTAAAAGATACAGAAAAGTTACCAACCATTGTTGTATTATATTTTTTAGGATCACGAACAGCAGAAAAGACAAAATATAAACTAACGATAACAATTGCTAAAGAGACAACAACACAACAAACAGTAAGTTCTACTTCACGAGCCTTCATTCTAGCAAGTAAATGACCAACATGAGCACCCTCTCCATGCTTAATATCAGAAATCTTTAACTTTTTAGTAAGTTTTTTTCGTTTTACTTTTTTAACATCTTTCTCTTCTTTCATATTCTCATATCCTTTATTACAAGTATAACAAAACTAAAAAAGGAAAACAAGAATGAAAAAAGAATTATCCAAAAATAACTCTTATTCCTTTACAGCAATTGCTAAATCATCTAACTGTTGCGAAGATACAGTATTAGGACATTCACTCATCAAGCAACTTGCACTAGTCGTTTTAGGGAAGGCAATAACATCACGGATATTGTCAGTTCCACTAAGTAACATAGTCAAACGATCAAGTCCTAAAGCAAGTCCTCCATGAGGTGGTGTTCCATATTTTAAAGCTTCAACAAAGAATCCAAACTTCTCTTCAATATCTTCCTTAGATAACTCCAAAGCCTGAAACATCTTTTCTTGTACTTTCTCATCATTAATACGAATAGATCCTCCACCCGCTTCATATCCATTAATAACAATATCATAAGCTTTAGAATAACAATGCGCTTTATCCGTAATTAATTTATCAACATCACTATCAAGTGGAGCAGTAAAAGGATGGTGACAAGCAAGATAACGTCCTTCTTCTTCACTCCATTCAAAAGATGGAAATTCTGTGACCCAGAGTAACTGATAATCATCATTATTAATTAATCCTAAATCCTTACCTAATTTTAAACGAAGTGCACCGATTGCTGTATAAACAATACTTCTTTTATCAGCACCAAAGAATAATATATCTTTATCCTTTAATGAAAGATCTTCTACTAACCATTGCTTTTCTCTATCAGATAAAAATTTACTAATACCAGAGGTGAATTCCCCTCCTTCGTATTTTACATAAGGAAGTCCCTTTACTTTATAAGTCTTAACAAATTCGGTTAATTGATCAATTTTCTTTCTAGAGAATTCATCACTTCTACCATCCACTTTAATACAGACAATAGTACTATCTGCATTTAACGCACTTTGAAACACTCCAAAATCCGTAGTTTGAAACAAGTCATGTACATCATGAATTTTCATATCAAAACGTAAATCTGGTTTATCAGAACCATAGTAACGAATCGCATCATCATACTTCATACGACGAAGTGGTAAAGCTATATCAATACCTTTTACCTCTTTAAATATAGAAGCAATAAGTCTTTCCGTTAAACTCATAACATCATCTTCTGAGACAAAACTCATCTCTATATCTACTTGTGTAAACTCTGGCTGACGATCACTTCTTAAATCCTCATCACGGAAACATTTCGCAATCTGAAAATACTTCTCCATGCCTCCAACCATTAAAAGTTGCTTAAAAATCTGTGGTGATTGTGGAAGTGCATAAAACTTTCCTTTATTAACACGACTAGGAACTAAATAGTCTCTTGCTCCTTCTGGAGTAGATTTACAAAGAACTGGCGTTTCTACTTCAACAAAATCTTCTTTATCTAAAAACTTACGTACAGCCATCATAATCTTATGACGAGTAATTAAATTATTCTTAATTGGATTACGACGAATATCTAAATAACGATACTTTAGACGAGTATCTTCTAAAGCAGTAGTATCATCCGTAATTTCAAATGGTAAATCAGAAGAAGAGTTTAACACCTCAATAGAAGAAAGTTCAACCTCAATATCACCTGTTTCCATATTAGGATTCTTACTTTCTCTCTCCATAACTACACCATTTACTTTTAAAACAGATTCACTCTTTAATCCACTCGCAATATCATAGACTTCACCTTCACGAGCAACTAATTGAACAATACCACTTCTGTCTCTTAAATCAATGAAACAAACACCACCTAAATCACGCTTCTTTGCTACCCAGCCATACAAAGTAACATTTCGTGAAACATCACTTAGTCGTAAACTATTATTCTTAATTTCTTTCATATACATCCCTCACTAATTATTCATGGTGATGATGACAATGACAATCTCCTTCACATTCTCCACCACAAGAACATTCATCATCGATATCTTCAACACCAGTATTTAACTTCTCATCTAAATAATAAATTAAAACATCCAAACTAATAATCTCTTCCTCTTTTGTTTTATTATTTCGAATTTTAATTTCATTATTATCTAGTTCTTCACTATTTAAAATAGCAATATATTTAGCATTTAGTCGATCTGCTTGTTTAAACTGACCTTTTAAAGAACGACCAGTATATTCCGTATCAACAATAAATCCAGCCATACGTAACTCTTGTGCTAAGTATGCTGCATATTTTTTCTCATCTTCATTAACATACATTAAGAATAAATCAATATCTTCAACAATTGGTAATGGAACTTTTTCTAGTTCTAAAGCCATAACTAATCTACCAATACCAGCAGCAAATCCAATGCAAGGAGTATCAGGTCCACCAATTTCACTACATAAATGATTATAACGACCTCCACCACCTAATACATTATTAGCACCAAAGCCTTCTACTTTAGCCTCAATCTCAAAAACAGTATGATTATAATAATCTAAACCACGAACAATGCTAGGATTAACTTCATACTTAATTTGCATAATATCAAGATAATCTTTAACAGCCTCAAATCTACGACGGCTTTCATCATTTAAATAATCAATAGTCTTTGGAGCATTCTTTAATAACTCATTATCTTGATCCACTTTACAATCAAGAATACGTAATGGATTCTTCTCTAACCTTGTCTGACAATCTTCACAAAGCTCTCCAATATGTGGCTTAAAGTAATCGATTAAAGCCTTACGATACATATCACGAGATTCCTTATCACCTAAAGAATTAATATTAACTTTAATCTCTTTTAGTCCCAACATTTTATAAATGTTAACAGCAAGCGAAATAACTTCAGCATCACTAAGTGGATCATCACTTCCTAAAACTTCCATACCAAACTGTGTAAGTTCACGGTCGCGTCCAGATTGTGGTCTCTCATATCGGTACATAGTACCATTATAATAAACTTTAACAGGTTGATTAGGATCACCATACATCTTATTTTCAACATAACTACGACAAACTCCTGCTGTACCTTCAGGACGAAGTGTCATATTTCTTCCACCACGATCAACAAAATCATAGGTCTCTTTTGTTACAATGTCCGTACTTTCTCCAATTCCCCTATGAAATAATTCAGTAGATTCAAAAATTGGTGTACGAATATAAGTATAATTATACTTCTCCATTGTCGCATCGATGATGCTTTCTACATACTTCCAAATTTTTGCTTCTCTTCCATAAATATCATTACATCCCTTTGGTTTTTGTATCATAAAATCTCCTCCTCAAAATAAAAAGGTAACACCATGCTAAGGACGAAATTCTCCGTGGTGCCACCTTATTTTATACTCATAATAACCAATAACGAGGTTAACCGCTTCCATCTACTGGATGTCTTCTATTTTATTTCATAAAGTATTTCCACCAGCCATACTCTCTCTATGTAATCCATAAAATATACTCTTTCCAAAGAAGTTATACTTATTATATAGTAATTTTTATGTTTTTGCAATAAATTTATGCAAACCAATCCTATATCAGCTGCAACATTATAAATACTTTCCTAAAAAATCGTCACACTTTTTCATTACCTTTTGAGAAACATCCTCTTGAGAAAGACCAATGGAAGATAACTTATCTTTATCAAAATAGTCACCACGAATCATAGAGAACTTCCTATACAATGCTTCATCATCCATCATCGCAATAGCAAGCAATGGCCCGTAACTATATGGAATAGAATCATCAAGAGAAATATTTTCATTAACTAGCCCACTCTCATCAAATTCAAAAAAGTCATTTTCCTCTCCTTGTTCTAATACATCAGCTAAAATTTTCTCCCTAGATATAAAATTGCTTCGTTTTCTAAGTTCATTGGATGAAAAAACAGAAAACAATAATAAATCATCCATAAAATCAATCAAACCATTAAATTCACTCATCAACTCTACCATCACAGCATCTTTATAAATATCATTTTTAAGTAAATATTCATATAAATGAAATTGATTATAAAAAGCCGGAACTTCACAAAATGGAGAACGCATTTGATAAAGACAAACATTAATGGAAGAAGCCTTTTGAAAGTAGTCAGAAAAATCTTCCACATGAGATAGTTCATGAACAATAAGCGACAATAATCTCAAAGAATGAATACGAGAAGAAAAAAACACATTACTCTCATTTTCTACAGGATTATAAAGAGTACACCCGTCACGACCAGAAAATAACTCACTCTGAGGAAGCATATAAAACTTCTTCTGCTCTAAAAAAGAATCAAACAACTCTTGCATTTCTGGACAACAGTCTCTAAAAAAAGAAGATAAAATATCTTGTATTTCAAAATCTGAAATAATAGGACTACTCTTCCAAAAAATACTATTATAATAATCAGAATCGCCAAAATCCTCTACTACATCAACAAAATCAAAAAAACTAGAACTAATAAAAGACAAATGATCTGTTTGATTTTGAATAAAATGTTCCAATCTCTTATGACTGATAGAATTTAATTGCTGCAAACCAGCAAATTTAACGTACTTATTTCGATTAATTTTTGGATTAAAAGGATTTTGATAAGTAGCCCTATAGTAAAATTGAACCAAGTTCAGATAAGCACCATAATAAGCTGCACTACTATTAGCGTTCGTACAATCTAAAAAATGCTCTTCTATATTTTTTATCTGTCGATATAAATCATCATAATTAGTATTTAATTGCATACCATCACCTGAAATTACTATAACACATCTTTAATATTTCTTGCACCATTTTTAACATCAAACCAAAAAAATGAAATCGTAGTTCGAATAAATAAGTAAACAGGAATAGCTAAAACAATTCCTAAAACTCCAAAAATACTTCCACCAATACTTAGAAGAAAAATAGTAAGTACGGGATGAATATCATTAGACTTACCATAAATTCTTGGAGAAATAAAATATTCATCTACCAAAGGAAAAAACAAACATACAAATAAAGTAGCAAAAAATAAAGAGTCAGATATCATAAATGCCGTAAGTATTGCAATCACATTAGCAACAAATCCCCCTACATAAGGAACAGCAGTAAAAAGTCCAATAAAAATCCCTAGAACTAGCCAGTGTGGATGTCCTATGATAAGAAACAATAAAGAATATTCAATAAATTGAACAAACATCAATTGCCCTACACCCTTCACATACTGTACCATCGTACTATCCAAAGTAAGTAAATAATGATAACATCTAGGATATCTAAACTTTAATGTATCTTTAAAATAAGTCCTAATCTTTCCCATATAAAATAAGAAATAAAGAAAACTAACACACCCTATCACAAATCCACTAACACCCGTAACAAAAGTTCCAAAAAAACTAACAGTAGTAGCCGTAGTAATTGTTCCCATACTTTGTAAAATCTGATTAAAAAAATGTGTAATAAAAACCTCTAAATTTCCAGAAGGAAGGGCAAACTTCTTACTAAAATGATTCACAAGTTGTATTAGTTGAATCGTAAAATCAACTATCTGATGATATAAAATAGGAAGCAAATTAAAAATTAAAACCCCTAGTAACAATAGCAAAGAAAAAACAACGATAACTACCGCAGCACTTCTAGGAATATGTTTTTTTTCTAAAAAACAAACAAAAGGATTTATCGCATAAGCCACGATAAACCCTACTATAAATGGTAATAAAATCGACAAAATATTCATAAAAATATCCATAATTTGTTTTGCATTCATAAAACCAATGCAAAGTAAAATCATAAAAAAAGTAAAATTAATTAAAGGATAATTAAGCTCTTTTCGAAACAATGTTCCTACCTTTCCAACCAGATTGTTGTAGGTCCAATATTAGTAATAGAAACATTCATATCGGCACCAAACTCTCCAGTTTCAACTTCTACATATTTACTTAACTCTTCATTAAATAAATCATAAAATGTAATTGCCTCATGATTATTCATAGCCTCAATATAACTAGGACGATTTCCTTTATTACAATTAGCATACAAAGTAAATTGTGATACTGAAAGTATTTTACCACCATAATCTAAAATACTTTTATTCATAACTCCGGCTTCATCAGGAAAAATACGAAGATTTACGATTTTCTTAGCCAGATATTGTACTTTTTCTAACGTATCACCATCAGTAAATCCAACAAAGACAACCAACCCTGAATCAATTTGTCCAACGACTCTATCACAAACAGAAACAGAAGATTTTCCACTTCTTTGTACTAAAACTCTCATCGCATCATCCTTTCTGTATGATCTACATAAGGTTGCTTCTCCAGTAAAGCTATTAATTTAGTAAGTTGCTCTAGTCCGGTAACATAAACACTAGCTTCATATAAAATAGCATCCGTTTTACTCATGGTTTTAATACTATCTACGCTAACATTCATATTAGAAATAGTCTGAATTAAAGAAAGCATATGATTTTCATGACTATTAGAATAAATCAATAAATTAGTTAAATACCTCTTATTGACATTAGTATTCCAATGAACTTCTAATGTTCTAGTCTCTAACATCTCAAGGTTATGGCAATTCGTACGATGAACAGTAATACCATTTCCCTTCGTAATATATCCTATGATATCATCTCCAAAAACAGGACAACAACAATTAGCAAGATTCACTTTTACTTTATCAATACCACTAACTATAATATCAGCATCCATATTTTTAGGAGTTACTTTAACAACTTTAGGAGCAACAACCTCCTCAATCTTATCAATACAATTAATAATAGAATTAGCCGAATTTTTACCGTTACCAACCGTTAAGTAAATATCTTCTAAATCATCCAATCGAAATTCTTCACATATCTTTTTAACATTTTTATCACTAAAGAAATCAGAAATAGACAATTTTCTTCTTCGAAGTTCCTTCTCTAAAGTATATTTACCACGTTCAATATGTACTTCCTTTTCATTTTTACTAAAGAAATTCTTTATTTTATTTCTAGTAGTAGTTGCTTTAACAATATTAACCCATTCTGGAGAAGGAGTAGCATTTTTATTTGTAATAATTCTTACAATATCGTTATTTTTCAATTCATAATTTAATGGCACAATCGCATTATTAACAATTGCTCCCGTTGTAGTCTCTCCTACCTTAGTATGAATCTTATAAGCAAAATCAATTGGTGTTGCTCCCTTAGGAAGTTCAATAACATCACCCTTGGGAGTAAAACAATAAATATTATTATTTAAAACTTCATCTTTTACACTATTAACAAACTCTTCACTACTCATTTTATCTTTACTTAAATCAATAATCGATTTAAAAAATTGTAATTTTTGTTCCGTAGTAGATTGTAAATTAGCAGTCTTATTAGAACCTTTATTTTCTTTATAAGCCCAGTGAGATGCAATACCATTTTCCGCAACCTCATCCATATCATAAGTACGAATCTGTATTTCAAATAAATATCCATCAATTCCAAAAACCGTAGTATGTAAAGACTGATACATATTAGGTTTAGGCATTGCTATATAATCTTTAAAACGTTTGGGAAGTGGTCGAAACTTAGAATGAATAATTCCAAGTGCCAAATAACATTCCTGCTCTGTATGAACTAAAATACGTAAAGCAAGTAAATCATAAATATCACTAAACTTTTTACCTTTATTTAATTTATTATAAATACTATAAATACATTTAGCACGACCCTTGATTTCATGATTAATATGATGTTCTGTAAGCAACTCAGAAACTTCTCTTTCCATATCAACAACTGTACGGTCACGTTCTAACTTTGTTTTATTTAACTTTTCAGCAATATCATAGAAAACATCTGGTTTTAAATAACGTAATGCCAAATCTTCTAATTCACTTTTTATTTTATGAATTCCCAAGTGATGTGCAATAGGAGCCAAAATCTCTAACGCTTCTTTTGCTTTTACTTTTTGTCTATCTGGTGGTGTTGCCCAGAGAGTTCTCATATTATGAAGACGGTCAGCAAGTTTAATAATAATGACTCTAACATCTTCACTCATACCTACGATGATTTTTTTATAGTAATCGATTAAATATTCATTTTCCGTAGAAAAGTGAATTTTACTAAGCTTGGTAACACCTTGTACTAATTTTGTAACTTCACTACCAAATTTCTCTTCCATCTCTTCTGGGGTACAATCACAATCTTCTAACACATCATGCAAAAATCCTGCAGCAATCGTCTGATAATCCGCATAAATAGTAGTTAAAATCATAGCAACGTTTAACGGGTGAACGATATAATCTTCACCCGATTTACGAAATTGACCAGCATGTTTTTCTTTAGCAAATAAATATGCTTGTTCAATAAATTTTAATTGTTCTTCACTATCTATATATGTCTTTGCACGTTCCAGTACATCTTCAAATTGTATATTATCCTTCGCATGCATAATACCACCTCCAGTAATTAGCAGTTAATACCTTTTACTAATTTTTCTTCATACTCATCTGTATAAATTGGTTTTCTCTTCTTAGGCTTTCCAGCACTTTTAGCTTCAATTGCAGCAAATATTACTGTTGCAATATAAATAGAAGAATAAACACCAACAACAAGTCCAAATAGCATTGCTAAATTAAATGTTAATATTTCTCTTGATCCCATGAATATCAATATAACAATTGGTATCAACGTTGTAATAAATGTATGTAGTGATCTAACAAAAGTCTCACAAACAGCACGATTAGAAATCTCCCAAACATCAGATTTCTTCAATTTTTTACTATCTACTTTAGAAAGTTCTTCACGAATTCTATCGAATGTAACAATCGTATCATTAATAGAATATCCAATAATTGTTAAAATTGCTACAATAAACATAGAAGAAACTTCTAAATGGAAGACTGCAAATAATGCACATACAATTAATACATCATGGAATAAAGATACTACTCCACCAACAGCATAGCTAAATTTAAAGCGTACAGAAATATATAAAATAATACCAATTAATGCAATGATAACAGATAAAATAGCATTTTTAACAAGTTCTTGTTTTACAACATTAGAAATAACACCAATACTTGTTTTAGCATCATATTTATCTTCAAAATAATTCGTTACGTCTTCTACTTTGTCTCCATCTAATACATCACTAATACGGATATTTACTTCATCATCATTTATAGTAATAGACTGCTTATCAAGCTTCAATTTATCTAAATCTTGAGATAATCCCTTTTTAGTAACATCCTGACTTGTTGTAATAGAAATATCACTACCTGCTTGATATTCAACTCCTAAATTAACACCACGAACTCCTAAAGCAATAATACCTGCAAAAATAATAATGACAGATAAAGTAATAAATGGTTTTGTATATTTAAAGAAATTAAATCCTTTAAATGGTATAACTTTAACTTCTTCATTCTTACTAACATCTGGAATATCACTACTCTTTACGTTAATAAATAAGTTGGTCTTATCATTAAAGTAATTTGTCTTAACAAATAACTTAAGTAAAAGTCTAGTAAGCCATACCATCGTAAACATAGTAATTACAACGGTAATAATTAACATAGTAGCAAATCCCTTAATACTAGATTCACCAAAAACAAACATAATAACAGCAACTAACAACGTAGTTAAGTTAGAGTCTAAAATAGCACTAAAACTGGATTTCGTTCCTTCTTTAAATGCCATTGGTAAACTCTTACCTTTATATAGTTCATCTTTAATTCTAGCAAAAGTAATAACATTAGAATCTACTGCCATACCAATACCTAAAATTAAAGCAGCAATACCAGGAAGGGTTAATACTCCTCCAACTACCCAGAATGTTAAAAATACTAAGAAAGTATAGATTAACATAGAAATAGAAGAAATAACTCCTGCAAAATGATATATAAATATCAAAAATAAAACAATTAATACTACACCAATGATACCAGCAACAAAAGTTGTCTGTAAGGTAGAATCTCCAAAAGATGCTCCAACCGTCTGTGAAGATATTTCAGTAAGCTTACTAGGAAGAGAACCACTATTAATTAAATCGACTAAATTAGACACTTCCTCTTCTGTAAAATTACCTTGAATAATTACATCACTTGCAAAACCTTGAGAAACAGTAGCAGCACTTAAACAATTAGATTCACTAGTACCACACATTGCTCCTTCACTAGCATAACTATCAGCATCTTCATCATAATCTAACCAGATAACAATCGCATTATTATCATAGTCTTTCACTTTATTTGTTACTTTATAAAACTCATCTTTATCCTTAACAGATAATAATACAGCAGGATTTCCTGAAGAATCTGCACTAACTTTTGCACCACCAGCAACCAAAACATCACTAGTCATTAATAAATTATCATCCGTATCCCTAAAAGATAGTGTTGCAACAGTAGACAACTGCTTACGTGCTTCCTCTGGATCAGTAACACCAGCTAACTTAACACGAATTTTATCATTGCCTTCAACAATAATTTCAGGTTCACTAACACCTAAACTATCAATACGCTTACTTAAAGTTCTATAAGTAGCCATAACTTTATCATGTGTCATTTTAGAACCATCAATAGAATCGACTTGATACAATATTTCAAATCCCCCTTGTAAATCAAGTCCAAATTTTAAATCTTTAAATAAAGGGATACAAGCTAAACACATTCCTACTACAACAAGAAGTAAAATAATCGTAGTTCGTATAACTTTACCCTTTCCTTTTTTATTTTTCTTCATACCTATCCACCTCTCTAAATTGTCTCAATAACATTTTCACTTCTTCTACTTCTCGATATCTTACCTTTTAAATATTCATCTATTTTCTTATTATCAACATGTAAAATATCATGAACAATATCAGAAAGAGTCAATTCATGAGACTTCTTCCATTTTTCTTCTACTAAATAACGCCAAATATCACTAACTTGAATATATGGATATCCCAATCGATGTAATTCAGCAAGTTTAGCATTTAACGCAGGCTGTACTCTTTTAAACAATTCTTCTTGTGAAGAAAACTCTAAATCCATAACATCACCTACCAAACTAATAACATTATAACGCAAACAAACAATAAAAGAAAAGAAAAACAACGAAAAAAGAGGAAAAACCTCTTTATAATCTATTTTTTATTACTATCCTCAATCTTCGCTCTAGGAAAACTATTTCGGTATACACTGCGAAGTCTATCAGTAGTAACATGCGTATAAATTTGTGTTGCCTTAATACTCTCATGACCTAAAAGTTTTTGTACACTCATCAAATCACATCCCTGATTTAACAAATGTGTCGCAAAACTATGACGAATCATATGTGGAGAAATATTTTTTTGTATACTAGTACGTTTAATAATCTCTTCTAATAAATAACGGACTCCTCTTTCTGTTAACCTGCCTCCATGGTAATTCAAAAATAAATAAGGACTATTTTTTGTATTTAAAGATAAATAACCATCTTTTAAATACATTTTCAATATCTCTTCACAGTAATCACCATAAGGTACAATTCGCTCTTTGTTACCCTTACCTAATATTAAAATCGTACGACTACTTTGATTAATATCAGAAACCTTAATAGAAACAAGTTCTCCTACTCGAACACCAGTTGCGTATAACATTTCTAAAATAAGCCGGTCTCTTTGTCCTAAAGAAGTAGACAAATCACAAGCATCAAACAACACTTCTAGTTCGTTATACTCAAAATATCTAGGTAATTTCTTTTCTTTCTTAGGACCAGATAGCAAACTAAAAACATTACTAGAAACAACACCAGCATTAGCTAAATACTGATAAAATCCCCGTAACGAACTAAGTTTTCGGTCAATGGATGAGTTTTTATCCTTTTTCTTATCTTTTAAATACATAAGGAAAAATCGTAAATCACTATAAACTATACTTTGATACTCTAAACTTTCCTGATCTAAGTAATCAAAAAACTCTAAAATATCTCTCTCATAATTTTGAATCGTATAATCAGAATAATTTTTCTGATATTTTAAATATTCCAAATAATCTTGTAATTGTTGATATCTAGTTTTTCTACTCATATCATCACCTAGTCTTCCTACCTAAATTCTAACGCAAAGAAAAAGTTTCTTCAAGAAAAAAGAAGCTATTTTATGATTTAGCTTCTTCATAAGAACAACTACTACATTTAATTTTCCCATTCTTTTCTACTAAGTAATTTCCACATTCTGGACATTTTCCAGGAACGGGCTTATCCCAGGATGCAAATTTACATTTAGGATAATGATTACATCCATAAAAGATTTTTCCTTTACGAGTCTTTTTCTCAACAATCTTTCCATCACACAAAGGGCAATCCATCACAACCACTTCTTCTGGTTGTTCTTTCTTAATATATTTACAAGTAGGATAATTCGAGCAAGCAACAAACTCTCCATAACGACCATTTCTAACAACTAACGGACTTCCACATTCAGGACAAATCTCTCCTGTTTGTTCTGGTGCTTTCTTCTCCATATCAGAAAAAGCATTTTTTACTCTTGGTTCAAACAATTTATAAAACTTCTCTAATAATTCATTCCAAACTTCTTTTCCTTCAGCAACTTTATCCAAATCCTCTTCCATATCACGCGTATACTCAACATTAATTAAATCACTAAAGAACTCTTGTAATTTATCAGTAGTCTCTATTCCCATTGCTGTAGGCTTAAATTTCTTATCTTCCATCTCTACATAATTACGTTCTTTAATCGTATCAATAATCTTAGCATAAGTAGAGGGACGACCGATACCTAATTCTTCTAATTCTTTAATAAGTTTTGCTTCTGTATATCTAGCTGGAGGCTTTGTAAAATGTTGCTCACTAGAAACATTTGTCGTAACACATTCTTGTTTTTCATTAATCTTTGGTAAAATTTTATCTTCACTAGACTCATAGTCTTTATATATCTTTAAATATCCTTCAAAAAGTAATACTTGTCCAGTAGTCTTAAATTTATAATCATGATTATCAAATACAATCGTAGTCTGATTTACTTTAGCATCCGCCATTAAAGAAGCTAAAGTACGTTTATATATTAAAGAATATAATTTAAACTCATCTGGTTTTAAATAAGGCTTAACCTTATCAGGACTACGTAGCACACTAGTAGGTCGTATTGCTTCATGAGCATCTTGTACATTTTCTTTTTTCTTACTCTGTTTTACAGATCCAACATATTCTTTACCATATTTTTCTTCAATATATTTTCGAGCTGGTCCTATAAACTCATCAGATAAACGAGTAGAATCTGTTCTCATATAAGTAATTAATCCGACTGTCTCACTTTCTAAATCAATACCTTCATATAATTTTTGAGCAATACTCATTGTCTTTTTAGCAGGAAAACCTAATTTAGTAGATGCTTCCTGTTGTAAAGTAGAAGTGATAAATGGAAACTTACTTTTCTTAGCTTTTTCTTTAGTCTCAATAGACTCTACAATATAAGTATCACTAAGTTGTTCTAAAACATGATTTGCTTCTTCTTCACTCTTTAGTTCAATATCTTCACTCTTATATTTAAAAAGTACTGCCTCATAATCAGGAAAAATAGCCGTAATCGTCCAATATTCTTCAGGATTGAATGCATCAATTTCTCTTTCCCGGTCAACAATTAATTTTAAAGCAACACTTTGTACACGTCCTGCACTCTTAGCACCAATCTTACTTTGTAATAATTTAGAAAGACGAAATCCAATAATACGATCTAAAATTCTACGAGTTTCTTGACTTTTAACTAAATTATCATCAATTACCGTCGGATGCTTAATAGCATCTAATACTTTATCATGAGTAATTTCATGAAATAGAATTCTCTTGTACTGATCATCTTTAATACCTAACGCATCTTTTAAATGCCAAGCAATTGCCTCTCCTTCACGGTCCGGGTCGCTTGCAAGATAAACCATGTCACTGTTCTTAACATCTTTTTTTAACTCTTTAATAATATTACCTTTACCTTTAATCGCAACATAATTAGGCTTAAATCCATGTTCGATATCTACACCAAGTCCTAAAGGTCCTGAGGTTGCTAAATCACGAATATGTCCTTTAGAAGAAACTACTTTATAGTCTTTTCCTAAATACTTTTCAATAGTTTTACTTTTACTAGGACTCTCCACAATAACTAAATTCTGTGCCATGTTACGCCTCCTTAACTCTTATACTTATACTAATATTTTATATTTTTGTCAATGAAATATTTATTTTTTTGCAGAACTTGTATGTTCATAACCAAAAGACTGATCATTAAATTTACTAATCATCTCGCCACTAGCAATAAGACTTGCAATATCTTCTATAGAATAATCGTGAATATCATGAAGCAAGACTCCACTAGTAATCACAATCTTACCAATATCACGACAAATAAAATTAGAATATAACGTAGTATCTGGTTGAACCGTAAACATCTTTTGCACAAGGTTATGATACTCTTCGCTAGAGACAGAATATTTACTTTGAACATAATCTAAAATACTCTCATCATAAGTATCTAAAAAATTTTTAGTCCATCTACTATCAATATCCATACTAGCAACTTCTTGCTTAAGACTATTTGATAATGTCTCATATCCATAAATATTATACACGCCAAAAAAGCATCCCATGGCCAAACTAAAATCTCTAGAATCACTCTTTTCATTGAAATACAAAGCAATTCTAGCCTTTCTTCGAAATTGTTCCTTTGTCTGCGATTGTATAATCATAGAATCAACCTGTAAATGTCCCTTTGGATGTTTGTAATATAAAAACATAGGAGAAACTCCAAATGCATATGCTTTATCCTGATATTTTTTCATTTGAGACTCTCCAACTATCTCTGAAATTAATCCCATCTTATCACCTCATATATATTATTATCATTTTCTAAGAAATATCTGAAAAAGAAAGTTGTTTTTCTAAATAATTTTTTACTGGTCCATAACTTTTACGATGCTCTTTAATAATACCATACTTCTCAATTGCATCTAAATGTTTTTTGGTAGGATAACCCTTATTATCTTTAAAATCATACATTGGATATTTTTTATCCAACTCGTCTAACATTCTATCACGAGTCACTTTAGCAATTACACTAGCAGCACTAATCGTAATACTTTTAAAGTCTCCTTTAATAATAGATGTAGTTGGTATATCAATAGACAATGGCATAGCATCAATTAAAATATGCTCTGGTCTAACACTACATTTAGAAATTGCTTCTTTCATCGCAAGTTTAGTAGCTTCATAAATATTGACTTTATCAATCACCTCTTCAGAAATAATACCAACCCCAACACTAATTGCTTGCTTCATAATCTCATCATAGTAAACCTCTCGCTTTTTCTCACTCAATTTTTTAGAATCAGTAAGACCATCCAAAGAAAATTTTTCGGGTAAAATAACACAAGCTGCTACAACAGGACCTACTAAAGGACCACGTCCTACTTCATCAACACCAGCAATCAAAGTAATGCCTTTATCTCGTAACTTACGTTCAAAATAATAATTATCCTGACTACATACCATAAGTTCTAGCTTTTGAATTAATTTTTTATCTTTAGGCTTATTCATACTCTTTTTTAATTCATAACAAGTAACTAAGTCACTACACTGATATCCATCAATAATATCTATATGTTCCAAGTCATATAAATCACAGTTAATATCAAAACAATCCTTATATTTTATCTCTGACCCGAATTCAACTCTAATAGGCCAATCCAAAGAGTCAAACACTTCCTTAGTACAGGCAAGATCAATATCTTCAGTCTCATCAATAACACCATGACAAACTAAGCTACAGCCAGTAACAATAATATAATCGTGTTTATCTAGTCCTAAACCATCTAATTTTTTATATATTTCGTCTTTTGTCATATCTATACCTCAATTCTACTTCCATTCTATCATACATAGAAAAAAAAGAATATTTTTTTATTCTTTTTCTAGTTTAATCTATCAAAAGTAACTGGTCCAAAATAACCATTTTTAAAGTCTTGTAAAATAATACGAGAAACTCTCTCATAATCTGCAACACCACCTTTAGTAAGAGCACCTCTACGACTAGCAATCATATCATATGCATCAATTAAATCGTCATCCAATTCACTGATACCATAGCGTTCTTCTAAAGCCTTAGGATAAAGTTCATACAACTTTCTCAAAATAAAGGAAGCAATTTGATCTTCATTTAAAATTTCTTCTTTAATAGAAGAAAAACTAGCCAATATATGAGCAGCTTCTTGATCTTCTATCTTAGGCCATAAAATACCAGGCGTATCTAATAAATCAATATTTTTATGAATTCTTATCCAACTTAAACTTTTAGTAAAACCGGGTTTATTGCCAACACCTGCACTCTTTTTCCCAACTAAACGATTAATTAAAGTACTCTTACCTGCATTAGGAATTCCTAAAATCAATGCCCTAATATTTCTAGGCTTTAATCCCTTAGATCTTCGTTTTTCATTCTCTTCTTTCAAAACTACTTCACTAGCATCAATAATCTTACTTACATTAGTACCAGTCATTAAATCAACAGGAATAACCTGATAACCAAGCTCTTCATAATACTCAATAAATTTATTAGTCTCATTCTTATCACATAAATCATATTTAGTCATAATCAAAAGTCTAGGTTTATTTTTTATTAAATCATCAACATCCACAATCTTAGAAGACCTAGGCATTCTAGCATCAATAACTTCATAAACAATATCTATTAAATTTAATTTTTCACTAATCTCTCTCCTAGTCTTAGCCATATGACCTGGATACCAGTTAATCCTTCCTTTTTGGAAACCTTTTTCTTCATTTGCCATTACTATCACCCACTTTACTACTTTCTTCCAACAATAAATCAAAATCTGATTTATATAATTTATCTTGTTTTACTCTATATTTTTCAAATTCTGTTAGTGCTTTATCACAGGCTATTTCATGTGATATTTTACCAGCATCTTTCAATATATCTCTATCATCTGATAATAAAAATTTATCAATTCGAGTTGACCAGTCTTCCATTGTCATCGGAATATGTCTTTTAGCTCTAGCTTCTGCCAAATCTAAA
>CASEGV010000030.1:0-24629 GCA_949287595.1 uncultured Mycoplasmatota bacterium
TTGGTAATTCATTTTTTTTCATAACAAAACCTTCCTTTTCTTATTTTATCATATCGGAAGGTTTTATTCTATTTACACAACTTTTTCTATACTCTCATTTATAAATTATGTACTTATTTAAATAAAGATAATATTAGTAGGAAGAATCGTATAAACAATGTTATTTTAAAAGCAGGCGTTGTTTATATTTTGATTTTTATATTACTTATAATAATATTTGGTCTTCATGGATATTATAATGGTGGTAGAAATCCTATTTGTTTATCTCTTACTGATACTTTTTGCTATAATTTTGATATTCTAGGGTTTGTTTTTAATATTTTTAACTATTTATGGTTTGGTATTATCCTATTTATTTTATTTTTGATTTATATTATTATTTATAAAAGTAAATATAAAAAGAAGATATTTAAAAATAGGTTTATTTATTTAGGTGAAGCTATTGCTATTGGTATTATTTCTATGTTTTTATATATTAGTAATACTAATTTCAAGTATTTTATTAATTTCTTTAATGATGGGTTACTTGTTTCTTATGATTATGAAATTACAACGGACTTAATATATAGAACTACTTTAAATGATGGTGGTAGTTATCATAATGAATATTATTTAGTTAGTTTTACTGAAGGAAAAGTTGAAAAGTATGAAGATGTTTATATAGGGTTTCAGGGATTTAAATATAAAGATCGATTCTTATATCAAAAAGATATTCCTGATGATATGAAAAATGAATTAAAAACTTTGCTTGATAGATTAGTTATAGAGGAAGATGTTAATGATGATAATAATTATTCTCCTTATGTGATTAATGATAATAACCAAGAAAAAAGCATATATAATAGTGAGTCTATTCGATTATTAGAAGATATTTTCGATAGAATTGATAACTTATAATTAATTATTTTATAGGAATAGGAAATAGTATATGACATATTTCCTTTTTCTTTACAATAATTGACACGTTGATTAAAAGTGGTTTTTAAAAATAGAGTGGTGTATGCTATAATAAACAAACAAGGTGGTAAAACATGAAAGAGAATATTAAGAGTTTATTTATTATAGTACTGGGTAATTTATTACTTACTAGTGCCTATGCATTTTTAACTGTACCTAATAATATTATTAATGGTGGCGTTACTAGCACATCTTTATTATTATCTTATTACTTTCATATAGATATTGGATATATTGTAACAATATTAATTGTTCTGTTATTAATTTTTGGAAGAGTAATGTTAGGAAAAAAATTCTTTTACCGGTCTTTATTTAGTAGTGTTTGTTACATGGTATTTTTTAATTTGTTTCATCTGATAGGAATATCTTTTACTTTTCCGCCTATTATTCTTGTTTTATATGCTGGAATATTGGTTGGTGTAGGTAGATTTTTATGTATGAAAGAAGATTCTGCAACCGTAGGATATGATGCTTTTGCTTTATATATTCATGAGAAACATAAGAAATTAGGAACTTCAGATGTTTTATGTTTGATTGAGTTAGTAATTATTTTATCTGGTTTTGCAACCTTTGGTATTTTGTCTGTGATATATGGTATTATATTTACTATTATTGAAACACAAGTGATGTATTTTTTAGAAAAGTGTTATAAAGTACCTGTTAAAAAGTTGCGTGCAATAGAGAGAAAAACTTTGGAATGAGTATTCAATAAAATAGTAGAACAAGCTAAATAATAGGTTGTTCTTTTCTTTTACAAAAGTTATAATCTCTGTTATAATGAACTCATAAGGAGTGATTTTTGTGTTAAATCCAAAAAGAGATGAGAGCGAAATTAACGAGGAGAAGATAGTTGATCAACTGCGTTCTATTGGTATTGATATGATATCGGAAGCTGGTAGCGGACATCCAGGTATTGTATTAGGAGCGGCACCTATTATTTATAGTTTGTATGCACATCATTTACGAATTGATCCAGAAAATCCTGATTTTTTTAATCGTGATCGGTTTATTATGTCAGCAGGACATGGTTCTGCCTTACTTTATGCTACTCTTTATATGGCAGGATATCCAATTACTTTAGATGATTTAAAAGCATTTAGACAAATTGATTCTATTACTCCAGGTCATCCTGAATATAAAAAGACACCTGGTGTTGAGATGACTACTGGTCCTTTAGGTCAAGGTTTTGCAACAGCAGTAGGTATGGCTATGGCAGAAGCTAATCTTCGAGCTAGGTTTAATAAAGGTAAAAAAGAAATTATTGATTTTAATACTTATGTATTATGTGGTGATGGAGATTTAATGGAAGGTGTTTCTTATGAAGCAGCATCTCTTGCTGGAACACTAAAATTAAATAAATTAATCGTGTTGTACGACTCTAATGATATTTGTTTAGATGGTCCTACTTCACAATGTTTTACAGAGAATGTAGCAATGAGATTTATTGCACAAGGATGGAATGTAATTACAGTTCCTGATGGTAATAATATTTTATCTATTGTAAAAGCTATTGAAGATGCAAAAGCATCTACGGATAAACCAACGTTAATTGAAATTAAAACTACGATTGGTAAATATTCTAAGTTAGAAGGTACGAATTTAGTACATGGTTCTCCTTTGGATAAAGAGGATGTTTCTGCTATTAAAGAAAAAATGCAAATTCGTGATATACCATTTACTATTTCGCAGATTACGATGGATGATTTTCAAACACTTATTCATAATCGTTGTAAGAATTTGCATGACAAGTTCTTAAAAGCAGTAGAGAATATGGATGAGGAAGATAAGAAGTGTTTGATGGATTTTATCGAAGGTCATAAATCCTATGATATTAAAGATATCTTATATGAAGCACCAGAAGATAAAGCTGAAGCTACTAGAGTGACATCTGGTAAAATTTTATCTTCCCTTGTTCCTAAATATCCAACAGTCATTGGTGGTAGTGCTGATTTGTTTGCAGCAACTAAAACTTATGTCAAAGATGCAGGAGATTTTACTAGTGATAATTACTTAGGTAAAAATATTTTCTTTGGTGTTAGAGAACATGCTCTAGGAGCTATTTTAAATGGTTTTGCTTTATGTGGATTTCATCCTTATGGTTCTACATTCTTAAGCTTTAGTGATTATTTAAAACCAAGTGTTCGTATGTCTTGCATGATGGATTTACCAGTTACTTATATATTTACGCACGACTCAATCAGCGTTGGAGAAGATGGAGCAACACATCAACCAGTAGAGCAATTAGCATCTTTACGAGCTACTCCAAACCTAGAAGTGTTTCGTCCAGCAGATGCCAATGAGGTTATTGGTGTTTACCGTGCTATCTTTGAGAAAAAGAGTGGTCCATCCGTCATTGCACTATCTAGAAATAAAACACCAATTTTAGAGACTACTAAAATTAGTGAGGTTGCAAAAGGTGGATACACAGTTTTTGATCCAGAAAGAAAATTAACAGGAATTATTATCGCAACTGGAGAAGAAGTGCATCTAGCAATTGAGGTTGCTAAGAGATTACAATCGAAAGGATTAGATATACGTGTTGTATCTATGCCATGTCTTGGACGCTTTTTAGCACAAGATCAAGAATATATTGATAGTATTTTACCGGTAGAAGTTAGAAAAATAGTTATTGAAGCAGCATCTTCTATGTCTTGGAATAGCATTGTATTTAATAAAAAGTATTTAATTACACTGGATCAATTTGGGGCTAGTGGTAAAAAAGAGGATGTATATAAAAAATTTGGATTTGATATTGATAGCTTAGAAGAAAAAGTAGAAAATTTACTCAAATAAACGACATAAATAGACTTATCCGTCATGTATAGTTATATTAGGTGATGGTATGAGAGTCTATTTTATTTTTGATATTAAGGAAGAGTTTATTAATTTATATCGTGGTAATGAAAGAATATTATTTAATATTTTAAAGCAAATTTATTATCTTGAAAAAGAAGAAGCAGAATATGGTTATCATCTTTTTAAACAGTTAATTAATCCTATTGAAAAAAGTAAAATTGATCGTACTTTATTTTTAAAATTACATCAGGATATTCCTTATTCTAAGCGAGGAGATATTCATTATTATAATAATTTATATAAAGATGAAATTAGCCGGTTAACTGTGAAGCATAGCTATATAAAAATAGAAGCAGAACAATTAGCATCTTCTTTCTTTTCTTATTTAAATCTTCTTAATCCGAGATTTTTTGTCTGTGAGTTTCGTTATCAGGACTATTTTTTTCTACAAGATTCTATAGAAAAAGAGACAAATTACTTGTAGAATAAGTTGTTTTTTAGTAAAATAAGAGTAGTAAGGAGATGAAATTATGTTACATGATATATTAATGGTATTATTAGGATTAGTTATCGGCTTAATTATTGGAGTCGTTGTTGCTAGAAAATTAATGAAGAAATATTTAAAAGATAATCCTCCAATCAATGAGGAAATGATTAAAGGATTAATGATGCAAATGGGTAGAAAGCCTAATCAAAAGCAAATCAATCAAATGATGAAAGCTATGCAAAAGTATCAATAGAGAAGAGAAATCTTCTTTTTATTTTTCTTAAAATACGATATAATAAATTAGAATTGTTGGTGATTTGATGAAAAACTTTAGAGAGAAGTTAGCGTTAGTTCCTACCAAACCTGGTAGTTATCAGATGAAAAATAAAGACGGTGTCATTATCTATGTAGGAAAAGCTAAAAATTTGAAGAACCGGTTAAAAAGTTATTTTACTGGTACTGTTACTGGAAAGACTAGAAGATTGGTAGAAGAAATTGATGATTTTGAGTATATTGTGACATCTTCTGAATTAGAGTCGTTAATACTAGAAATTACACTAATTAAAAAGTATGATCCTAAATATAATATTTTATTAAAAGATGATAAGACATATCCTTATATTGAACTTACGAATGAGAAGTATCCAAGACTTAAAATTGTTAGAAATGCTAAAAGAAAGAAATCGAAAGATCATTTATATGGTCCTTATCCTAATGTTGCAGCAGCAAGGAAGACAGTGGAGATGATAAATCGAATTTATCCACTTAGAAAGTGTGATAGATTACAAAAAGAGTTGTGCCTTTATTATCATATTCATGAGTGTTTGGGATATTGTGTAAAAGAGGTTCCTGATGAAGATATTAATCAGATGAAGAGAGAAATTATTTCCTTTTTAAAGGGTGATTCTAGGGAAATTGTTGAAAAAATTAAGGCTTCTATGGAAAAAGCAAGTGAAGCTATGAATTATGAAAAAGCGTTAGAATTAAAACAGATGTTAGAAGATATTGATATAACTTTACGTAAACAAAAAATTGATCTTAATAAGGGCTATCAATTTGATTTAGTAAACTATTATCAAGATGAAAATTATTTGTCGATAGAGATTTTCTTTATTCGAGATGGTTTGTTGTTTGGAAGGCATAATGAAATTATTCAGACGATGATTGATCCAGAAGAAGAAGTGGTAGAATATTTAATTAAGTTTTATGATAAGTCAGGAGTATTACCTAAAGAGTTGTATTTACCAGGTGAGTTGAATTCAGAACTTATTAGTGAGTATTTTCATCTAAAAACGTATTGTCCACAAAAAGGAAAGTTAAAAAAACTATTAGATTTAGCAAAGGAAAATGCTAAAGAACAATTAGATTTACAAGAAGAGACCTTAAAGAAAGATGATAAGCTTAGAATGGATGCTATCCGTGAATTAAAAGAGTTATTGCACCTTGATTCAGTGTCACGAATGGAGTCGTTTGATAACTCACATTTATTTGGAACATTCTATGTTGGTGGTATGGTTGTTTTTGAAGATTTTTTACCATTAAAGAATGAATATCGTAAATTTAAAATATCTACAGATGTCAAAGATGATTTATCAGCGATGAGAGAAGTGTTATATCGTAGGTATTATAAAGTGTTGATGGAAAATTTAGAAAAGCCAGATTTAATTGTGATGGATGGTGGTAAATTACAAATTAGCGTTGCGAAAGAAATAGTTGATTCCTTAGGGTTACATATTCCTATTATTGGTCTTGTTAAAGATGATAATCACAGAACTAGTTATATTATGAATGATAAGTATGAAGTGTTAAATGTGGATAAGAATTCTAATTTATTTTTATTCTTCACTAGAATTCAGGATGAAGTACATCGTTATGCGATTACATATCATAGAAATATTAAGTCCAAGGGAATGTTGTCTAGTGTTTTAGATGTTATTCCTGGAATTGGTGAAGTAAGGAAAAAAGAATTGTTAAAGAAATTTGGTTCTTTAAAGAGATTAAAAGAAGCTAGTGTCGATGAACTTGCTGAAGTGGTATCAAGAGATGTTGCGAAAAATTTAGTTACTTACTTACAAGAGTTGTAGTATAATGGATATGAAAGGGTGAAGAGTGTGAAGAAATTAAATCAAAAGGGATATACTTTGGTTGAATTATTAACGACAATATTAATTTTAGGAATATTGATGTCTGTTGCTGGCGGAGCAGTTTTGATTTACTTGAATAAAAGTAAGGAACAAGCGTTTGAAACATTGGAATATAGTGCGTATGATGGTACTGTCAATTATATGATGGAACATAATATCTTGCTTAATGAAGGTGATTCTATGACACTTACTGTTTCTCAGTTATTTGATGAGGATCTTATTGAACGACCTACTGATCCTAACGATACTGGAAAATTGTGTGATGGTACGATTAAGGTTACGAATGTTTCTACTAGTTCTACTGTAGGACTTGATAAATATCAATATGTTGTTGATTTAGATTGTGGAAATAGGGATCCAGTCACATTTCCTTAGAATGGAGTAGTTTATGAGTAAAATAAAAGTAATGGATGAAATTCTAGCTAATAAGATTGCAGCTGGTGAAGTTGTTGAAAAAACAATGAATGTTGTGAAAGAGTTAGTTGAAAATTCTATTGATGCTGGTAGTGATGATATTAAAATAGAACTAATTGATTCGGGCGTGAAAGAAGTAAAAGTCACAGATAATGGTATTGGTATGGATAGGGATGATGCTACTTTGGCATTTTCTAGACATGCTACTTCTAAATTAAAGAATTTGGATGATTTATTTAATATTGAGTCGCTAGGATTTCGAGGAGAAGCTTTACCTTCCATTGCTTCTGTTTCTAATATTGAATTGAAGACTTCTAATGGAGAAGAGGGCACTTATCTTACTTTATCTGGTGGTAAAAATATGCATGTTGAAGATAGTGATTTACAGAAAGGAACTACTATTACGGTTAAAGATTTATTTTATAATACACCGGTTCGATTAAAGTATTTAAAAAATCTTTATGTAGAACTTGCTAATATTACAGAATATGTAAATAAGATGGCTCTTTCGTATCCAAATATTAAATTTACTTTGATTAATAATGATAAGGTTTTACTTGATACTGATGGTAAGGGAGACTTACGAAAAGTTATCTATGAAATATATGGTGCAGATATTACGAAAAAGATGATTGAAGTCTCTGGTGAAAATGATGATTATTATATTCATGGATATATGTCTTATCCTGAAATGACTAAGAGTAATCGAAATTCTATTACTACTCTGGTTAATGGTCGAGTTATTAAAAATAATGAGTTAAATAAAGTTATTGTAGATGCCTATCATACTTATATTCCTAAAGATAAGTTTCCCATTGTGGTACTACATATTGATGTAGATCCGATTTTGATTGATATTAATATTCATCCTACAAAGATGGATATTAAATTTTCTAAGATGGATACGTTAAAAGAATTAGTAAATGATGAGTTTTCTAAGCAGTTAAAGAAATTAACATTGATTCCTCAGATTAGTACTAGAACGGAAGAAGCTGTGAGAGAGACTACGATTCCACTTTATCGTGCTTTTAAAAAAGAAGAGGTGGAGCAACCTAAGTATGAGGAAGTTGCTTTGGATTTTTCTGTTTCGGAAGAGAATGAGTCTTCTTTACCGGGCAAGGATGAAAATCATGAAGAAGAGGAGTTAGCTACTAGAGAACCTCGTATTAAACCAATGATTCCTAGAGGAATTGTTTATATGACTTATATTATTGCTGAAAACGAAGATGGTATGTATATTATTGATCAGCATGCTGCAGCAGAGAGAATTAATTATGAAAAAGTACTTGCTTCTTTAAAGAGGAAAGTTGTTCCTATTGATTTACTTATTCCTGTTAAAATAGAACTTGCATCTAATGAGTTTTTAATTATTAAAAATCATTTGGATATTTTGAGTAAATATGGTTTTCTTGCAGAAGAGTTTGGTATGAATACGATTATTGTACGTAGTCATCCACAATGGATAGAAGATGATATTGCTGAAGAGTGTATTCGTAAGGTTATTGATATTATTATTACGAAAGAAGATTTTGATTTTGATCAGTTTGTATGGAGAATGGCTGCTACTATGGCATGCAGAATGTCTGTAAAAGCTAATGATTATTTATCTTATGATGATCAAGTATGGTTATTAGATACCTTGAGAAGATGTGACAATCCTTTTACTTGTCCTCATGGTAGACCTACGATTATTACATATACTAAATATGATTTGGAAAAGTTATTTAAAAGGTCTTTAGATTAGAAGGTGATGTATGAAACCTATTATTGTTATTGTGGGTCCTACTGGTGTTGGTAAGACAAAATTAAGTATTGAACTGGCTAAACGAATGGATGCAGAAATTATTAACGGGGACTCTGTTGCGATTTATAAAAAATTAAATATTGGTAGTGCAAAGCCTACTTTAGAAGAGCAAAATGAAGCAGTTCATCATTTAATTGATATCAGGGAGCCTGTAGAAGAATATAGTGTCTATGATTATCAAAAGGATGCTAGAGATGCGATTGTTGATATTGATAGTCGTGGCAAGCGAGTTATTGTCGTTGGAGGAACTGGTCTTTATATTAAAGCCGCACTTTATAATTATATTTTTACAAAAGAGAATGATAAGAAGACTTATGATGATATGACGAATGAAGAAATTTTGGAAAAATTAAAAAGTTATGATGGCCAGATATCTATTCATCCTAATAATCGTAAAAGATTAGTTAGAGCTTTGAATAAATTTGAAAATGGTGATTTTGCGACTCATGGTAAAGATGCATGTTTATATCCTATTTATGTGGTTGGGCTTACTTCTTTACGAAGTACAGTTTATGATCGGATTAATCAGAGAGTGGAGAGTATGATGGAGAAGGGATTACTAGAAGAAGTGTTGTCTTTGAAAGAGGATTATCAGAATTCTAGAGTTTTAACTACTGCTATCGGGTATAAAGAGTTTCTTCCTTATTTTTCTGGTGAGGAGACTCTAGATGAAGTGATTGCAAATATTCAACTTCATTCTAGACGTTATGCTAAAAGACAATATACTTTTTTTAATCATCAGTTTGATACGCACTGGTATGATGTTAATTTTGACGATTTTAATCAAACGATAGATGAAGTATATCAAGATATAAAAAAACAAGAAGCCGATTAGGCTTCTTTTAATTCGGAATAAACATCCATATTGAATTGATGCTCTGTTTGTTCTAATGCTAAGAGAGTGGATGTTGGTATTAAGAAGAATTTATGTTCTAGAATATTTTCTTTGGTAGATGTTACCGGGTCATCCCAGGTTAGATCTAGGTGAAGCCATTGATTGTTTACAAATACTGCATTCCAGACATGTTCTTCACTAGATACTTTGTAATTCTTAATTCCTAATTTTTCTAGGAATAATTGCATTGCATCGGTATATCCTCCACAGATTCCATAGCCCTGTAGAAGGGGACCGTAAGCTATATCTGATTGATAAGTTGTATCCCCGTAATCACTTCTTGCAGAATCATAAATACTATTGTTGATAATGTAGTCATGGATTCTTAAAATATTGTTAGTATCTGTATCTCCAGGAATAATTAGTTGCTGGGATAATTCCTCTACTTTATTATTGATTTGTTCTATTTGCTCGGCAGAGTAACTTTTTTGAATGTTAATTTGTACTTTTCCTAAGGAATCATATTGTGTTTCTATATGATAAAAGCCATTATAAGGATGTACGAAATTATTAATGTCTGAAAGTGTTTCTTGATCGTTTGCTAAGTTTTCTACTTCCTCTAAGCAATCTGTATAGGTATCTGGACAATAGAATGTAAATTGTTCCATTCCTGAATTAATTGCTGTATAGAAAATATTTAGAATATCTTGTTTTGAATCTGGTGAAAAATCATCTGTTGTTTGCACGAAATTAAAGTCATAGTCTCGATAATATTCATTTTTATTTTCTAATGTTGATGTATCGTCTTTAAAAGAACGAAGGATGGAATAATAGGCTTTTTGTAAATCTTGGTGATAAAAAAATAATGTACCAATAATGATTAGTGTAATGATAAATAAAATGATGTTTTTCATAAAACCTCCAGTGTCCTCTAGTTATGTTACTTTAATTCTAACGTAAAAGAAAAAAATTGTAAATAAAAACCAATCGTTAGATTGGTTGTTTACATAGCGTTTTTCATCTTTGTTAATCTTGATTTTAAACGTGCAGCTTTGTTTTTGTGAATCTTTCCACTAGCCATTGCTTTGTCAACTCTTTGGATAGCGATATTGTAGTTGTTATTTGCTGCTTCTTTGTTTTCTGCTTTTACTTCTTTTTCAAATTTTTTAATAGCAGTTCTCATGCTTGAGATTACTAACGTATTTACATTTGCTTTTTTTACGTTAGAACGTACTCTTTTTTTAGCACTAGCAATATTTGGCATTTTTTCACCTCACTTTTATAAACATATTAATTTTATCAAATATTCTTTAAATTTGCAAATATTTTTTTAGGGAAATGTCAATATTAAAAATAGGTGAAGAAAATGCATACAATTGATTTAAAAAATACGGATTTAAGAACTGATTTAGTAGTCGATGAAATAGCTCGTGCGAAAGAGGTATCTTCTAGGGTAGTTGTGAAAACCAAAAATACGATGTTAGAAGAAATTGAAGTAACGAAGGATTTAGAAGAAAGACTTCATAAGAAAGCAGGTTGGTATAGTACAGTTAGTTTTCAAGATGTGACTGATAAGAATAATTTTAAAGATGTAGAGCAGGTTATGATTCGAGCTTTGAAATTGATTTATGATAAAGTAAATTTAAAGGATGATAGTAAGGTATTAATTGTGGGACTTGGTAACGAGAAGTCTACTCCTGATTCTTTGGGACCTAAGTGTATTGATCAAGTTTTGGTTACGAGACATTTGTTTTTGCTAGGAGATGTAGAAGCAGGGTATCGTAATACTGCTAGTTTTAAGCCTAGCGTTACTGGTGCTACAGGGATAGAGACTAAGGATTTGATTGAAGCGGTGAAAGATAAAATTGGACCTGATTTGATTATTGTTATTGATGCTTTAGCAACGAATTCTATTGAGCGGCTTAATAAAACAATTCAGATTGCTACTTCTGGTATTTCACCTGGAAGTGGTGTTGGTAATGACCGAGGAGAACTTAGTGAAGAAACTCTGGGTATTCCTGTTTTAGCTATTGGTATTCCTACGGTTGTTGATGCTACAACGATTGTACAAAATACATTACAATTGTTATTAAAACAAATTAGTTATAAACTAAGTAATCAGGATAATGATAAATTAAAATTAGTTCCTTTGAATAAGCAAGATTATCAATATCATCAGGGAGAATTAACTGATGATCAAAAAGAAGATGTCTTGGGTATGGTTGGTTTACTTAGTGAAAGTGAACAGAAAGAATTGCTATTGGAAGTGTTGTTACCGGTTAATTATAATTTAATGGTTACTCCAAAAGAAATTGATTATGTAATGGATAAGTTAAGTTTATTATTGGGAAATGCCATCAATAAAAGTCTTCATAGTCACTTTAATCCGACAAATTAGCCGTTTTTTATTTTGTATATTAGTTTTGGTGATAGAATGAAGAAGAGATTTTATTCTAAAGCAAGACGAAAGCATAAAGTAAGAAAATACTTTTTTTTACTTCTTTTTGTGTTTGGTTTGTATTTTTCTTATCAATATTTAGATGATAGTCCTGTTAAAATTGATCAAAAGAAGTTTGTTCAGATATTGCTTTCTAAAAATCAAGAAAAAAATTTGATAGATTCTTTTTTAGCAATGATTTTTCCTGCTAGTGAGGATCGTATGGTTGCTTTACTTGCTCGTAATTACCAGAACTTAATTGTTGAAGATGAGAAGAAGGTGGTGCCTATTGCTTCTGTGGAGGAGATGAGTGAACCACTTATTTATATTTATAATAGTCATCAGACAGAAGAGTATATGCCAAATAGTTTTGTTGAATATAGTGTAATGCCAACTGTGATGATGAATGATTATATTTTAGAAGAAAAATGGAATGAAAATGGTTTTTCTACGTTAGTAGAAGAGAGAAATATTAAGGATGTTTTAAATCAACATGGTTGGAATTATGCAGGTAGTTATCAAGCTAGTCGAGTCTTTTTAGAAGATGTTAGGAAAACTTATCCAAGCTTAAAATATTTTGTTGATGTTCATAGAGACAGTTTAGGAAAGGATAGGACGACAGTTACTATTGATAATAAAAATTATGCTAGTATTTTATTTTTAATAGGGTTAGAAAATCCTAATTATCAACAAAATTTAGAATTTACGGAAAAAATAAGTCAAAAGATTAATGAAAAATATCCTAATTTATCCAAGGGTATTTATAAGAAAGAAGGGCCTGGTGTGAATGGTGTTTATAATCAAGATTTTTCACCATTTACAATTTTGGTTGAGATGGGAGGACCAGAGAATACAATCGATGAAGTTTTGAATACTTCTTTGGCGTTTGCTGAGTGCTTTTTAGAGGTGATTCGTGAATATGAAATATACTAGAGTTGTTCAACTTATCTTTTTTGTATTAGTTATTTTATTTATTGGTCTTTATCTTAGTCAAATGACTGGTTATTATCCATATAATGAAAGCAGGAAAGTGACATTAACAGAGAGTGCTATTGAGCGTTTTGAACAAGATATCAAGGAAGGAAAGGAAATTCGAGCAGGGGATTATTTAGAAGAAGAGACAGATTATAATAATAAAATTTCTAATTTAGGGATGAGGATTTCTCAGGTAATTGAAGCAGGTTTTAATAAAGCGATGAATGCTATTTTTAATGAGTTATCAAAAGCCATTAGTAATTCTTAACTTTTACTTTTATTCATAAAAAAAATATGCTATACTCTATTATAGGATAGGGGTGCTATGATGATAGAGGGACAGATAATTCGTAAATTAAAGCAGGATATTGAAGAGAAGGAACGTTCCTATCAAAAAGAATTGCAAAAGATTAAAGAAGAGAAAGAGCTACTTGCTTATATTAAGGGAATGTTAGATATTACCGCTGGAAATGTTAGTAATTTTCCTTATTATGATCCTAATGATTTGGAGACAAAGGATGCAGAAGAAGATTTTAATGTGATGCTTAAGTATACATTGAAAGAAGATCGCATTATTGCTTCTTTTAAGGCAGAAATTAAGAATTTGTATTTTTTAGAGAAGATTGGTTATCGTCACGCAGAACAGTATCAAGAGACGAAACAACATTTAGAAGAATACCGAAAAAAAATCGAGAATTCTTATCATGAATTAATCTCTAATGAAACTTTAAAAAAAGCTACTCTTCATAAGGAAGAAATTTTAAAGAAGTTATCTGATTTGAAGACAAGTTTGTTACATGAAGATACATTAGAGATTAAAAATATTGATAAATTTTATGAAGAATTGAAATATGCCAATTTATCAGAAAATGAAAGGACTGCTGTTTTACTTTCGGTATTAGAGAAGAATTTGTCTTTTCAAAAACAACATCTGGAAGAGTTAGATAATATTGAACAAATTCAAAATAGAGTTATTGTAAAAATTGCTTTGGTTCTTCCTGTGGAAGAATTAAAGCATATGAAAGAGATACTACAATCTCATAAATTATGTGATTTAAAGTTACCAATCAAGGTTACTTATCCATTCTTTATGCGAGCTGTACAAGTACGACCTAAGACACAAGAAATTATTGATATTATGAAGCGTGCTTCTAGGGTAGAAGATAATTGGTCTCAGCTTTTGATGGTTGATGGAAATTAGATAGTAGGTGAAGATATGACAGAGCAAACAGAATTAATAACGATATTAAAAAAGGCTATTAATAATAAAAAGAATGATGTTAGGGAATATAATAACCGGTTAGATCAGAACTTACGTGGTAAGATGCAAATTTTAGATGATTTAAGACAAGATGTTAATGAGATTACTAAAGTTGATATGAATACGTTAAATGAAATTATTCAGTTATTTCCACTTCCAGATGAAAAAAAAGCGTCTTTAAAGAAAGAATTAGATATTATTAAGGCTTTACTTACTTTGAATCAAACAGAGAAGACAAATTATACGTTGCATCCTAATCAGTTAGCAGCGCTTACTACTTTTATTGATTATTTAGAAAAATATATTGAAAAGAAAAATTTAGAGAAGCAATCGATTGATCCTGAGTATAATCATATTATGGTGTTGACAAGTCAATATAAGAGTTTGCTTTCTAAGTTAAAAAAGCCTAATCATGAGGAATTGATTACGGATATTGATACTATTCTTCATTTGTTTTCTGAAAATCAGGTTAGCGAAGAAGAAAAACAGGCTATTTTACTTTCTTTAATCAAATATAATCAAGAGGTTGTTTCTAAGAAGGAACATGATATTAATCATCGTAGAGTAGATATTACTACGATGGAACTTACTTCTATTTTTCAACGCTATGGTTATGATTTTTCAAAGTTAGATACTTCTTATCAGCTAAAATTAAAAAAAGAAGGGGATAGAAAAAATATTGACGAAGTCTTTCGAGCTATGCAAGATGTGGGATTTGTTAGATTTCGAGAGGATACTAGTGGTTTAATTCTTACCTCTTTATTACTTGGTAGTACCAAGGAAATTCTGGAAGATATTACTAGGTTAGCTAGAGAGAGAGGAATTAATCTTACCACTAGTCAACAATTAATTAGTGCTTATATACCTCGTTCTTATTTATGGGACGGACGTTATCACATTGGTAAAATGGAAGACTTTAAAAAGAATTTGGTTTTACTTGCAGAACATGGTATCAGTATTCCTGATGTTAGTTCTAAAGAAAAAGAATTGTTGATGATTTCTCATAGTCGCTTGCAGACTAATTTAGAATGGTTAGAAAGATATGGTTTATATAAAGATACAGTTAGTGATTTGTTACTAGATGATTTCTTGTCAGCTTTAATGTCAAAGAATATTCCAGAAGTTATCGATTTATGGATCGAGTCACATCCTTTAGGAATTGTTTATGTGAAAAATAACTTAAGTGTTTTATCTAGTTATGTTTCTGATGATGTTTTATTGTTTTATAAATTACATATGTCTTTGATGCAAAATGATATTTCTCCATTTAGATTAACCGTATCTAACGGAGTTAAAAAATTACATTTACGTAAAGAGTTTACGGATGATAAAATTCCTTATCTTGGAATTTATGATTTAGAGTCTGCAAAAGAGGTTACTAAAACTTTTGAAATTCTTTTTGAAAAGCAAGATAAATACATGAATTGTGCTAAGCTATCTTTAACTAATTCGATTTCTGATAATGTCTTTGATTATCCTTATATTGTTAGTATGAATCATTTTTCTGATCCTCATGAGACATTATTATATGATATTGCTGGTATTAAGATATCTAAATTAAAAGTATTACGAATTTATGATCGTCTATGTAAATGTGGTCTAGGAGATAGTCTTGATGCCTTACTATTTGCAGTTACTTATCATAAATTATTTACAGAAGATGAGTATCATAAATTAGTCGTTACTATTAAAGAGGAAGTAGAGAAAGAAGGGGAAATTTTATGAGTTTCTTATTAGAATATGGAATTTCAGAGGATACTATTCAAAAAATAAAAGAAAATCATGAAGAAAGTATGATATTTTCTCTTCTTTGCTTTAAAGATAATGTGTTAGATGTGATTCGATATTTACAATCAATTCATGTTTTAGCAATTGATGAATTGCTTATTAATCGATTAGAGTTATTTTTTCTTCCTAAGAGAGTAATTCAGGAAAGATTTGAAAACTATAACCTTTCTGTTTTAGTAGAGTTAATTAATGAAGATATTAATGTCTTAAATAATGTGTAGAAAGTTTTTACTTTCTTTTTTATTTTTCTTTTTTTTCGATGTAACTTTCTTCTATTTTTATATTAGGGAATCTATTCAGTATAGGACTGTTATCTGGTAATATTACTCGGTAAGTAATGGCTTCTAAATAGGTTTTATTTTGTATGTTTTCTTCTTTTATTTCTCTATTTATTTCTTTTTCTTTTGTATAGGGAAATGTAATATCATAGGTGGCTGCTTTTATTAATTCATTTATTTCTGTATTGTTTAGGGCGTCTCTTACAGATTTACTATAGGCTCTTATTAGGCCAGACGCTCCTAATTTAATGCCTCCAAAGTAGCGTATTACTATTGCGATTACATTAGTAATATTTTCTTTATCTAAAACATTTAGGATAGGCATACCTGCTGTTCCTTGTGGTTCCCCGTCATCTGTTGCTTTTTTTATAGATTCTCCAATCTTATATGCGTAGCAATAATGTGTTGCTTTAGGATAAGTGCGTTTTATTTCATTTAGATATTTTTCTACTTCTTCTTTTGTTCTTATTTTTATGATAACGGTAATAAATCTTGAATTTTTTATTATTATTTCATTTTTTACATTTTTATTAATGTTATACATAGATTTCACCATACATATTATAACATGTATTGTCTTATACATAAAGGTTTACATTTTGTATGATTTATTGTTTTTATTTGACTTTTATTTTATTAGTATTGTGTTATAATAAATTTATAGATAGTAAAAGTGGTGATAGGAGAGAAATTTATGTTTCGAAGAAAAAAAGATAAGGAAATTGATATAGGTAGTTTAAATGATATTTTAAGTACTGGAAGGAAACTTATTAATATTGGATATATTATGGCAATTATTGCTTTAGTATTACTTGGTACTTATTTAGTGAAAGAGTGGCATGCATTACGGTTTGTAGGAGAGTTTTTAATTGTTATTTCTCCTATATTTATTGGTTTGATTATTGCATGGCTTTTAGATCCTTTGGTGAAATGGTTACAGGGAAAGAAGTTGCCTAGAATTGGTGCTTGTATTATTGTTTATTTGTTGTTTTTAGCACTTTTGTTTTTTATTTTAGCGTTATTAGTTCCTGCCATGGGTAGTCAAATTAAAGATTTTGTTAGTGGCCTTCCCGGGTTAATTCATGATTTTCAAAACTATGTTAGTGATTTTACTAAGAATTTGAGTCGTACTTTCGATTATGATTTTTCAAGTGTTAAGAATTCTTTGTATCAGACGATTGAGGAATTTGGAATTAATCTATCTACAAAATTACCAAATATGGCTATTGGCCTTGTTTCATCTGTTGTTAGCGGGGGAGTATCTTTCTTTTTGGGACTTATGATTGGTTTTTATATGTTGTTTGATTTTGATAAATTAAATCGTACCTTTATTTCTTGGTTACCAAGGCACTGGCGTAAGAGTGCTAGTGAGTTATGTGTTAGATTAAATGAGTCTTTAAGAAGTTATGTACAAGGTTTATTACTGGTTATGACTTTAGTATTTGTTACACAAAGTATTGGACTTACTATTAGTGGTATCAAGGCACCGTTAGTTTTTGCATTCTTTTGTGCTTTAACTGATATTATTCCTTATTTTGGTCCTTATATTGGTGCGATACCTATTGTTTTGGTTGGATTTACTATGGATCCTATCGTTGGTATTTGTTGTGTTATTTCTATTATTGTAGTGCAACTTTTGGAAAATAATTTTTATCAACCTTTGATTATGGGACATACTATGAAATTACATCCGGTAACAATTATGTTAGGACTCTTGATTTTCCAACATTTCTTTGGTATTATAGGTATGATTGTTGCAACACCTGTGATTGCTGCATTCAAGATTGTTTTAACCTTTATTAATGAGAAAATGGATGTTATTGGAAAAGTTACGGGTGATAATGAATATAAAGCGTTGACTGAAGATTAGTATTAAAGGAATAGAATAGTCAGAGAATTCGTGGCTGGTGAAAACGATGTATTCTACTTTAAGAAGCTACTTTAGGAGCTTTATCGGCCATGCCGTTATGTTAATTAAGACCAGACTAGGATGGTACCGGGCAAATGTTCTCCTAGCCAGGTCTTTTGTTTGTTTTAAGGAGGATTTATGAAAATTTATTTGTTAGCTGGTAAAGCAGGGAGCGGTAAGGATATGATGGGTAGGTATATGAAAACGCAATATGATTATGCTGGTTATAATGCATGTATTTTACATATTACATCTCCTCTTTATGAATATGCTAGAAACTATTTTAGTTGGAATGGAAATATGGCTGAAAAACCTCGAGAGTTTTTGCAAGAAATGGGAATTGAGGTTATTCAAAAACAGTTAGGAAAGAAATATTTTTTACTAGATCGTCTATGTGAAGATATTGATATTTTAAAGAATTTTTTTGATGTGTTTATCATTACTGACGGGAGACTTTTGTTTGAATTTGAAGAGTTAAAACGTAGATTTCCTGATATTAAGATTATTCATATTATCAGAGAAAATTATGATAATCAGTTGACAGAAGATGAGAGGAAACACGTTACCGAAGTGGAATTAGAGGAATATCAAGATTATGATTATGTAGTAAGAAATACGACTAAGGAAAGATTATTTTTAGAAGCGGATAGAATTATGCAAGCTGAAGATGGTAAGGATGGTGATAGTTATGAATAAATTGGTTGCTGTTGTTGGAATGTGTGGTAGTGGTAAAAGTATTGCTACTGAATATTTAGAAAGTCAGGATTGGACAAAGTTATATTTTGGTGGTATTACTTATAAATTGATGGCGGAAGCAGGAATTGAGAGAACGCCAGATGGAAAAAGCGAAAAAGAGTTTCGGGAAAAATTAAGACAAGATCATGGCCCTGAATGTTATGCAAAGTTTTTAGAGCCAGATATTAAAGAAGCCTTAAAGGCAGGTAATGTAGTTTTAGACGGATTATATTCTTGGTATGAATATAAATATTTAATCGAAAGATTTCCGGAGTTAAAACTTGTTTGTATTGTTGTAGATAAGAAGTTACGTTATGATAGGATTGCTAATAGAGTTGATCGTCCTTGGACTCGAGAAGATGCTATTTACCGAGATATTTCGGAGATTGAAAATCTCGCCAAAGGTGGACCTATTGCCTATAGTGATTATTTCTTATTTAATAATGGTAGTATGGATGATTATTATAAGAGATTAAAAGAAATTCTAGAAGATATTAATAAGCATGAAGGAGAGAAGTAATATGAAATATATGAGTCATAATGATATTAGAAATAAATGGTTTCAATTTTTTGAAAGTAAGGGACATAAAAGGGTAGAAAGTGCTTCTTTGATTCCTGTTAATGATAATAGTTTATTATGGATTAATGCAGGAGTTAGTCCTTTAAAGAAATATTTTGATGGGAGTGAAGTACCAGAATGTAGAAGAATTGTCAATATTCAAAAATGTATTCGTACTAATGATATTGAAAATGTTGGTATTACGAAAAGACATCAAACTTTCTTTGAAATGATGGGAAATTTTTCTGTAGGAGATTATTTTAAGAATGAAGCTATTGAGTTTGCTTTTGAATTGTTAACAGGAGAAGAATGGTTTTCTATTCCTAAGGAGTTACTTTATGTTACCGTTTATCCTGATGATCATGAAGCTTATCAAAAATGGATTGAAGTGGGATTAGATGAGGCACATATTATTAAATTAGAAGAGAATTTCTGGGAGATTGGTGAAGGTCCATGTGGACCTGATTCTGAGATTTTCTTTGATAGAGGAGAAAAATATGATCCTAATCATGATGCCTTAGATAAGTTTAAACAAGATGAAGAACAGGAAAGATTTGTAGAAATTTGGAATAATGTCTTTAGTCAATTTAATTCTAAAGAGGGAATTCCTCGTTCTGAATATAAAGAACTTCCTAGTAAAAATATTGATACTGGTGCTGGTCTTGAGAGATGGTGCTGTGTATTTCAAAATGTTGATAGTACTTTTGAGACAGATTTATTTCAACCTATTATTAAACATATTGAGCAATTAGTTGGATTTAGTTATGAGTGTCAGAAAGAGTTTAAGATTATTGCTGATCATATTAGAGCTATTACGTTTGCTTTAGCAGATGGTGCTTTCTTTGATAATAATGGTCGTGGTTACGTTCTTAGACGTTTATTACGTCGTAGTGTTAGATTTGGTAAGAATTTAGGATTAGAAGGACCATTCCTTTATAAATTAGTTTCTGAAGTTGTAGAGACTATGAAAGATGCTTATCCTTATTTAACGGAAAAGCGAGCTACTGTTGAGACTTTAGTGTTAGAAGAAGAAAAATTATTCTTAAAGACTTTGGAAGCAGGCGAAAGACGTTTAAAAGAGTTAGTCAGTGAATCTATCGATGGTACTATTAGCGGGGAAGATGCTTTTAAATTATATGATACTTACGGATTCCCTTTTGAACTTACAGAAGAATATTTAGCTGAGCAAGGATATAAGGTTTCTAAAGAAGAGTTTGATAAATATATGAATGCTCAAAGGGAACTTGCTAAGAAGAATGCTAAGAATAAAGCCGCTATGGCAAGTCAGAAGAAAGTATTGTTAGATTTTAAAGAAGAAAGTCAGTTTGTCTATGGCATTTATCGTTTGAAGACGAATGTTTTGGCTATTTTCTCTAAGGATAGTATTGTAGATAGAATTGATCATGATTGCTATATCGCTTTAAAGAGAACTTGTTGCTATGCAGAAAGCGGTGGACAAGTTAGTGATACTGGTATGATTATTGGTAAGAACTTTAAGGCACGTCTACTTGATGCTTTCAAGGCTCCTAATGGACAACATATTCATAAAGTTAAATTATTAGATGGTTATATTAGTGCTAATGATGAATGTGAAATTATCTTAGATAAAGACCGTCGTAAGAGAACAGAAGCTAATCACTCTAGTGTACATATGTTACAGTATGCATTGCAACAATGTGTTTCTAGTCAGATTAGACAAGCAGGAAGTTATGTTGATGGAGATAAATTACGCTTTGACTTTACATATGCTGGTAAGCTTACGGATGATAAGATTGTTGAAGTTGAAAATTTTGTTAATGATATGATTAATAAACATATTATTATTTCTACTGAAGTTATGCCGATTGATAAAGCAAAGCAAATCGGTGCTATGGCATTGTTTAGTGAAAAATATGGAGATATTGTTCGGGTTGTTAAAATTGGAAAATCTATCGAGCTTTGTGGTGGTACACATGCTACTAATACAAAAGATATTGGAAGATTTGCTATTTCTTCTTATGAGTCTAAAGGAAGTAATTTATACCGTATTGAAGGTGTTACAGGAAGTAAGATAGAAGATACTTTATTTGATATTATTAAGCCATATAATGATGAGATGATTAAGTTATTATTAAAGGCAAAAGAGATAGTCGATGATGCTAGAAGTGTTGGTATTAAATTAGATTTTGATGTTGATATTGATCATAGTAAGCCAGAATCTTATAAGGATATTATCTTTAATCGTAATGAATTACAGTATGTACAACAAGAAGTAAGGGATTTGGAAAAGAAATATCGTGATTTAAGAGAGAAACAAGTACTTTCTAATTTGGATGTTTATCGGGAACATATTAAAGATTATAATGGTACGTTTGGACTTTTAATGACTGTTGAAAATAAGGATACTAATTTACTTAAGAGTGTTTGTGATGCAATGATTGATGAGATGGGAACTGGTTTTGTATTCTTTGCTAATATTAAAGAAGATGGAAGTATTAATTTCTTGTCTCGTAGTAATTGTCACGTTAATAGTGGTCTTGTTGTAAAAGATGCTAGTGTATCTTCTTTAGGTAATGGAGGAGGTAGTCCTACGTTTGCTCAAGGTGGAGGTAAAACGAAAGATGCCTTACCAGAAATTTATACACATATTGAGAAAGTATTAAGAAATGAAGAATAATTATTTGTTAGAACAAGTTGATGAGTATCTAATTGAGTTAAAAATAAAAGAAATTATCGAGTCTAGGGAATTTTCTTCTTGTCCTGTACATTCTTATGATATGGAAGAAGTTCCTTTGGCTTCGGCGATAGAAGATTTGGATACCTATGGACTATTTTCCGAGAAGAAAGTTATTATAGTTTCTCATATTGAATCTTTAGCTAGTGATACTAGTGAAAAAGAGATAGAACATTTTCTAAAATATTTAAAAAATCCTTTGGATAGTATTTTGTTATTTGTAACAGCAAGAAAGTTAAATAATACAAAAAAGATTACCAAAGAGTTAAAGAAAAATTTAGAGTGTCCTTCTTTTTCTGTGGATGCTGTTAGTTTTATTAAGAAAGAGTTACAAGGATATCAGGTGGATTCTCAGGTTGTTCGAAAGCTTGCTGTAGAGTGTTTAGATGATATTGGAAGAATTCATCAAGAGTGTTCTAAGTTAAAAATGTATTGTCTTGATAGTAAAAAGATTACGTTAGAAGATGTAGATAGATTGGTTATTCGAAAGTTGGGAGATCCTAAGGATTTGACTTTTGAGTTTGTTAGAGTATTAGCAGAAAAGGATAAAAAGAAAGCGTTAGAAAAGTATCATGAGCTTTGTAATTATTCTATAGAACCTTTATCGTTACTAGGATTACTTGCTAGTCAGTATTTAATTATGTATCAAGTAAAGGTATTAGAGGAGAAGATGAGACTAAATCAAGAGATTGCTGATACTTTAGGAGAAAAACCATATCGTATTCAAAAGACTAGAGAGTTAACTAGGTATTATAGTAAAGAAGAACTTAGAGCTATATTTAGAAAACTTGCAGATATTGATTTAAAAATTAAAACTACGGATGTAGATGGAAGTTTTTTAATTGAGTTATTTATATTAGAGAATGCATAATATTTAAGTTCATTTGACAAGTATTTTGTCAATGAACTTTTTCTTTGGCAAATTTATTATTTTATTTCGTAGTCAGTGGTACAATGAATGTAGAAGATGGTATGTTACCATTTAGAGTAGCTAGAGGTACGTTTTGCGGATTTTTTAGAAAATTAAATTTTATAATAGTACAATGTAATTGTAAAGAGTTTATAGTTTGAAATATGGAGGAGTTTATATGAAAAAGTGGAAAAAAATTACATTAGCTTTAGCAATTACATTAGGTATTTTAATTGTACCTTATTCTGCAAATGCAGCGACTACAGAAATGACTTATTATAATATTAGTCCATTAGCATGGACAGAAACTAGAACCATTAATAAAACTAGTATGGACGGACAAAAAATAAAAGTGGGATATGCTTTTACGCCAATTACTGATCCTTGTCCTAATTGTGAATTTGACTTTCAGTTATATAACGTAGAGATGGGAAAGACTGAAGGTGGATTACGTTTAAAAATGAATCAGACTGGTGCTTTTCCTGGGGATACTGATATGCCTCCAGGAAGATATTATTTAAAAATTAGAAGAGTAGGGCCTACTGCCGTACCATCTACGGTAACTTTTACGTGGACCTATTAGAATGATTGTTCTATAAACTCTTTACTTTAATGAGGTGTATTATGAAAAGGTTTTTGAAGAGAAATATTGTTGTAATAATTATACTTTTAGTATTTGGAGCTTTTTTTCTTTATGGAGATTATCAAGTTATACAGAACAATCAAGATGTTGTTGAACTTACCAATAACCTTCAAGAACAGTGTAAGACTAAGGTGATTACAGATGAGGAAGAAAAGAAGTTTTGCCATGAGATACTTACAAATAGAGTAATTGAGCCAGATTTTTATTCTGAGTTTTCAGAAGTGTTAGTATGGTATATACAGACAGTTGCTTATTTTCTATTTTTAATTGTTATTATTCCACCGATGATTCCGATTTGTAAAATGTTAAGAAATAGATATATTATGAATACTAATTTAAGAGAAAGTTATCGAAGTTTTATTAAAAAAATGTTGTTTACTGCCTATAAATATCTTTGGATATTACCTGTTTTGGTGATCATTTTAATAATTCCTTTGTTAATGAATTATTCTTTGGTTCCAGAATATTCGGTAGTTTATAATATGGGATGGAGTACTAATCTTATTAATTATCCTGTGTTGTTTTTCATTCTTTATTTATTAAATGTTGTAATTCTTTCTATGATTTATGTTAATATTTCTTTAGTAGTTGCGAGATTTCAGCATAAATTTATTCCTTGTATCATCTTATCTTATATTGTGTTTTTTTCATTTGAGATATTCTTGGAGACAGTTGTTAGAGTTATCATTTTACAAAGAATATTTCATACGGAATTAGGAATGATATTTAATATTATGGATATTTTTGGTTTTAATGATTTATATGGTATAGGTTCATTATTTCTTGTAAATATTAGTTTCTTGATTATTTCGTTTGTTTTTGTTTATTTGGCATATAAAAACAAAGAAAAATTAGTAATACAATGCGAGAAAAATAAGTAGGAGGATAATCTGAAAAATAAAACTAAATTTATTTTAAGAAAAATAGTAAAAAAGGGCAGACTTCCCCTTACCCCAAGTTAAAGTCAAAAATTTAACTATTCAA
>CASEGV010000031.1:0-23715 GCA_949287595.1 uncultured Mycoplasmatota bacterium
AGTTTTTTTGATTTTTTTGCCATTCTATTATCACCACTTTTTATTCCTTACATATATATTAACATAAAAAACGCACAATTTCTCATGCGTTTATCCTGTGATTTTAGGATAACTACTTGAAAAAACAAAAAAAGTATAGTATATTATATGTGCTACCAAGACCCGGTCTAAAGAATTTCCGACTTTTCACTTAGTCTTGGCAAATATAAGGAAAGGAAGTGTTAATATGGCTTTAACAAAAGAAGAAAAAAGTGCAATTATTAAAGAATTTGCAAAAAATGAAAAAGACACAGGTTCTGCTGAAGTACAAATCGCTATTCTTACAAAAGAAATTAACGAATTAACAGAACATTTAAAAACACACATTCACGATTATCATTCAAGACGTGGACTTTTAAAGAAAGTTGGACAACGTCGTAACATGTTAAACTATTTAGCTAAGAAAGATATTCAAAGCTATCGTGAAGTAATTAAAAAATTAGGTTTAAGAAAATAGTGCCAAGTGCACTATTTTTTAATATTCAAAAGATAAATCAAAGAAAAAGTAGAAATTTTTCAACTTTTCTGCTATTCTAATAATGGAACTTGTATGGAGGAAGTATGAAAAAGAAAACATTTGAATTAGATTTTTATGGAAGAAAGATTATAGTAGAACATGGAGAATTAGCAAAACAAGCCGATGGTGCTGTGCTAGTTCGTTATAATGATACCGTAATTTTAACAGCAGCTGTCGTATCAAAGACAGTAAACTTATTATCTGACTTTTTTCCATTAACTGTAAATTATCAAGAAAAATTATATTCTGTAGGTAAAATCCCAGGAGGATTTATTAAAAGAGAAGGTCGCCCTAGCGAAAATGCAACTCTTGCGGCTCGTATGATTGATCGTCCAATGCGACCATTATTCCCAGAAGGATTTAAAAATGAAGTACAAATTATCTCAACAGTATTATCAGTAGATCAAGACTGTTCACCAGAGTTAACCGCAATGCTTGCATCATCTTTAGCCGTATCGATATCAAAAATTCCATTTAATGGACCAATTGCTGGAGTAAAGGTAGGAAGAGTAAATGGAGAGTTTGTAATTAATCCAACTCCAGAAGAATTAGAAATATCAGACTTAGATTTAACAGTCGCTGGTACAAAAGATGCTATTAATATGGTAGAGTCTAGTGCTAAAGAAGTACCAGAAGAAGTAATGCTAGAAGCACTAATGTTTGGACATAAAGCTGTAAAAGAATTAATCGCATTTGAAGAAAAAATTATCGAAGAAATTGGCGAAGAAAAGATGGAATATGAAACGCTAACTATTGAGCCGGAAATGAAAGAGCGTATTACCTCTTTAATTTCTAAAAAGATGGATAAAGCACTTCGTATCAAAGACAAACTAAAAAAATATGATGCAATTGATAAAATAAAAGAAGAAACTGTAGAATTATATAGAAGTGAATATGAAGATAAATTAAAAGAAGAAGAATTAGAAGAATTACTTGTAAAAGTAAATATGGTAGTATCTAATATTGAATATGAATTATTTAGAAGTATTGTAGTAAAAGAAGGTATTAGACCTGATGGTAGAAAGATGGATGAGATTAGGCCACTATCAACGGATATTGACTTATTACCAAGAACGCACGGTTCTGCACTGTTCACTCGTGGAGAAACACAAGCTCTATCAGTAACAACATTAGGTGCCCTAGGAGAACATCAAATATTAGATGGACTTGGTCTAGAAGATCAAAAAAGATTTATGTTACACTATAATTTCCCTCAATTCTCAGTAGGAGAAACAGGAAGATATGGTGCACCAGGAAGACGTGAAATAGGACATGGAGCCTTAGGAGAAAAAGCCTTACTTCAAGTAATACCAAGTGAAGAAGAATTTCCATATACAATACGTGTCGTATCAGAAATATTAGAATCTAATGGTTCTTCATCACAAGCAAGTATCTGTGCTGGTTGTATGTCTTTAATGGCAGCAGGTGTTCCAATCAAAGCACCAGTTGCTGGTATTGCCATGGGATTAATTACACATGGAGATGATTATACCATTCTAACAGATATCCAAGGAATGGAAGATCATCTAGGAGATATGGATTTTAAAGTAGCAGGAACAGAACACGGTATTTGTGCTTTACAAATGGATATTAAAATTAAAGGTATTACAGAACAAATTCTAAAAGAAGCTCTAGAGCAAGCACGTATTGCTCGTCTTCAAGTATTAAAAGTAATGCAAAAACAAATTAAAGAACCAAGAAAAGAAGTATCTAAATATGCACCTAAGATGGAAACATTCACGATTGATCCTATGAAGATAAAAGATGTGATTGGTAAAGGCGGCGAAATGATTACTAAAATCATTTGTGATGCTTCTAACGTAAAAGATGTTAATAATATCAATGCTGTAAAAGTAGACTTAGAAGATGATGGTAGAGTAATTATTTATCATAGTGACCAAGAAATCATCAACAAGACGAGAAAGATGATTGAAGAAGTAGTTCGTGAAGTAGAAGTAGGAAAAATCTATGAAGCAAAAGTAGTAAAAATAGAAGACTTTGGTTGCTTTGTACAATTATGGCCAGGTTGTGAAGGACTAGTACATATTTCTCAACTTGCTCATGAAAGAGTAGAAAAAGTAGAAGATGTCGTAAAAGTAGGAGATGAAATCATCGTAAAAGCTTTAGGACCAGATAAAAAAGGAAGACAAAACTTCTCTAGAAAAGACGCTCTACCAAAACCAAAAACAAAAGAGAAAAAAGAAGAAAAGTAAAAGTTCATTTTAGAACTTTTTTTTCATATATTTATCTAGGTGATATTATGTTAAAGAAAAAACTAATCCAAGTATCCATAGTAATGGTACTAGTGCTATTTAGTTTTTACTATACGAATAAAACAATAGATATTATAAGACAAACGGATCCCTTAATGAAACAAATTAAAGAAGAAAGTAAAAAATACGAAATTCCTGCCGAAGATGCTAAAATAGAAGAAAACAAAATGACACCTGGAAAAAATGGAAAAGAAGTAGATTATGATGAAACATATAAAAGAATGAAAAGATACGGAACATATAATGAAAGCCTAACTGTATTTAAAGAGACGACTCCTACCATATCAATAGACGATACTTATGATAAATTTGTAACAGGAGGTCATGAAGAGAAAAAGACTGTAACATTAGTTTTTAAAGTAACAAAAGATTCTAATCCCCAAGAAATAGTAAGAATACTAAATCAAGAAGAAACCACAGGTACCTTTTTTATAGATGGCCTATGGTTAGAAAATAATCTAGCAATCGTAAAAGAAATGTTAAATCATGAATTAGAAATATTAAATTATAATGATAGATATGAAGAAATTTACTTCTCTTCTGCCATACAATATTTAAAAAATGTCACAGCATCTACTCCCAAGTATTGCTATGCAGAATATGACAATAAAGAAGTAATTGAACTATGTTCAAAGTTAGAACTACATACTATTATACCAACGATAAAGATAACATCATCTCCTTTTCAAGAAGTAAAAGAAAAACTACAAAACGCATCGATTATATCTTTACCTATTAATACAACAACCGAAAAAGAACTAAAAACCGTAATAGACTATATTAAATCAAAAGGATATAAAATCATTAAATTAGATGAACTACTAAGTGAATCACTAGAAAAGTAAAGTTATTTGAGAAGATGCAGTAGCGTCTTTTTATTTTTCCTAACATTGACAAAGAAAAAGAAAACAATTAGACTAAAAATCAATAAGGAGGAAAAATATGAGTTATGGAGAATATAATAGAAGAAACGGAAGAATTAATATAGATACAGATGATCTTCAAATAGCCGATTTTAATAAGAATTGGAAAGTCATTCATACCCTTCATCCAGGGGAAGCAGAAATTATTTATGAAAAAAAGAATGCCGATAATATGAATCTTTACTATGCAGATTATATAAAAGAAAAAAGTCTACTTGCCTTAGCAGGAAGAAATGAAGAAGCTTATTTAGTAAAAATTATTGATAAAACGGGAAGGACATATAATTACTTTCAATGGGAATATACAAAGGAAATAAAATGTCCTCTATATAGAGTAGATAGAGGTGTTTATGGAATTAATATAGATAATGGTTTTGAACTATGTTCAATAAATACAAAAGACCCTAATAATATCATGGAGGAGATGGCAAGTACTTGTCGAGAATTAGGACAGGGTACAGGCCACATTGGAGAAATTGTAAAAGGCCATTATTTAGAAGTGGATATCTCTTATGGAAATATAGATACACTTCATATGTTATGTTCTCTGGCACCAGAAACGAAACTAATGTATTACCCTTATATAACAAGTAATAGAACACAAGAAGTTATAGAAATAGGAACAGAAGGAGAGTGGCTTTCCCTAAGAAGCCTCGCCTCAAGATTTTCATGCAATCCCTATGTTGAAGAATTAGTAAATAACATAAGAGCAGAACATCAAAAAGAAGAAACAAAGTCCGAAAGTGCTAAGAGATTATTAAAAACAAGAATAGAAAGTAGTAAAAAATATCATTTATAAGAAATTTATACTTTTTAAGTAACAAAGAAAACTGTCAAATTTGACATTTTTTATGTTTTATGATATAATATGCCTACAATATGAAGGGGGAAAGAGAAAATGAAAGGAAACACACATATAACAAAATTAAATATTAAGAAATTAGTACCATTATTATTAGCAGGTACAATCGTAACATCAACATTAACAGGTTGCTCTAGTGCACCAGAAATTGAAACAACAATAGAAGAAACATTTGAAGACACAAAAGATACTACGTATATGGATAATGCTTTTGATGAATCAACAGAATTAGGTCAAAAATTAGAAACTTTAGAAGCAATGCTAGAAAAAAATAAGTTGTTAGAAGACATCAAGGTAAGTTCAGAATTATATATAGACAAAAATACAGTAGAACAAGTAAATCAAACAAGTCTAGAAGATACAGAAACATTACTTGAATTATCTAAAGATAAAACTCTAACTGAGGAAGAACAATTAGCGGTAGACCAAAAATTAACAACTTTAAAATATTGTACTAGAAAATGGCTAACGTATAATGTAACTAGAACATCAATCGATGTATTAAAAAAAGCAGTAAAAACAGCAGTTTGTGATGCTATCGATTTAGGTGTAGAAGATACAGGAAGAATATCTATTGATGCAGCAAAAAGTAATCCATCAGATTTAGGTGTATCTGTAGGAAATGGTGATAAACATTATAAGGTAGATGCCAATTCTGTTTATGGAAATATGATTAGTACAATATATAATCTACAACAAGAACCTTTATATGAGGATGCAGTAAAATACGGAGAAAAAGCAGTAAATTTAATTAAAGTAAGTGCTTATTCCGGAGCAAAATTATCAGATAATACAATCACATCCAAATATACATATGGCCAGGTAAAAGAAAAAATAAATCAAAAGTAGAGAAAACTCTACTTTTTTTACGTTCTAAAGGCTGAATTTACAGAAATATCAATTGTTTTAGAACCATTTTTATAGTATACTTAACTGTAGGGTGAAGAGTATGTACTTAAAAGAAATAGTAACAAGTGGTTTTAAATCGTTTGCCGACAAATTAGATATTAAATTAGACGATAAAATAACCTGTATTGTAGGTCCTAATGGTTCAGGAAAAAGTAATGTTGTGGATGCTGTACGCTGGGTCTTAGGGGAACAATCAGTAAAATCCCTTCGTGGAGAAGGATCTATGAGTGATGTTATATTTTCAGGAAGTAAAAGTAGAAATCCTTTAAATGTAGCCTCTGTAGAATTAGTATTTGATAATTCTGATCATTTTTTAAACGTTCCTTATACAGAATTATCTATTAAAAGAAGAGTATATCGTAGTGGAGAAAATGAATATTATTTAAACGGAGAAAGATGTAGATTAAAAGATATTAATAATTTATTACTAGATACTGGTATGGGAAAAGAATCCTTTAATATCATTTCTCAAGGAGAAGTAGAAAAAATACTTAGTAACTCTCCAGAAGATAGACGTGTTATTTTTGAAGAAGCAGCCGGTATACTAAAATACAAAAAAAGAAAAGAAGAAGCTTTAAGAAAATTAGATAGAACACATAATAATATTGATAGAGTAAATGATATTATTACAGAATTAGAAGGACAAGTAGGACCATTAAAAGAACAAAGTGAAAAAGCAAAAGAGTATCTAGAAAATAAAAAAGGATTAGATAATTATGAAGTAGCACTTCTTGCTTATGATATTGAAAATGTCAATATTGAAGCAGAAAGAGTTAAAACGGAGAAAGAAAAACTAGAACGTGAAGTAATGGAGCTATCGAATGAATCTTCAAAGAATGATGCTAAAGATTTAGAACAAGCAAACAAACTAGAAAAACTAGAACGAGAAGAGACAACACTTCAAAGAAGGTTACTAGAAGTAACAGAAATGGTAGAAAAAATTAATGGTGAAAAAAATCTTTTACAAGAAAAGAATAGTCAAAATAAAGATGAACAAGAGATAGAAGAAGAATTAAGAAAAATATTAGAGGAAAAAGCAAATATCACTTCTCTTATAAAAAAATACAAAACAGAACTAGATATTATTATTGAAGATGGGAAAAAAGAAGAAGAAAAAGCAAGTGAAATCTCTTCTTCTTTACAAAAAGAAAAACAAAAGAAAAACATGTTAACAAACGATTACTCTTCTCATGAACGAGATCTAATTACCCTAGATCATAAAATAGATAGTCTAAAAAGAGAAATAGAAGAAGGGGGAGACTTACCAAATAGTGTAAGAAAAATATTATCCTCACCATTATCTGGTATTCATAATACAATAGGAAATATCCTAAGTACTAAAGAAGAATATGTAAAAGCTTTAAATGTTGCGATATCAGCTAACAAAAACTTTATTATTACAGAAGATGAGCCTTCTGCCAAAAAGGCCATTAATTATTTAAAAGACAATCACTTAGGACGTGCAACATTTTTCCCATTAACCGTAATAACATCAAGATATGTAGATAAAGACTCTCTAAGAATACTAGAACAAGAAGAAGGCTACCTAGGAGTATTAAGTAACTTAGTAGAGTATGATAAAACGTATCAAAATATCATCGAAAACCAATTAGGTACAGTAATCATCGCAAAAGATTTAGATAAAGCAACCTATCTAAGTCATAAAATAAATAAACGCTATAAAATAGTAACATTAGAAGGAGATGTAGTAAACGTTGGAGGAAGTATGACTGGTGGTTCCACGTATCATACAAAGTCAACAATTCTCTTAAAGCAAGACTTAAAACGTTTACAAGAACAACGAAGCTTAATGTTACAAGAACAAGAAGAAATAAAAAAAGAACTAGAAGAAGTAGAAGAGGCTATTAGAAAAACAGAAGAAAGTGAGTTTTTAATATCTAAAAATAAAGTCACAATTAAAGAAAAATATAAAACAAAAGCCGAAGAAATCAAAGAACAGAGAAACAAACTAGAAGGAATAGAACAAAAATGGCAAGCACTTAATGCGATAGCAAACAATTCTCTAAGCGAAAAAGAACAAGAATTAATTGAAAAATATCATACTTTAAGTGCGGAAAAAAGTACCATACAAGTAACATTAGATAAATTAAGAAATGATATCGAAGAGATAAAAAAAGAACAAGAAGAACGAATTGCTAGTGACAAAGTAAAAAGCGCTAATCTTAGAAATCTAGAAAAAACACTACATGAAAAAGAAGTAATTCTAAATAGGTTAGAAATAAAAATGGATACGATGTTAGATACGTTAAATACCGAATATGAACTAACTTTTGAAAAGGCAAAAGCAACTTATCACTTAGATGTAGAACCAGAAGAAGCAAGAAGAAAAGTAAATACTTATAGAGCTAATATAAAACGTATTGGTATGGTAAATCTAGCAGCAATAGAAGAATATGAAAGAGTAAATACTAGATATGAATTCTTAACGAATCAAAAAGAAGATTTATTAAAAGCAGAAGATACACTACTAGAAATCATGAATGAGATGGATGATGTCATGAAAGAAGAATTCCACGATACCTTCACTAAAATTACCGAAGAATTCAAACAAGTATTTAAAGAATTATTTGGAGGAGGACATGCAGATTTAAAATTAACAGATCCAGATAATCTACTAACAACTGGAGTAGAAATAGTAGCATCTCCTCCTGGAAAGAAATTAACAACGATATCTCTTCTTTCTGGTGGAGAAAAAACACTAACAGCCATATCTCTACTATTTGCTATATTAAATGTAAGAACAGTACCATTCTGTTTATTCGATGAAGTAGAAGCAGCCCTAGATGAAGCAAATGTAGCCCAGTTTGGTAAATACTTAGACCATTATAAAAATAAGACCCAGTTCTTAATTATTACTCATAAAAAGAAAACCATGGAATATGCCAATACTTTATATGGTATTACTATGCAAGAGTCTGGTGTCTCAAAATTAGTAAGTGTAAAACTAAATGAAGCACTAGAAACATTGTAAGAGAGCACTGGCTCTCTTTTATTGAAACGATAAAAAATAGAAAAGAGGGAAAGTATGACGCAAATTCTAAAAACAGATATAATTCCTATTGAGTATGATGAAAATACCAAAGAATCTGCGTTAGAACTAAAACGTCTGCTAGAACAAAATCCTTTGTTTTTTAAAACGGTTTTAAAGAAGTATTCTAAAATTAGTTATTTAAGAAGGAAACACTCATTTTATTTACAAACTAACGAACCAATCAATATCTTAGAAAGAATGTATAATGGAAATATAGATAATTGTAATAAAAAGGACTGGTTAGATAAAGAAGCAGGTCGTGCATTATTACTATATACAATCAATAAAAAAATAAAAGGGCAGTATGATTTTTCAGAACTAGAAGAAGATACTATTAACCAGTTTATAGCCTATGGATATATACATGAAACAAAAGCTTATGACAAAATAGATAGTTATTTATTAAATATGACAAAGCATCAACAACAAAAAATAGAAGAATGGTTATATAATAAATATAGTTTTGAATTATTAAATTATTTAATAGAAGACCAATACCAAAAAATAGTACAAAGACTTTTATTTGACAGTGAAGAAAAGATAGAAGAAACAATAAGTACAATGATAAGAATAACATCAGAAGAAGAACTTTTAATAGAAGGAGAAGAACAAGCCTGTACTCTCTATATATCACCTGAAGAAATAGACAGTTTATGTAAAGAGTTCTTAATCAAAATAGATCCTACCTTAAACTTGTACAATTTATTTTGTGAAGCCAAGAAAACAGGTGTGTTTATTGAAGATGCAAAGGATAAGAAGATTATTGAAAATAATATAGATATAGATGATTGGTGTTGTTTTCAACATAAAGATGGCACTTGGTATATTTATAGTCCAATAACTGGTACCATTTTAGATAGTATTTATAAAATTCATGAGTTTGTTCATTATATAATTAATACAGCACCAACTATGCTAGAAGAAAATATCTATGCATTAAAAGAACTACCAAGTCTTTTTTTTGAAGGATTAATGAGAAGATTTTTAATAGACAAAGGATATTCCGAAGAAGACATAGAAAAGGATAAATTGAGTAGAGAACTAGGAATTAGTAAAATGAGTTCATCATTATTAGATATTTTATTTTATGTTGAAGAAATAAGTAATGGAGAAAGAATAACCTTTGAACAAGAATTAATGAAGCAAGAAGAAATAAAAAAACTCTATAAAAAGTTAGAACCAGATCAAGAAATAAGCCTAGATTCCTTAAAAGAAAATGTATTATGGACAGCTAAAAATAGTATAGAAGAATTAATAGAAGATCCTTTATTTGTAGAAGAGACGTATCCCTATATAATAGGATATAAATATAGTGAAATTTTACTAAAAAGAGCCAGACAAGATAAAAATGTTATTGCCAATATGATAGATATCATACCAGAAATAAAAACATTAACAACAACTGAATCATTAAATAGACTAGGTTTAATATTACCAGTCGAAAAAGCTAGCAAACAATCAAACAAAGAAAAAATACTAAATTTGACACTATGATAGTTTTGCAGTACAATACAGAATCAAAAGCGAGGGATAATATGAAAGATAAAAAAGCAGAAGCTTTAGAACAATTTATGACAGTAGTCTATGAAAAAGGATATTCTAGTGACATGGTAAAAGAAGAATGTGAAGAAATAATTAAAACGTGTACTGTAGAAGGAAATAGTATGGAAACAGTAGCTAATATATATACAGCAATGGCAGGATACACTATGGTACCAGGTATGCCGATAAATGAAAGAAAACAAATGGTAAAAGGAATGTTGTTAACGCAATTATTATATTTAGAATTTGGAAGAAATCAAGAATTATCTGAAGAACAACTATTTGCCTCTACAATAAGAATTGCAGAAAGAACCAATATGTTACCAAAGACAGAACAGCAAGCATTTCAGATAGGAGTTTCAGCAGAAGTAAGACTTCTATATTATAATAAAACAAAATAAAAAGAGCTAACTAAATAGCTCTATACTCATCCTTTCCTTTGAAAGGATTTTTTTTGTCGATATGATCAATAAACAAAATTCCATTTAAATGATCTAGTTCATGTTGAAAACAAATCGCCAATTCTTCACGACCTCTAACATGAATTTTTCTACCCTCCATATCATAAGCTTCCATTGTAACTCTAGCATATCTTGGAACAATTCCTTCTACTGGTCGATTAACAGAAAGGCAACCTTCTCCCATTTCTACATATATTTTCTCGACAGAATTACTAATAATCTTAGGATTAATTAATACATAAGTCTCAAACTCTCCTTCATCCACTTCATTCACAACTACAAAGTATCTTTTAGGAACTCCTAATTGTATAGCAGACATTCCCATACCGGGACGTAAATCATATTTTTCAGCTAATTCCTCAACTTGAGAATCATGCAAATAATCAATCATTTCTTGAATTAATTCTTTATCTTTCTTAGTTAATGGAAACTCAACTTCTTTACTAATCATACGTAATCTTTTATCTTTTTCATCTAAAATGTCTTTCATTTTAAGCATTGTTACCACCTCTTTATGCAAGTATATTTTACCAAAAAATAAAAGAAATGAAAAGTAAAAAAATAAAAACGTATAAAATTTATACGTCTTTAGAAAAATTAAGCTGTCCAGCGGCAACCAATAACAATAACAAGTAAGATAAATAAAACTAAAATGATTGCATAAGTAGAAGAGTTGTTGTTACCATAGTAAGGATAATATGGCATTTGACTATATTGCCCGCCACAACAACTGGTACCTGTACCATAATACATACGATAGCCTCCTTTACATAATCTATTATAAATTATGTAAATTGACAAAAAGTGTTAATAAAAAGGACCTAGGATAAATATAATTTAAGATTTTTTCCTTAAAATATGATATATTAAAATATAGAATGGAGAGTGATGCAATGAAAAAGATTATCAAATACGTTGATAAACCATTATTAATTGTTTCTGTATTACTTTTCATTATTGGACTAATTATGGTATTTTCAGCATCCAATGTAACAGCATATATGTCTCATGATGTAAGCCCTTATAATTATTTTATTAAACAAGGATTATTTTTACTAGTAGGCCTCATAATGTCGCTAATTATGATAAAATTTACCACGAAAGCATATGGTGTATTCTCCTGGGGATTATTATTAATAACGATTGTAAGTTTACTGATGCTATTAGTCATAGGACAAGCAAAAAACAAAGCAATCTCTTGGTATGACTTAGGACCGATTAGTATTCAGCCTAGTGAATTTGCCAAAGTAATTACGATTGTATGGCTAGCTAGATACTATGAAAAAAATAAAAAAATGACCAGTTACACCAAAAGTTTATTTCCAATAGGTGTTTGTTTATTAATTACTTTTCTAATATTTATTCAACCCGACCTAGGAACAGCAATCATATATACAGTAATAGTAGGAGTAATGTTTTTAGCAGCTCCTATTATAAAGGAGATAAAGACAAAAACCATATTTGCACTACTAGGACTCATTGCTTTTGCCGGAGTAGTGTTAATTGGTTCAGGAAAGACAGTGCTCCTAGAACGACAACTAGAACGATTTGATTTCACCAATCCTTGTGATAAGTTATTAACGACAGGAAATCAAGTATGTAACTGCTATATAGCAATAAATAATGGAGGACTAACTGGAGTAGGACTAGGAAATTCTACTCAAAAGTATCTATATTTACCAGAACCTTATACAGACTTTATTTTTGCTATTATAGTAGAAGAGTTAGGAATCATTTTTGGAGTAGGAATCATAGTAATGTATGTATTTTTACTATATAGAATTTTAAAAATAGGAAGAGATAGTCCTACCAATAGAGGAGCACTTCTATGCTATGGAGTAGCTGTCTATATCTTTTTACATATTGCAATTAATCTCATGGGAATATTTGGATTAATGCCAATGACCGGAGTACCATTACCATTTATGAGTTATGGAGGAAGTTTTACTATTTGTTTAATTGCAGCATTAACTATTGTACAAAGAGTAAGTGTAGAAAATGGACTTTGTAAGGAAAAGGGCAGGAAGGAGTAATATTTTTTGACTTTTTATATAAAGTGAGATAAAATAAAGCTCACTAAGGAGAAAAAAGAAGATGAGTAATAAATTAAGATTACTAAAAGAAGTATTAATGAGAAATATAAAAGATGCCTCTCGAGTATTTATTGTAGGACATAACACACCTGACTATGATGCCATTGGTGCTGGTTTAGGTATGGCAAAAATTGCCAAAGAACTAGGAAAAGACGCTTATATTATTGTAAATGATCCGCACCAAAGCCTAGATCCTGGTGTTGCAAAAGTAATAGAAGAAAGTAAAGAAGAATATAAATTTATTACCTTAGAAGAATATAAGAAATTAGCAGACTTAGATTCTTTACTAATAGCTGTCGATGTAAATAAAAAATATTTAACATCAGTACAAGACGACCTAGATAAGGTTGGAAATATTATAATTGTAGATCATCATCAAGAAACAGAACAAACGATGGAAGCAACTTATAAATATATAGATCCTCGTGCTTCAAGTACTTGTGAAATAGTTGCTCAACTACTACATAGCATGCAAATAAAATATTCCAAAAATATGGCAAATTATTTATATGCAGGTATTGTCTTAGATACCCAGAGCTTTCGAAAAAATACAACTGCAACCACGCATGATACAGCAGAAAAATTATATGCCAGAGGAGCAAGCTTTGAAGTAGTCAGTAAATGGCGTGTTGCAAATTTTGAAGAAGATCAAAAATTAAACGACTTAATCTTTGGTTCTCATATAATAAGAGAAATTGGTGAAAGCGAAACAACAGAAATCAAAATAAATAACAATTCTATTCAAGTATTTCCTAATATCCTAGGTGCTCCCAACGTATCCTTTGTGATAAATAGAATGAAACCTAGAAAGATTTATCGCAAAGATACATTAGCAAAAGCTGCCGATAAGATTTTTTCAAAATATGCAGACGTTGCCATGGTGCTTGGTTATATAGATGAAGAAACAGTAGGAATAAGTGCTAGAAGTAAATGTGATGTGGATGTAGGACAGTTACTGGGAAAATTAGAAAAAATAGAACCTTCTGTATTTCCACAAAAAGAAACGATGTTACGGCCTGTTTGCACCGGTGGTGGTAATAAACAAAATGCGGGAGGAAGCATAACTACATCAGATATCTTTGCGGTAGAAGAATTTTTCATGAACGAACTAAAAGAAATGACGCCGGTAGAAGAGACAATAGTATCACAACAAGAAAATGAAGAACCAATTGTATTAGTAAAAAAAGAAGCAGAAGTAAAAGTATTAAAAAAATAATAAAGTAGAGTTTTCTAAAGGAACTCTTCTTTTTTTATCGAATAATAAAAGAAAGGAGGGTATATGACATTTCATTATAGGTATAGAAAACAAATATTAACGATAACAGTAATAGTAATAATCATAATAGCCATGACAGGATTTGGTATTTATAAATATCAAACTCGTCCCAAAAAAACAATAGATACGGTAAAGATAAAAAAGGAAACTACGAAAAAAGATTCTGCTGCTAAAAAAGCACAACCAGAAAAAGAAATAGAAGAGTATATGGTAGATATTAAAGGAGAAGTAGTAACACCTGGAATTTATAGACTAAAAAAATCATCCAGAGTAATTGATGTAATAGAAAAAGCCGGAGGACTAACACAAAATGCCGATACGACAGTAATTAATCTAAGTAAAAAAATAACAGATGAAATGGTAATTATTATCTATAGTAAACAAGAAGTAAAAAACTGGCTAAAAACCAAAGAACAAGAAGACTATCTGGAGGAAAAATGTAAAATATCAGAAGAAGGTAAAGTAGAAAATGATGCATGCTTAGAAGATGAAAAAGAAGAAACCACTTTCCAAACAAAAGTAAATATTAATACCGCAACGAAAGAAGAACTAATGACACTATCAGGAATAGGAGAATCTAAAGCAGAAGAAATTATTACCTATAGAAAATCAACACCATTTAAAACGATTGAAGATTTAAAGAATGTCTCTGGAATTGGTGATGCAACTTATGAACAAATTAAAAATCATATTACAGTCTAATTATGTTATTATTTCTATATTGATACTAGTAATACTAATTACCATACTAAGAATAAATCTACCAGTAAAAACAACATATAATCTAAACACGACCAAAGTAACAGGAATACTACTAAGTAGTAAAATAAAAGAAGAAAAAGTAACAATAATTATAAAAGGAAAAGATAAAATTCAAGGAACATATTATTTCAAAACAAACGAAGAACAAAAAACTTATCAAAAAGAATTTCAAATAGGAAACAAAATAACAATAACAGGTAAAATGACTCTACCAAAAACAAACACTACGAAAAATCTCTTTAATTACCAAGAATATTTAAAAAAAGAAAAAATTTATTTAATCATGCAAATAGAGAAAATAACAAAAAAAGAAAAAACTGTATCTTTATTCTATAAAATAAAAAATAAAATAGAAATAAGAGCAAAGAATCCCTACATAAAATCATTCTTATTAGGAGATCAATCAGAAATAAAAGAAGAAGTAAAGACTAGTTTTCAAACAAATGGTATTAGTCATTTATTTGCTATAAGTGGAATGCAATTTATCATAATAGAGGATTGTCTATCAAAAATATTAAAAAAATTGAATCTAAAAGAAAAAAGCAATTTTAATATTGTAATAGTATGTCTCTTATTTTACCTATCAATATTAAATATGACAGCATCTATTCTAAGAGGAATATTATTTTTTACTTTATTTTCTCTAAACAGATATTGGAATCTAGCCTTAGCAAAGAAAACACTAATTACTATCGCCATTACTATAACATTATTAATAAATCCGTACTACATATATGAAGTAGGCTTCTGGTATTCTTATATCATTAGTATTGGACTAATTTATTTCATGAAGGAAGAGGCCTCCTATCTAATATCATTATTAAAAAGTTCCTACCTAGCATTTTTACTTAGTATTCCTATTAGTATTTATTATTTTTATGAAATAAATATAGCAAGTATCTTATATAATTTATTCTATATTCCATTCATTAATATGATTGTCTTTCCAGCAAGCATTATCACATTTTTATTTCCAGTAGTAGAACCATTATATAATATAGTAATAAAAGTATTAGAAACAAGTTCTCTATATCTTAATAATGTTAATTTTGGTAAACTTATTTTTGCTAGGATTCCACTTATTTTTTATATAGTAGAACTAAGTATTATTTTTCTATACTTAAAAACAAAAAAGAAAAAAATACTACTATTACTCTTACTAGGATTAGGATTACACTATTATTTACCTAGTATCTATCAAAAAGATTTTATAAAGATGATTGATGTAGGACAAGGAGACTCCATTTTAATTTATTCCAAAGGAAAAAGTAGCTTAATTGATACGGGAGGAAAAGTAGCATATGATGCAAATGAATCATCAACAATTACAAAATATACAACCATACCACTATTAAAGAGTCTTGGAATAAAAAAATTAAACTATCTTTTTCTAACACACGGTGATAAAGATCATGCAGGGGAAGCCATCTATTTAGAAAAAAACTTTCAAGTAGATAATATTTATCTAAACTTAGGAAATAAACAATCACTAGAACAAAATATAAGAAAGAAAATATCTAGAACAAAACAAGTAGGGCAAGAGGAAATGTTTCAAATAGGAAATTTTACTTTATATCAAATCAATAAAAAATGGGAAGATGAAAATACAGGAAGTTCCGTATTTTATGTAACTCATCCCGACTTAACAGTACTATTAATGGCAGATGCAACTACAAAGACCGAATCATATCTTCAAAAAAATTATAATCTAAAAGTAGATATAGTAAAGATAGGGCACCATGGTTCTAACACTAGTACTAGTCTATCATTTCTAAAAAAGACAAAACCAAGGCTTGCCTTAATATCTGTTGGAGAAAATAATAGATATCATCATCCAAGTAAAGAAGTACTAGATAGACTAAGTACACAAAATATTCCTTATTTACAAACAAAAACATCGGGAACAATTACGATTTATCCTCAAACAGAAGAAGTAGTAGAAGATATAGACAATTAGAAAAAAACAAGTTAAAATAAAAAAGAAGTAAAGGTGATTAGATGAAAAATATAAATAATTTAGTAGAAAAGAAATCGAATGAATTAGAGTTAATTCATTCTTATCAAGATGCTTGCAGTAACAAAGATTTTAAAAAATATGTAGACTCTCTAGGAATAGAGGAACAAATATTAATAAAGTATACATCTAGTCTAGAAGATTCTTATATGGAATATACAAATTGTAAAAATTGTAAAAGCTTAGCTTGCTGTAAAAATAAAGTAATAGGATATAGATATACACCAGAAAAAGAAAAAAATATTATAAGATTTTCTTATCTTGCTTGTAAATGGAACGTACTAGCACAAAAAGAAAATGCATATAAAGAAAACTTAGAACTATTTGATATGCCACTAGAAATAAAAGAAGCATCTCTTAAAGAAGTATATACAGATGACAAATCAAGAATTCCAATTATAAAATACTTTAAAGAATTTATGGATAAATATCAAAAGAAAGAAAATCCCAAGGGACTTTATTTAACAGGTTCCTTCGGTAGTGGAAAAACCTATTTAATTGCTGCCTTATTAAATGAAATGGCCAAAAAGAAAATTCATTGTGCCTTAGTATATTATCCTGAATTTTTACGAAGTCTAAAATCATCATTTCAAACAGATTACAGTGAAAAATTTGACTTTATCAAAACATCTCCAGTTCTATTATTAGACGATATAGGTGCTGAAAACGAAAGTAACTGGTCAAGAGATGAAGTACTAGGCCCTATATTACAATATAGGATGCAAAATCACTTACCAACTTTCTTTACTTCCAACCTAACGCTAGAGGAATTAGAGTCCTCTCTAGCAACCACATCATCAGGTGTAGATAAAGTAAAAGCAAGAAGAATCATAGAGCGGATTAAACAATTGACAATAACTATGGAGTTAATTGGTAAAAATAGAAGAAAGTAAGAATATTCTTCTTTACAAAACAAGGAAAAAGTAGTATAATATTCTCATTTCTAGGGGGCAGCAAAATGAAGATACTAAGGAAGTTCAATACGCAAGAAAATATAAAGAAATTATCTATTTTTATATTATTAATTGCTTTTTCATTAACTTATTATAATAACAACATCAAAGCTCAAGAATATCAACTAAATTATGAACTAATTAATACAAAAGATATGGCTATGGCATCTATTCCAGAAAAAGAAGCAACATCCAAACAAACAATGAGTGTTTTTCAAATTTATAAACAAATGATAACACCAAATAAAGAGGGAGATGGAGCACTAGTTCCTGTAGAATTGCCTGCAAAAAATAACTCAGTAGCGACACTAGAAGCGCCAAAGAGGATTTGGTATCTTCCAACAGAAGTGGGCCGTATAACAAGTTATGTTTCTGCTTCCCATTTTGCCTTAGATATTACAAGCTATAGAGGAGAAGGAGAACCAATATATCCAATAGCCAATGGAGTAATATCAAGTATATATACAGATTCAGCCGGAGCAAAAATTGTAACTGTAAATCATAATATCGACGGACAAAATTATACATCTCAATACGTACACTTATCCAATTACGCTCCAAACTTATATGTAGGAAAACCAGTAACTATTAATGACTACTTAGGATTCATGGGAACAACAGGAAGATCAACTGGAGTTCATTTACATATTGCCCTAGTAGATTGTAGTTATACAGATCCTAATGGAAGTTGTCCAACACTAAATAGTTTCTTTACCTATGGTAGACAAAGATATTACCAAGGATTTCAAGGACTACAATCAGTAATGGATGTACCATTATCTTGGACAAGCAGATAAAAAGAGTTAGTAATTTATTTAGTATTACTAACTCTTTTACATTCTTTCAATACTTGGCATCTATGATGAAAATTAGAAGCAATTTCTTCTTGTAATTTTGTATCAATAGGAACTCCCGTATCAATAACTTCATTAAGAATAGAAGAAATATCAATAGTTTCTAACGTATTTAAAAAAGAATAAAATCTATTCGAATAATAACTATCAGAAGTATTTAAAAACTTATTTAACTTTTCAATATCACTATGAATGTAATCTTCATTATCAACCCCTAATAAAACATGGTCATTATAAATACTAGAAGTATCGTGAATAGGTGCTAGTCTAACACCAGCTTCTCCCTCAATAATTTCAATATTACCTAATGTTCTATCGCCCTCACCAAGTAACATATCAAACATAAAAATATCACAGATTCCATTCATAAGTTTCTCCACAGTATCAGGACTATATTTTTCTTCCAACGCAAACCAAATATCTTCTAAATTATTCAAACGACGCATATCTTGATAATCAAAAAAATCCTCATCATCCTCCTGCATTTCATAAAAGTAGTTCTCCATCAAAGTATGTAAATTATAACTAGACTCGTTACTATGTAAATAACTCTCACTAAGAAGACCAATTTCATCTTCCACAATTGCCACCTGTTCATCTAAATAAGGAAGTCCTAAATGATAAGCAACCCGCATAGATACCATTTCCATGATTAATTCTCGCATAGGTACTTGTTTAAAATAATACAATTTATCATCTAATATAAAATTATAAATAGCATGACTTCCTCGAAAATTAGGACGCATCTTTTCTAATCTTGTTTTATCTAAATGAATAATTTCACTCATAGGTATCACCTTAATAATATTATATAAAATTTATAAAAGACTGAAAAGAAAAGATTGCACGAAAACAAAAAAAGTGATATGATAACGACATAGCGTGAAATACATTGACAAAGGATATGGTAAATTAGACCCTTTTTAAAAGAGACTTCGTGGCAGGTGAAAACGAAGAAAAGACTAATTTATTACTCCCTTTCTAGTAGGATTATAAAAGTAATCTCGGTAATACCGTTATAAAAAAAGAGTAAAAAGAAGGATGGTACCGTGTATAAAGCACTCCTAATAGGAGGTGCTTTTTTTAATTATTGAAGGAGTAAAAAATGAAAAAACCATTAGTAAAAAATTTTTCTGAGGAAGTATTGTTTACTTTAGAAAGTCAAAAACAGGATGAAAAATTTACAAAATATGTTAGAACAATTCTAACAGACCGGTACTTAGATGACAAAGTTACAATTTCCTCATTGGCAAAAAGATTTAAAAGAGCAAATATAACATCATTTCAAAAAGACTTGTTATGGGATACAATTAGCCTAAAATTTGCAACATCCCCGATAGTAGAATTAAAAGAAAGTTATAATATAATTGATCATATGCCAATAGACTACTTAGTAAGAGTAACTCAAAATTGTCTCCATCCTAGTCTAAAAGAATATGCTAGAGTAGTTTGTTACGAAAAACAACTAAAGATGGAAGAAGAATTAGGACTAGATCCTGTAGATTATGAAAAATATGAAGAAGATGAAGTAATAATAAAAAGAAAGGTGAGGAGTAAATAAATGAAAAATGTAAGCGCCAAATTAACAATAACAACAAGAGATTATCTAACAAAATATTTAGGAGTGGACTACACGCTAACAAAACCATTATCGCATAAAGGTATGAAAAATTATATGTTAGAAAAGAACATACCAATACCTAAATCAGAAAACATTGCAAAAATCAGCATTGAAGATGTATTAAGAGGAGACTATGTATTAGTAAGAAGTGAATGTAATAAGAAACATAAAAAAGCTCAAATTATAGCATATAAAAATCCTAAAAGTGATTTATCTAACTGCTTAGAAAATCATTCGGCAGAAGAAATGCTTGCAAAAAGAGTAGAAATACTAGCAAAAGAAAACTTAGAGTATGATGCATTTGGATTAGTAGTAGAAAAAGTAGATGAACGTATATTTCAATATGATGGATTCACGATAACAGAAAAATCTAGTAGAAAGGAAACTTATCCAAAATCATTTCATAAAGGTAGAAAGAGGGAAAGATAAAAATGATAAATATAAAAGAAAATGAAAAATTAAGTATAATGAACCATTCTTGTGCTCATTTATTAGCACAAGCAGTAAAACACCTATATCCAGAGGCAAAATTCTGGGTAGGACCAGTAATAGAAGAAGGTTTCTATTATGACATTGACTTAGGAGATAAAACATTAACAAATGAAGATCTTCCTAAAATAGAACGTGAGATGAAAAAAATTGCGAAAGACGGAAAAAGAATCGTCCGTCATGAATTAACAAAAGAAGAAGCCCTAGAAATGTTTAAAGATGATCCATACAAATTAGATTTAATCTCTAGAATGGATGAAAATGAAGAAAAGATTTCTTGCTACAGTCAAGGAGATTTTACAGACCTTTGTAGAGGACCACACGTAGATACAGTAAAAGAATTAAAACATTTTAAACTAATCAAACATAGTGGAGCATACTGGAAAGGTGATGCCAAAAACAAGATGCTTCAAAGAATCTATGGAGTTTGTTTTGAAACAGAAGAAGACCTAAATGCTTACTTAAAAGAACTAGAAGAAGCAAAAGAAAGAGATCATAGAAAGATTGGAAAAGAACAAGAATTATTCATGACACACGAATTAGTAGGATCTGGTATGCCATTATGGTTACCAAATGGAGCATTAATCCGTCATGAACTAGAAAACTATATCTACCAAAAAGAAGAAACTCAGGGATATAATCATGTATACACTCCATGTGTTGGTACCGTTGATTTATATAAAACATCAGGTCACTGGGATCATTATAAAGAAAATATGTTCCCTATGATGAAAGTAGATGATGAAGAATTTGTCCTTCGTCCAATGAACTGTCCACATCATATGTTAGTATATAAAAATAAGATGCATTCTTATAGAGACTTACCAGTTCGTATAGGAGAATTTGCAACAGACTTTAGATATGAAGCAAGTGGAGCAGTAAAAGGATTGGAAAGAGTTCGTTGCATGTGTCAAAATGATGCGCATCTATTTGTAAGACCAGATCAAATTGGAGATGAGTTTAAACGAGTAGTTAGCTTAATTCTAGATGTATATAAAGATTTTGGTATTAAAGACTATAAATTTAGATTATCTCTAAGAGATAAAAATGATAAAGAAAAATATTTTGATGATGACGAAATGTGGGATACTGCTGAAAATAAACTAAGAGAAGTATTAAATGAACTTGGAGTAGACTACTTTGAGGCAGAAGGAGAAGCAGCCTTCTACGGACCAAAACTAGATGTCGAAGTAAAACCAGCAGTTGGACCAGAAGTAACACTTTCAACTTGTCAATTAGACTTCTTATTACCAAGAAGATTTGAATTAACTTATGTAGATTCTAACGGAGAAAAACAAACACCAGTAGTAATCCATAGAGCAATATTTGGAACATTTGACCGTTTCACAGCTTTCTTAATTGAAGAGACAAAAGGTGCATTCCCTACATGGCTTGCTCCAACACAAGTAGAAGTAATTCCAGTATCATCAGAATTTCAAGGAGACTATGCAAGTGTCGTAACAGAAAAATTAAAAGAACAAGGTATCCGTGCAGAACTAGATGATAGAAATGAAAAACTAGGATATCGTCTAAGAGAAGCACAAACAAAGAAAGTTCCATATACACTAATTCTAGGAGATAACGAAAAACAAGATAACACAATTAGTTACAGACTACACGGACAAAAAGAAACAACAACAGTATCACAAGCAGAGTTTGTAAAATTAATTAAAGAAGAAATAGCAAACAAAACATTAAGAAAATAACAAGAGTATATTTCAAACAACTCTTGTTCTTTTCTAATTAAATAAATCTAATAAAATAAGAAAGTAGTTGAAAATATGAAAGAAAAAATATCAGAAGAAATATATAGAAAAGCTATAGAAAAATGGCAAGCACTACATCCTGAACGGAGTAATAAATTTAGGAAGTCTAATAAGCATTAGAAGAGGAATTTATAATGCAATGCAACAGGGAGAAAAATACAGCAAATATAAAAAATTAACAGAAGAACAAATTGTCTGGGACACGGAACATGGGATGATTTGGGATTATGAAGCCTGGCAAGAAAATAACTATCGTAGGGCAGTAGAAAAATGGCAAGCACTACATCCCGAAGAAGAATATTTAGACGTCAAAGCGAGAGAAACAGTAGAATTAGAAGGAATTGGAGTAATAAATTTAGGAAGCCTAATAAGTGGTAGAAGAGGTATTTATAATGCCATGCAACAAGGAACAAAATACAAAAATTTCAAAGATTTAACGGAAGAACAAATTGCCTGGGACACAAAACATGGGATAATTTGGAATTATGATGAATGGCAAGAAAATAACTATCGCCAGGCAGTAGAAAAATGGCAACAACTACACCCTGAAAAAAAGTATTTAGATATTAAGGCTAATCTAGGAGGCCTAGTAAGTAAGAGAAGAAGTATTTATAACGCTATGCAACAGGGAGAAAAATATCATAGGCGAAAAAATCTCACCGAAGAACAAATAGTCTGGGACACAAAACATGGCATGATTTGGGATTATGATGAATGGCAAGAAAATAACTATCGCCAGGCAATAGAAAAATGGAAAAAACAGCATCCTGAAAAAGAAAATTTAGATATTAAGTACTCCGAAACAATAGAATTAGAAGGAATTGGAGTAATAGCTTTAGGAAGGTTAATAAATACTAGAAGAGGTATTTATAATGCCATGCAACAAGGAACAAAATATGGGACGTCAAAAGATTTAACGAAAGAACAAATAGCCTGGGACACAAAACATGGCATGATTTGGGATTATGATGAATGGCAAGAAAATAACTATCGCCAAGCAGTAGAAAAATGGAAAAAACAGCATCCTGAAAAAGACAATTTAGATATTAAGCAAACAGAAACAGTAGAACTAGAAGGAATCGGAGTAATAAATTTAGGAAGTCTAATAAGTGTTAGAAGAGGAATCTATAATGCCATGCAACAAGGAGAAAAATATTACACTTACAAAGATTTAACGGAAGAACAAATTGCCTGGGACGAAAATCATGGGATGATTTGGGACTATAAAAAGTATCAAGAAGAACACCAAACAACATCTAAGAAAAGTCAAAATACATTAGAAAAGTATACTGAAATTTTTAAAGGAGAT